>NZ_CP150145.1:3319066-3620800 GCF_037963835.1 Paenibacillus sp. FSL H8-0332
CCAAGCGGTCCAGATGGCTGAAGCGGGGGCAGATGTGATCTGTGTGCATCTCGGCCTAACCGTAGGCGGATTGCTGGGGGCACGGAAGGTGGTCTCTCTGGAAGCTGCCAAGGCGAAGGCACTGCGCATTCTCACTGCCTGCGGTGAGGTTAAGCCTGAAGTCATTAAGATGATCTACGGCGGCCCGGTCAAGACTCCGGTTGATGTCCAGTATATGTACAGCAATAATACGCAGATTATGGGCTACATTGGCGGCTCTGCCTTTGAACGGATCCCCTCCGAGCAGTCGATTACGGCCATTACCCGCGATTTCAAGCGCCTGGGCAAGCTGGATGAAGATGATCTCATGGTCAAAATGCTCAGCGGCATCACCCGGCATTACGATTACGTAGAATTCGTCAAAGAGTATGTCGCCCAGAATTACAGCGAGGAAGTAGTGTTCGCGGATCTGGCCAAGGTGGCGCATGTGTCGCGCAGTTATCTGAGCAGCTTGTTTAAAAAGGAAGTGGGCTGCAGCTTCCAGAACTATCTGGTCGGCTTCCGTATGCAAAAGGCTGCCATACTGCTCCAGGCCCCGCACCTGCAATTATCCGAGGTGTCCGCAATGGCCGGCTACCCTGACTATGCCCAGTTCAGCAGAATGTTCAAAAAGCTCATGGGCTGTTCGCCCAAGCAGTACAAATCTAACCTAAACACAAAAACATAGGACATAAAAGCGTTTTCATCCATAAACATCCCCGGTATGATGAATCTATGATTCGTATACGAGGAGGCAGGAGAATGAAGACAATCGCCATAGCTGGAACGTTTGATACGAAGGGTGAGGAGTACCTGTACATCAAGAAGCTTGCAGAGGAGCTGGGCCTCAGAGCCCTGATGATCCATACCGGTGTATTCGAGCCAGCCTTTCAACCCGATGTGTCTAACCGGGAGGTCGCATCCGCCGCAGGGATGGAGCTGGACGAGCTTGCCGCGAAGAAGGACCGGGCGTTAGCTACAGAAGTGTTGTCCAAAGGTCTGGAGCAGCTCGTTCCCCGGTTATACCAGGAGGGGAAATTTGACGGCATCATATCCTTCGGGGGCACCGGCGGAACTTCACTGGTTGCCCCTGCCATGAGAGCCTTGCCGATCGGCGTACCGAAGGTGCTGGTATCCACGGTTGCCTCCGGAAATACCGCCCCTTATGTCGGGACCAGCGATATTATGATGATTCCGTCTGTGGTGGATGTCTCAGGCCTCAATTCGATCTCGACGAGAATATTCAGCAATGCGATGTTTGCCATCGCGGGCATGCTCCTGTTCGAAGCAGACTATGAACCGGAGAAAAAGCCGCTGGTCGCAGCCACCATGTTCGGAGTGACCACACCGTGTGTGACCGAAGCGCGCAAATACCTGGAGGAGCGCGGCTACGAGGTGCTGGTATTCCATGCTACCGGAATCGGCGGACAATCGATGGAGGCGCTGATCGAAGCGGGCTTCATTGAAGGGGTGCTGGACTTAACCACCACCGAATGGGCAGATGAACTGGTCGGCGGCGTCTTGAACGCAGGACCGCACCGCCTGGAGGCCGCAGGCCGCAACCGTATTCCGCAGGTCGTCTCGGTAGGCGCCCTGGATATGTGCAACTTCGGCCCGGCGGATACCGTACCGGAGAAGTTCAAGGATCGCAAATTCTATCATCATAACCCGACCGTTACGCTGATGCGGACGACCGTGGAGGAGAATGAACAGCTCGGCAGGAAGCTGGCCGAGAAGCTCAATATGGCAACGGAGAGTACGGTGCTTATGCTGCCGCTTGGCGGTATTTCGGCGATTGATGTGGAGGGTCAGCCCTTCTACGGCCCTGAAGAGGACCGGATGTTGTTCGATACCCTGCGCCGGCAGGTGGACTGCTCAAGAGTTGAACTGATCGAAATGGACCTGGCGATTAATGATCCGGCCTTTGCCGAGGCCGCAGCCCGGAAGCTGATTGATCTCATGCAGGCCGCGAAGGCCTGAAACCCACAATAAGGAGGAGCTACTAATGAATAAGCAGACCAGAGCTGAGATTATGGATAGATTCAAGCAAGAGGTGAAGGCGGGTAATATTCTTCTCGGTGTCGGGGCAGGCACGGGGATTACCGCTAAGAGCAGTGAAGCAGGCGGAGCGGATATGCTGATTGTGTACAATTCCGGCCGTTACAGAATGGCGGGACGCGGTTCACTGGCAGGCTTGCTGTCGTATGGCGACGCCAATCAGATTGTGGTGGAGATGGGTTCGGAGGTGCTACCTGTCGTCAAGGATACGCCCGTTCTGGCAGGGGTATGCGGCACCGACCCGTTCCGGGTGATGGAGGTATTCCTGAAGCAGCTGAAGGAGCAGGGCTTCAGCGGTGTGCAGAATTTCCCTACCGTGGGTCTGATCGATGGCGTATTCCGCCAGAATCTGGAGGAGACCGGGATGGGCTACGGCCTCGAGGTCGAAATGATCCGCATCGCCCATGAGCTGGATATGCTGACGACCCCGTATGTGTTCGACCCTGAACAGGCACGGGCCATGGCAGAGGCGGGTGCAGATATTCTGGTCGCCCACATGGGCCTCACCACCAAGGGCACCATTGGCGCAGTTACCGCGCTAACACTGGACGATTGTGTGGAGCGTATTGAAGCGATTATCGAAGCCGGACGGGCGGTCAACCCGGAGATTATGATTATCTGCCACGGCGGCCCGATTGCCGAGCCGGAGGATGCGGCTTATGTCATTCAGCGGACGAAGGGCATCCATGGATTCTTCGGCGCATCAAGCATCGAGCGCTTCGCGGCGGAGCAGGGAATTACCCGCCAGACCGAGTCGTTCAAAGCAATTGGGCGATAAGTAAGCTGACTTTAAACTAATTTTAAACAGGACACCACGCTCGATTTAACCTTCACCTGATAAGCTGATGTACATATACAAAGGGAGGGTTAACATCATGAATCCATTGCTTCGCAAAGCAGTCTTGTCAGCAGTCTTGTGCAGCTTCACTCTAATGACCGTTAGGGGAGCTGTATACGCGGAAGGGGCGCCTGCAGCTGACGTTAAGAGTGCGATGTCCGCAGAGGCCGGCTGGAAGGAGAACGTCCGGGCCACGGCGAACACCATTACAACCATTAAGCCGGAGAAGGACGACACTTATTCGGATTTGGCGTTTCTTCAGCCGATTCTGGCAGATAAACGGATCGTGAGCTTGGGCGAGGCCTCGCATGGGGCGGCCGAATATAATTCGGTGAAGGTCCGGCTGATTAAGTACCTGCATGAGAAGCTCGGGTATAACGTTATTGCCTTTGAGTCCAATCTGGCGGATGCTGCCGCAGCGTACACACAGGTTCAGGAGCTGAAGCCGCAGGAATTGATGGAGAACTCCATCTACGGCGTATGGCAGGTGGAAGAGAATCTGCCGCTGTTCGAGTACATAGCGGAGCAGAGCCGTACGGATCATCCGCTGATGCTGACCGGGTTTGACTCCCAGGCCGCCACAGACTCTTTTATTACATTTGTTGAACAATGGTTTGCCGGGGTGGACTCTTCTAAAGCCAAAGCGTTTACCCGGACGGAAGAATGGTATTTGAAGCTTAATATGATTGATGATATCGGAGAGTTTACAGCCCAGAAGGATGCAATCAAGAACAAATATATGATTTTCCAGGCATTCGTGAAAGATCATAAAGCTTCATTAAGCAAAGTCTATCCCAAACAGCCTAAGCTGGTGCCGACTCTTGAGCGTGTGCTTCAGAACAGGATCGATATGCTGGATTATTACCATCCTCATATTGTACAGCTGCTGGCCGGGGCAGACCCGGAGAAGCACGTTAAGCAGGGGAGCTATGAGAGAGACCGCGTGATGGCAGGGAATGTGGCTTGGCTCGCAAACACAGCCTATCCGGGGGAAAAGATTATTCTGTGGGGACACAACTACCATATCCGCAAACACAATTCTACGATGATTACCGAGCATAATGGATTCGGTTATGATCAGACACCCTATCCTACGATGGGGGAGCTGCTGCCTTGGTCCCTGAAGCAAGATAACTATGTGATCGGATTATATGCTTATGAAGGAAGTGCGCACAAGAACAACGGTAAAGTGGAGCAGATTATGCCGCATGACAAAGGAAGTCTTGAAGAGATTATGGGTGCAGGTATGGGCGCTGCGCAGTTTATCAACTTAAGAGACACCACGTTAGGCGCATCCACAGAATGGATGTACACCCCGCGTACCGCCAAGGCATGGGGAGTCCTCGATGAGACAATGATTCCGCGCGATCAGTATGACGGAATATTGCTCATTCAGCAGCTTCATCCGTCCACCCCAATAAAAGATTAATTCTCGCAGCATGTAACGGCTTCTATATTAGCTGGAAATGGGCACTCTTTAAGTTAAGAGTGTCTTTTTCGAATGTTCATAGAAGAGAGGATATGATATAAATCACAGAATGGTCACAGACTCTAGCCGGTATAGCCAGTTCGGGCTATAGGCACTTCAATTCCTTTTATTTACACTTAATGCGGGTTTGCACAAGAAACCATCCTACAGTGGGGGTGAACAATGTTTGTACTGAAAAGGTATGAATGCTCCATCAGCATCAGGGTTCTCGTCTTCATGATTCTAGGCATGTTAATCTGCTCCTTCAATCATGACACCGTTGTAAGCGCAGACATGAGCGCCGGAGTCCTTCCGCTCCAGCCCATCATCGATTCAGCTAGTGACGGAGAGTTCATCACCCTGGCTCCGGGAACCTATTCGGGTCCGGTCCGGCTGGATAAGCGATTGACGATTAACGGCAACGGTAAAGCGATCCTGCTGCATACGGCTAAGGACGAACAGGCGGCGGTGCTGATCCTTGCAGACGGTGTAAAGCTTGAGAATCTGAAGATTCAGCAGAATAACGACGGGGAAGCGGCGGCTGTACGTGTTGAAGCGGACAGGGTCACCCTGAAGGGGCTAGTGATTCATTCGGCAGGGTACGGAATACTGCTGCGTGAAGCCGATGGCGGGGTGATCTCGGACAATAAGCTAAGCTGGTTCATCCCCAAAGGAGAAACACCGGGAACGAGAGGCAACGGGATCGATCTTTATAACTCTCACGGCGCTGTAATCCGGGGCAACGGCATCGCTTATCTGCGGGATGGCATCTATCTGGAGAACAGCCGCAATACGGTGGTGGATCAGAACAAGCTCTCTTATCTGCGGTACGGGGTCCATTGCATGTACATTAACGGCTCCAAGGTCACTAACAACACCGGGGAATACAACATTACCGGAGCAATGGTAATGGGCGTAACCGATGTGGTGGTGTCGGGGAACTCCTTCCGCAAGCAGAACCGGAATGTGCACTCACAGGGGATTCTGCTCTACGATGTACGAAATTCCGCGATTATGAACAACCGGGTGGAAGGCAACCGGGTGGGGATTTACATGCAGCAGTCCTCGGATAACAAGCTGCAGCAGAATCTGGTGCTCCGCAACTATATCGGCGTGCAGTTCGAGAATGCAGAAGGCAACCGCTTTGAGCGTAACGGGTTTGTTGCGAACGTCATTGAGGCCCAGGCCACAGCCAGCAGGGACAATGAGATGAACGGGAATTACTGGGACGCCTTTGGCGGACTGGATCTCACGGGGGATGGGGTCAGCGACCTGAAGTATGCGATCAACCCTTTCTATCAGCAATTGGTGGCGGGGAATGCAGCGTATCAGCTTTTTTTCCAGTCACCGGGGATGACGTTCCTGAGCGATATGTACACCGGCGGTTCGGCAGGGTGGTCCACCGATTCAGCGCCGCTCATGCAGCTTGAGGCAGGTACGGTTAGCCCGGATCAGGCGGCAGGGGGACAGGGCACGGTCATGGTAGCAGGCTGGCTGCTGCTGTTCCTATCCGTAATTACAATCATATACTTGGGGGTATTGCGATTATGAAACGATGGAGTCTGGTCTTGATGGTAGCAATGAGTCTGGTGATCCTCGCGGCCTGCGGGCAGAAGAAATACGAGCCGGTAGCGATTAATGAAGATGTCGATATCTGTGTGGTCTGCAATATGCAGGTGAAGGATGATGCTTTCGCCACTCAGCTAACGACCAAGGACGGCAAGAATTACAAGTTCGACGATATCGGCTGCATGAATGAGTGGAAGACCAGCAATGGCACGGAGCAGATCGGTATGGATTATGTCCGCGACTATAACGACAAGAGCTGGATTGAATTCAGCAAGGCGAGCTATGTGTATGACGCTTCTCTGCGTACACCGATGGCTTATGGAGTGATCAGCTTCAAGGACAAGGCGGCAGCAGAAGCATTCGTGAAGGAGCAGGCGCTAGGCACTGTGCTGACCGCCGGAGAGCTGGCCTCCCATGAATGGAAGCAGAACAAGGATATGATGAACATGGACATGCAGAGCGGGGAAGGTCATATGGAGGAGCATAGCTCAGAGGAAGGCAAGCATTCCGAAGAGACGAATATGTGAGTATGGCTGACATCCTGCATATCGCCCGCAGAGAGCTTAAGATGGGCTTCCGCAACCCGTGGGCCTATTCCTTCCTGGCCTTGTTCTGTACCTTCAGTCTCGGGCTGCTGCTGATCCATGCGAATAACGTGGTCGAAGGCTATACGGCTGTTACGGGCTCCATGCTGAGCCTGATTCTGTATCTTTTGCCGCTGATGACGTTATTTCTGGGCTCCTTCTCACTGACCTCCGAACGGGAAGACGGAAGCTGGCAGCTCTTATCCACCTATCCCATTGGAACCTTATCCTTCGTTCTGGGAAAATACACCGGGCTAGCCGCTGTCCTGCTGACGATTGTAGCGTTTGGTTACGGGCTGATGGGGCTGGTCAGCGGCCTGCTCGGGATGGCTTTTGCGGCGGATACTTACTTCCTGTTCCTGGCCTTCTCGGCAGGTCTGGTCTTACTGTTCCTGACCCTTGCCCTCTTCATCGGCTCGTTATCCCGCAACCGCTGGCAGGCCTTGACGATCTCCGTAGCGGTCTGGTTCTTCGCCGTAATCGGCTGGCCGACATTCCTGATCGCAGGCCTCGGCCTGCTCCCGTATCTCTGGATCAAGCCAGCGCTGATTGTGCTGACGATGCTTAATCCGGCTGAGCTGGTGCGCCTGTTCGTGGTGGTGAAGCTGGGCGGAGGGTCGGTTCTGGGGCCGGAATATTATCAGTGGGTGGAATGGATTAGCCGCCCGGGCGGCAGCCTGCTGTTCCTCGGGGTCTGCGCTGCCTGGGTGCTGCTGTCCATCTTAGCGGTATATTGGATCTGGGAGAGGGGGCGTTCCCGTGGATAATCCGCTAATTCAGGTGAAAGAGATTACCAAGGTCATAGGGCGGCAAACACTGGTCGAAGAGATCAGCTTCCAGGTTCCCGGCGGCAGCATACTTGCCCTGTGCGGCGGGAATGGAGCTGGCAAAAGCACGGTGCTGCGGATGGTAGCTGGCATTCTACAGCCGACTTCAGGCGAAATTACGGTGAACGGGCTGAAGTGGAAGCAATCCCGCAAGCGCTTTTCCATGCAGATCGGCTATATGCCGGATGATTATCAGTTCAGCCACGGGCTGTCTGCGGAAGAGCTGCTGAATTTCTGGGCGGCGCTGCGCCGGATTCCCAGACGCAAACAGCGGGTAGAGGAGGTGCTGGCTCTAGTCGGACTTGCGGATAAGCGCAACAGCCTGGTGACCACCTTCTCCAAGGGGATGCGCCAGCGTGTACTGTTCGCGCAAGCGCTGCTGGCGAAGCCGCCGCTCCTGATTATGGATGAGCCGACTAACGGGCTGGACCCGTTCTGGATGAACGAATTCGTGAAGCTGCTGCAGGGCATCCGGGAAGAGGGGCATACCGTTCTCTTTTCCACTCATCAGCTGGAGATTGCCGATCGGGTGGCCGATCAGATTGTCTTCTTGAATCAGGGCAAGCATGTGGGGTCAGGCACTACGGCAGAGATCCGTGCAGAGTTCGGTTCGCTGTACGCCGCCTTTCACCATAGTCTGGGGCTGGGATGAAGCTGCGCCGGATCGTTACTCTGCTGATTATTGCTGCTGCCTGTGCTGCCGGAATCTGGGTGTATCTTCAGCAGTCCAGCCAACCTCCGGCCGGGAGAATGACCACAGGTGCTTCGGCTCCGGCGTTCGAGGCGGTAACCTTGCAGGGTGAGAAGGTGAGTCTCAGTGAATACAAGGGCCGGGTCGTGCTCCTTAACTTCTGGGCGACCTGGTGCAAGCCCTGTATGCGGGAAATGCCGCTGTTGAATGAACTAAGCCAATCCGCAGAGCTTCCAGTCGAGACCTTGTTCGTGAACGCAGGAGAATCCAAGGGGACGGTATCGGAGTATATGGCGGAGCAGCAGTTCACTTTTCCCGTAATTATCGATGTTACCGGAAGAATATCGGCCTCGTATAGCGTCAATGCACTGCCGTCAACTTATATCATCAATAAGGCGGGCGAGATAAGCAAAGTCGTGGTCGGAGAGATCGGTGATCTCGATACGCTCAAGCAATGGCTGGTTGAGGCCGGAGCAGAATAAAGAAGGGGATATTCTATTCTAAATACAGCCTCCGCCTGCCGGGAAGATGCTTCTGGTGCAGGCGGAGGTTTTTAAAACCATAAAAAGAAAAATTATTTCTTTTTTTATTTTATTTTAGAAAAATTACTTTATTTTAATCCAAATTCTGCTATACTCTATGCCAAGAGGGAGCATTAGTCAGGAATCCTGACGCGGGAAGGGCGCTCGCTTACACTTAATCTGAGGGGGAATGTGGTGTGGGAACTAACAGAAAGGGCTTCACAGTATCGCTGCTGCTGACCATGTCTATGCTGCTTGCGGCTTGCGGAGGAAATGGCAATACGAAGGGGACACCGGATGCCGGAAGCACCGGAGCACCCGGCACGGGCGCTGAAGCTACGGCTGCGGCGGAGCCGGTGAAGCTTGAATTCTGGACGATTGCACTTCAGCCTACGTTCAATGATTACTTCAATAATCTGATTACCCAGTATGAGGGCAGCCACCCCGGGGTGACGGTAGAGTGGAAGGACTATCCCTATGATGCAATCTCGCAGCGGCTGTTGACTAGTACAGCGAGCGGCAAGAGTCCCGATGTCGTGAATCTGAACACCGAGTTCGCCAGCCAGTTAGGCAGTAAGGGAGCGCTGCTGAATCTGAACGAGTACCTGACGGATGAGCAGGCGAAGAGTTATTTCGAGGGGATTTATAATTCTACGGTATTCGATGGCAAGGCTTACGCGCTTCCCTGGTACACAGGCACTGAGGTGCTGTTCATGAACAAAAAGCTGGTGGAGAAGGCCGGTCTCGACCCGGCGAACCCGCCGCAGACCCGCGAGGAGCTGGTGGAGTGGGCGCGTCAGGTTCATGAGAAGACCGGAGCAGCCGGGTATGCCCAGCAGCTGGTCTCCAAGCTGTTCCCGATCGACGGAATCCAGATCCTGAATGAAGACAAGACGGCTGCGGCCTTCAATACGCCGGAAGCCGAGGCAATGATTACCCAGATACGCGACCTGATGAAGGAAGGGGTAGTGCTGAAGGAGGACGCGGATTTCAGCAAGCAGATTCAGTATTTCTCCGGTGAGCAGGTAGCTTTCCAGTTGTCCGGCCCAACGTTCATTAACTTCATCAAGACCTCTGCGCCGGATGTCTACAAGAACACCATTGCGGTCCCGCTGCCGACAGGCAAGGCGAACCTGCGTCTCTCTAATTCGATGAATCTGGTCGTGCCGCAGAAGTCGAAGAACCCGCAGCAGGCGGTGGAATTCGCTGCCTTCCTTACGAATGCCGAGAACCAGACAGCCTTCTCCAAGGTGGCCAACACACTGCCGTCAAGCAAGGCTTCGATTCAGGACCCGTTCTTCACCGACTCTGACGGCTCACTCGAAGCCGAAGCCAAGGTAGCCTCCTCGCAAAGTCTCGATAAGGCTACCGATTATATGGTCGGCGTCCCAAGCGCCGCAGATATCAACTCTGCGCTGGCGCGGGGGCTGCAGGAGATTCTGATGAACGGCGCAGATATCAAGGAGACACTGAACAAGGTAGAGAAGGAAGTCAATAATATTATCAGTCAGGGTTCCTAAGCTGCAGAAGCATAGCTGATAAGGGGGAGGTGTAGCGGGTGTACAAGGGGTTTCGGTCTGAATCTTTTACCGCATGGGCGTTTATGGCGCCTGGGCTGCTGTTTTTGGCGGTATTTACCTTTTGGCCGATTATTTACGGCATACCGCTCTCGTTGACAGATTATTCTGTCATTACCGAGACGAAGTATGTAGGTCTGGACAACTTCACCCGGGCCTTCCAGGATCATAATTTCCTGATTTCACTGTGGAATTCACTGGTCTATGTGCTGATTGTGCCGGTGATCCAGATCATTTCAATCTTAATGGCTATTCTGGTCAACAGCCGGATTCCTGGAGTCAAAATGTTCCGGGCCGCCTACTATATACCGGTCGTGACCTCGATGGTTGCGGTGGCGCTGATCTGGAGCTGGCTGCTCGGCAATAACGGAGTTGTCAATTACCTGCTGCTGAAGGCAGGGATTATCAGCGAACAGGTCTCCTGGCTGTCCACGAGCAGCACGGCGCTGTATGTTCTAATGTTCATTACGATGTGGAAAGGCCTCGGCTATTACATGATGCTCTATCTGGCCGGGCTTCAGGGCATTCCGGCAGATCTTTACGAGGCTGCAAGGGTGGACGGGGCAGGGCCGCTGCGGCTGATTGTACATGTGACGCTGCCGCTGCTGCGCCCGCATATTCTGTTCTGCACGCTGATCTCGGTGATGGGCGCGATCCGGGTGTTCGATGAGGTCTATATTCTGACCAAGGGCGGACCGGGGACGTCTACATTAACTTCAAGCGTCTATATTTTTCAAAAAGGGCTGGAGCAGTTCAACTTCGGCTATGCCTCGGCGCTCGGGCTGATCGTCAGTCTGATGGTGGGAGCGCTTAGTGTACTCGTATTCAGATTGAACCGGAAAGGCGGGGTGAATTCCTATTGATGCCGCGTAGCTTGCGTGTTCTAATCACTTATCTACTGCTGATCCTGCTTGCCCTGTTCATGATGGGGCCGTTCCTGTGGCTGCTCAGCGTCTCGCTGATGCCGGGGCGCAACGTGTTTGCGAACCCGCCGGCCATTCTGCCCACCTTCATTGCGTTCGATAACTATGTGCAGGTGTGGAACTTCATGAATTTTCCGCGTTACATTCTGAATACGGTCATCATCACGCTGCTGGGAGTCGTGTTCAACATTATTCTATCCTGTCTGACGGCTTATCCGCTGGCGGCCTTCCGGTTCAAGGGCCGGAGCCTGGTCTTCACGCTGCTGATCTCGACCATGATTATTCCGTCGGCCACCGCTATGATTGTGCATTATCTGACGATTCAGGCTTTTCAGCTGGGCAATACGTTCTTCGGTGTTGTTCTTCCGGCAGCGGTGTCCGTGTTCAATATCTTCCTGATGCGGCAGACGTTCCTGGGTATTCCGGCAGATATCCGGGATTCGGGTAAAATGGACGGAGCCTCCGAGCTGCGCATCTTCATTCAACTGGTCATGCCGCTCGTCAAGCCGGGGATTGCGGTGATTGGATTGCTGGAGGTCATGGCATTCTGGAACAACTTCCTGTGGCCGATTGTCGTCCTGGATGACCCGGAGAAGTATCCGCTCGCCGCAGCCCTGACGTATCTGAACGGGCAATTCTCCTATAACTTCGGCTGGATTGCCGCTGGAACCATGATCTCGGTGCTGCCGATCATCCTCGTGTTCCTGTTCACGCAGAAGTATTATATGGAAGGGATTGCCGGCGCGATAAAAGGCTAACTAAGGAGGCATAACTCAATGGGGATTTCGTTACGGGACTGCCAATATCTGTTCCGCGACTATTATACGCAAGGGAAAGAGCTGGTGGTAGAGGGTTCGCAGCTTCGCTGTGAGCTGGCTTCACGTTATGCGATGAATCAGGATGTAAACGGGCTGCTTGCTGAAGGCGGAGACATCGTAATTCTGGAACCGGCCGGACCGGGCGTAGCCACCTCCGATAAGGGGAATGCGCAGCTGATGCTGGAGTATGACGCCGGGCTTGCTGCGGACGGATACCGGCTGGTAATTGGAGAGGATGCTAAGCTTGTTGTCGCTGCGTCTAACCGGCGGGGGCTGAAGTACGGGCTGGATGCGCTGAAGCAACTGCTTACTGTGGAGGAGGATTGCTGCCGCCTGCCGGTGGTTACGGTGGAGGATGAGCCTTCTTTTCCGGTACGGGGCATTATTGAAGGGTTCTATGGCGTGCCATGGAGCTTCGCGGACCGGATGGATTCGGTCAGATATATGAGCGGGCACCGGATGAACGCCTTCATGTACGCGCCGAAGGATGATCCGTATCACCGGAAGCTGTGGCGTGAGCCGTACCCGGACCATGTGTTCACCAGGATTCATGACCTTAAGCAGGAATGCGACAAGCATCTGGTGGATTTCTACTATTGTATCAGCCCGGGCAATGATCTGGAATTCCGCAGCAAGGAGGATTTCGCTAGGCTGGAAGAGAAGCTGGCCGCGATGATCGCGATTGGAGTACGGCATTTCGCACTGCTGATGGATGACATAGATTATGTGCTCCAAGGCGACAACAAGCAGTTCCTGGAGCGCTCCGGGACCGCCCATGCCTATGTGACGAACCGGGTCTATGATTACTTAGCCGGATGTCTGCCGCACTTCACCCTGGCTATGTGTCCATCGGAATACTGGTCGTATTGGAATACAGAGTACAAGAAGGATATCCGCGAGCAGCTTCATCCCGCTGTCAAAGTGTTTTGGACCGGCTATTTCGTCTTCGCTCCGGAGATCGGCCGGGGGCATGCGGAGGATAACTATGGCTATTACGGGCATGAGCTGTGGCTGTGGGACAATATTCCGGTGAATGACTGCGATAAGGACCGGCTGTTCCTTGATCCGGTGCGCGGGCGCAGCTCCCGGCTCGGCAGGTACGGGCATACAGCGGTCGTTGCCAATCCGATGAATCAGTGGGAATGCTCCAAGATCACGCTTAACACGATGGCCCACTATATGTGGAACAGCGAGCGTTACATGCCGGAGCTGTCCTGGGAGCTGTCCGTGCGTGAATTCGCCGGGGAGCTTGCGGAGGACATGATGTTTTTCTGCCGTCAGAATCTGAACAGCCGCCTGTATTCCGGCGGCTACCCGGAGCTGGACGATGCGCTGGCGGAGCGCGATCTGGAGCGGCTGGACGCTTATTTCAGCCGGCTGGAGCAGGCTGCCGTGCGGCTTGGCGGCTTAGAGAATGCCAAGTTCATCGAAGAGGCTGGGCCATGGCTGCGCCGTGCCATCGGGGATGCTGTGCTGTGGCGGGCTGTTCGCAGACAGCTGGAGAATACGCCTGGGCCGCTGGCTGGGAAAGATGTGCTTAAGTGCCTGGAGCGCTGCCGCAGTTATGGTGTGCGGCTCGGAAGTGATCCGGCTGTGCGTGCGGCTGAGGCGCTGGGGATCGAGCTGCCGGAGATGGAGAAGGAGATCAAGGCAGAGATGAAGGCGGAGACAAAGGAGGAGGACCAGCATGTCTAAGCACCATAAGCTGATTCTGGTTCCGCTCGATGAGCGGCCCTGCAATTATGAATTCCCTTATCTGCTGGCTCAGGGAACAGATTATAGGGTAGAGCGTCCGCCCGCCGGGATTATGGGACTGAAGAAACGTCCGGGTGATGTTGAGCGGCTGTGGTCCTGGTTCGAGGCTGCCTGCGAAGGGGCAGATGGGGCGGTGGTCTCGCTGGATACGCTGCTCTACGGCGGCATTATTCCCTCGCGGCTGCACCAGCTGGAGCTTGAAGTTCTGGCTGCGCGCCTGGAGCGGCTGCGGGAGATCCGGCGGCGTTATCCGCAGCTTAAGCTGTATGCGTTCCAGCTGATTATGCGCTGTCCGCAGTATTCACTATCTGACGAGGAGCCGGATTATTATGCGGACTGGGGCCGGGAGATTTTCCGCAAGGGCTTCATCGGCCACCGGCTGGAGCTGGGCATTGCCACGGATGAGGAGATCCGTGAGCTGGCCGATATCGATCTCCGGCTCCCGGCAGAGGTGCTGCAGGATTATCTTGGCCGCAGAGCAATTAATATTGAAGCGAACAAGCAGACGCTGGAACTGGTCTGTGACGGGGTGATTGACTTCATGATTGTTCCGCAGGATGATTCAGCACCGTATGGACATACCGCCAAGGATCAGGAGAAGGTGCGGGCGCGGATCACGGCGCTTGATCTGGAGCTTAAGGTCTATATGTACCCGGGAGCAGATGAAGTGGGCTGCACATTGCTTGCCCGGATGATGAACAAATCCGAAGGACGTATCCCTTTGATATACCCGCGTTTGTCCGCTGTGCAGGGGGCGTTTGTGACGCCGCTGTTCGAGGACCGCTTTTTCTACGAGACGCTGAAGTATCAGATCCTGGCCGCCGGGGGTCTGATCGCATCCAGTGCTGCCGAAGCGGACCTTGTCCTGCTGATCAGCACACCGGGGGAGACGATGGAGGAGGCGGTGTCGCAGAAGCATGCTTTTCACAGTTATGACGTATACCGGAACCTGATGGAGCTGGTGGAGTACGGGGACTACTTGCTTCGTGACCGCAAGATACCTGTGGCTGTAGCAGATGTCGGCTATGCCAATGGTGGAGACCAGAAGCTGGTTAAGCTGCTGCGGCAGAAGAACCTCCTGTTCGATCTGGCCGGATATGCCGCCTGGAATACCAGCTCCAATTCGCTTGGGACCGTAATCTCGCAGGCAATGATCTATCTGATCTACGGACGTACACAAGAGCATCTGGATTTCCTGGCGCTCCGCTATGCCGAGGATGTATGCTATTGTTCAGTAGTGCGAGGAGAGCTTAGTGAGGGCCCGGTGCAGGAGATGGGCTATGGCAAATACGAGCTGGACGGACCGCGCGGGCGCGTGGCTGCCCGTGTACAGGAACGGCTGAGTGAGGAGCTGACTGTACGGATTGACAGCCCTGCGGGGAGCGTTAAGATCACCGACTGCTATATGCCTTGGAACCGGATGTTCGAGGTGGGCTTAACTGTAGAGTATGTGCCCTCGTGAGGGTAGACAGATTATATAAATTTGAATTGAACAATACAGATAGCGAAGAGTGACAGAGGGGAATTTTGGAGCTGTAGGAGCGGTAGCAAGTTCGATTTATATATAATATAAGGAGAGAGGGTGGGGACCCTGAACAAAAATATACTGGAAAGCCTGCATCTGGGGCTGATTGTCTCCTGCCAGGCGCTGCCGGATGAGCCGCTGCATGGGCCAGAGATTATGGCCCGGATGGCCGTGGCGGCAGCGGAAGGCGGAGCCATCGCCATCCGGGCCAACGGGGCGGCAGATGTGCGGGCGATCAAGCAGTCAGTTGCGCTCCCGGTGATCGGCATCGTGAAGCGCAATTACCCGGATTCGGACGTCTATATTACCCCTACGCTTAGAGAGATTGAGGAGCTGCTGGGCGCGGGGGCGGATATTATAGCTTTTGACGGAACCCGGCAGACCCGGCCGGAGAATTGTTCGCTGGAGCAGATCATAGACCTGCTGAAGGCAAGCCCGGCTGCTTCCATGGCGGATATCTCCACACTGGAGGAAGCGTTATACGCCGAGTCGCTTGGGGTCAGCTGTGTCTCGACCACCTTGTCGGGATATACACCGTATTCCCGCCAGCAGGAAGGGCCGAATCTGGAGTTGCTGGAGCAGGCTGCACAGCGGCTGAAGATTCCGGTCATTGCCGAAGGCCGGATCAGCCAGCCTGCCCAGGTGGAGGCAGCGCTCGACCTGGGGGCCTATGCGGTAGTAGTAGGCTCCGCAATTACCCGGCCGCAGCTGATCACCCGGCCGTTCGCAGCAGCGGCGAGAAAAGTGAGGATGAACCGTAATGGAAATGAATGACCGGATCAACACGTATTACCCGTCCATGACTAAGTCGGAGCAAAAGGTAGCCCGGTGTGTGCTTGAGCATCCGGACAATCTGATCTATTTGTCTGTGACCGAGCTGGCCGATTTTGCCGGAACGGGCGAGACCACGGTGATGCGCTTCTGCCGCAAAATCGGCTTCAAGGGCTATCAGGATTTCAAGCTGATGCTGGCTCAGGGCCTGCCGAAGCGGCAGACTCTGGCGGACGGCGAGCAGGGGGCAGGCGGAGGGGATTACGCCGACCATCTGTATGCCTTAATGGTTGGTGTATTGCAATCCAGCCTGGGTATGCTGGACCGGGAGCAGCTGCAGCAGGCGGTAGACGCTCTGGATCAGGCCCGGTATGTCCAGTTCTTCGGCGTAGGTTCTTCCGGGATCACGGCACTGGACGCTAAGAACCGCTTCCTGCGGATCGGACGGCGGGTCGAAGCCAATTCCGACAGCCATATTCAGTCGATGATGGCGGTGACGATGGGACCGGGTGATGTCGCTTTTGGCATCAGTGTATCTGGCAGCACGCTGGATACGAATGACATGCTGATGAAGGCCAAGCATAACGGGGCTAAGGTGATTGCTATGACTAACTATGCCAAGTCCCCCATCGCTTCCATTGCCGACATTGTGCTGCTGACGGCCGGGAAGGAATCGCCGCTGGAAGGAGGCTCCGTAGGAGCCAAGGTCTCGCAGCTGTTCATTATCGACCTGCTCTGCCAGGGGCTGGAGCAGCTCCATGCCGAAGAGACCAAGCGGATGAAGGAGCTCACCGCCCGGGCGGTCATTGACCGGATTTATTAGGGTGCGGGGGAAATGAGGCGGTAGGGAGAAATGAAACGACTGGGAGAAATGAAGAGATAGTGAATTATACATTACATTCCGGTTAAGGGAACAGCGTTGGTGATATAGGGGGCGTTGAGTTCGTCTGTCGAGGTAGGGGGATGAGAAAGAGGCGTGTAGGCGGAAAACCGAACACATTGGGGTCGGGGACGGCGCGTTGGTCGAATGTAATCGGAAAACCGATTACAATGCGCTTGCGAGAGGACAGATGGCTGGATGTAATCGAAAAACCGATTACAATGCGCTCGCGAGAGGACAGATGGCCAGATGTAATCGGAAAACCGATTACAATGCGCTCGCGAGAGGGCAGATGGCCAGATGTAATCGGAAAACCGATTACAATGCGCTGGTTAGAGGGCGGACGGCCAAATGTGGGCGGAAAACCGATTACAAGTGTATTGTTACTCAGGGATCATGCTCTATGCCGCCAGAAAGCAGGCGAATGGAGATATATGAGCTGAAACTTAAGCCCTAAAACGGTACCTTTCCTACAAGGATGGCAGCGCCGTTTCCGTGTGGTACAGACGCAGTAGTGGAGGTGGTGCGAATGCGGCAAGTCATAGGTGTGGATATCGGAGGGACAGGCATCAAAGGGCTTGTGACCGATGAAGCGGGGACGATACTGGCAGAAGCCGGGCGAGACACGGAGGCCCGGCTGGGCCGGAAGGTTATTCTCGGCCAGCTCCACAGCCTGGTGGAGGAACTGCTGGCTGGCCATCCTGCGGTGGAAGCGCTGGGGATCGGCTCGGCGGGCAGGGTGAATGCGGATACGGGCGAGGTGGTCTACGCCACCGATAATCTGCCCGGCTGGCAGGGGATGCAGCTTACGAAGTGGGCAGAGACTGCCTTCGGGCTGCCTGCGGCGGCCGATAACGATGCCAACGCGGCGCTGCTGGGCGAGGCCTGGCTGGGCGCGGGACGCGGCAGGGCGAGCCTGGTCATGCTGACCCTGGGCACCGGGGTCGGCGGGGCTAATCTGGCGGAAGGCCGGCTGCTGCGCGGAGCCGCCTGGAGCGGTGGCGACTGGGGGCACAGCGTGCTGGTGCCGGGAGGTCGCCCTTGTAATTGCGGCAAGCGCGGCTGCGCGGAGCAATATGTGTCCGGCCAGGCGCTGCTGCGGCTGGCACTGGAGGAGACCGGCCGGGCGTATACGCACGGGCGGGAGATTATGGCGGCGGCGGAGCAGGGCGACGCGTCAGCGCTGACGGTGCTGGAGCGCTTCACAGCGGATCTTGCGCTGGTGACAACTAACATCGGGGCGGCGGTAGACCCCGAGCTGATCATTATCGGCGGCGGGGTCATTCAGAGCCGCGCGGTCTGGTGGCCGCTGCTGGCCGGGCAGGCGGGCGGCAGTTTGGCCGCCCGGGTTGTACCGGCAGAGCTGGGCAACCGGGCAGGTTGCTTCGGCGCAGCCCGGCTGGCTCTGGAACGGCTGCGCCGGGACGAAGGCGAAGGACAGATCTAACTGCTGCGGCAGGGAGGAGACAGAGAGATGGTTAGCGAACAGGAGAAGCGTTCGGATGTTGTAATTATTGGCGGCGGCCTTGGAGGAACGGCGGCAGCACTGGCCGCAGCCAAGGCAGGACTGCGGGTGCTTGTGACAGAGGAGACGGACTGGCTGGGCGGGCAATTGACCTCCCAGGCCGTGCCGCCGGATGAGCACCGCTGGATTGAGCAATCGGGCAGTACCGCATCTTACCGGGAGTTCCGCAGTAGAGTCAGGGAGTATTACAGGCGGAATTATCCGCTTACGGAAGCTGCCAGGAGCAATCCTATACTGAATCCCGGCAACGGTTGGGTCAGCCGGCTGGCACATGAGCCAAAGGTAGCACTGGCTGTTCTGCAGGAGATGCTGGCCCCATATGTGAACACCGGGCGGATCGAGGTGCTCTATCATACGGTGCCGGTCGCTGCCGATACTGAAGGAGATTACGTTACTGGAGTGACCGTCCGGCAGGGAACGGGCGGTAAGCTTTTCAGGCTGCGGGGAGTCTACTATCTGGATGCCACGGAATGCGGCGATCTGCTCCCGCTTGCCGGAGTAGAGCATATCAGCGGTGCCGAGGCCCGCAACGAGACAGGGGAGCCCCATGCGCTGGAGACAGCAGACCCGCTCGACATGCAGTCGATTACCCATGTGGCGGCAGTGGACTATGTTCCGGATGGAGACTATACAATCCCGCGTCCAAGAGATTATGATTACTGGCGCGAATATGTCCCATCATTCTCGCAGTATCCGATCTTAAGCTGGTTTGCTTCAGATGCTGACGATACGACCAAGCTGAAGCAGTTCACGATGTTCCCGAATGAGCAGGGGATTGTCTCCCTGTGGGATTACCGGCGGATCGTGGACCCGGCCATCTGGACGGAGCCGCTGAATGACGGCGAAGTTACACTGCTGAACTGGGCACTGAACGATTACTACGCCGGGCCAATCATCGGAGTATCGCCGGAGGAACGGGAGCGGCATCTAGAGGGAGCACGGCAGCTCACCCTCTCGCTCGTGTATTGGCTCCAGACCGAAGCGCCCCGCCTGGACGGCGGGAAGGGCTACCCGGGTGTACGGCTGCGCGGAGATGTGCTCGGCACGGAGGACGGACTTGCCAAAGCCCCTTATATCCGTGAATCCCGGCGTATTCGCGGTCTATACACAATAGCCGAGCAGGATGTGAGCAAGGAGCTGCGCGGGGCGGCGGGACCGCGCCGTTATGAGGACAGCGTGGGGGTAGGCAGCTATCACCTGGATCTTCACCCTACAACGGTGAGCCAGCGAACCTTCTACATCCCGAACCATCCTTATGAGATCCCGCTCGGCGCCTTGATCCCGGTGCGGGTCAAGAACCTGCTCCCGGCTTGCAAGAACATATCCATGACCCAGATTGCGAACGGCTGCTACCGCCTGCATCCCACAGAATGGAATATCGGCGAAGCGGCGGGCACCCTTGCGGCCTATGCCATCAGGCAGCAGGTCGAACCATCGGCAGTCAGGGAATCAGCGGAACATCTAAAGGCCTATCAGCAGCAATTGATTGCGCTCGGTGTTCAGCTGCACTGGACTCTGGAGGAGCTGGAGGCCTAAGCGCACCTTCTCCGGCCATCCAGTATAGCTCAACAGTCTATAATCTCATATACAAGGTAAGGTACCTCGTCAGCGGGGTGCCTTATTTGCTATTGTCTTCTTGTTGAAGGGTTCTGGCGGTAAGCAAGTGTATAAACGTATCTTGTTTTATTGATCTAATAGGAAAAGGAGGAAGCAGGTGGATATAATACATCTAATTTGATTAGTTTCGCTGATTAAGAGGAAATGTACAAAATTAAATGTCATTTTTCCAACTGCTATCGTACTATGGATTTTTCGTCCATCAGCAAGTGTAGAAAATCCAACTGCTTCCTCTTGGCCTAAGAATAGTTGGATACAGTTATCCCTTATCCTATAAAGGAAAATAGTAGACAAATGTCGAATCAAGTCACTATGACATTTCAAGGAGTGAATTTATTTTGTGTAAGATGATCAAACTTGTATCCACCACTGTACTCGCTTTTCTGCTATGCTTCGTTTCTATTCCATCCGTATTCGCAGAAGCCGCTCTCATCTCAGACAAGAACCTGGAACAGGCGATTCGCGTCGAGCTGAAGAAGCCGGCCGCTCCCCTTACCAAAGAAGATCTGCAGACCCTAACATCCCTCTATCCTAGTGATCCTGAGCAGAAAATTAACAGTCTTAGCGGACTTGAGCACGCTGTTAATTTAAAAAGCTTAATGCTCCCAGGGCTGGGCATCACCAACATTGAGCCCCTTCAAAATCTACACAAAATCACCTTCCTGGCTCTGAACGACAATCAGATCACTGGGCTGGAGCCGCTGCAAACACTATCCCAACTGAAACAGCTTAATCTCGATGCAAATAACATAGAGAAGCTTGATGCACTAGCAGGATTGACCCATCTAACAGACCTGTTAATTGGCAATAATCAGGTTAAGGATCTGACGCCCATTCAATCATTGGTTAAGCTGAACTGGTTAATCATAAACGATAATCAGATCCAGTCTCTGGAACCGCTAAGAAATCACCCGGAGCTGGAGCATGTCTACTTTGAGAATAATCTGGTCGAGGATATTAGTGTCTTAACCACTCTTCCGAAGCTTAAGGAGGTTTCCATCAGCAATAATCCTCTGAATGCAGGTGCACAGAAAATTCTAACCGAGCTCGCTGCCAAAGGCGTCGAAGTGCTTGATGAAGAGAGCAAAGAAGCGGCCACACCTTCAAATCCTGACGAAATCATGGTGCATTTGAATGGCGAGCGTATTACATTCCAAGCTCCACCCATCCGGCAAAATGGATCGGTCATGGTTCCGTTCCGTGCTATTTTTGAAGCATTGGGACTGAAGGTTGAATGGGATTCCAAAACGCAAACGATTAAAGGAAGCAAACCGGGTACGCTGATCAAGCTTAAGCTGGGTTCAACTACTGCTGAGATTAATGGCAATCAGAAAAAACTGACCGTGGCCCCTTCTAACATCAAGGGAAGCACCTACGTTCCATTGCGTTTCATCGGCGAAGCCGTGGATGCGAAGGTGAACTGGCTCGCGGAGATTCAAACCGCCACAATATCTACGAAGCAGCCTTTTACAACCAAGGATAAAAAAATCCAAGTCACAGGCTACAGTGATTGGAGTGACGTAACTTCTTCTGTAGAGAATGCAGTAGATCACCAGTTGTTCTTAATCTCACCCGAGAAGAGTATGCTGGTAATTAGCCATTATAGTAAGAGTGAGTTAGATATGAACTTTGAACAATATATTAGCTTTGTCAAAAAAGATATAACGGACAAGAATGCATCGAAAATCACGGAACAGTCCGTAAAGGCAGGAAAAATCAATGCGAAGCAGTTGACCTATACTTTGGGAGATGCAGATGAAAAGCTTATTTTTCAAATGATTCTATTCGAGAAAAACAATGAAATCTATACCCTGCTGTCAGCTTCGCCAGTGAAGATTAGCAAGCAAGCCAAAGCTGAATTCAATGAAATATTGAAAAGCATACAAGTGAACTAACTTGACGGGAAACCGGTAAACGTTAGTCAAATAACAGCGGCAGTCTGAGACTTTTGTCAAGTCTTATTCTGCCGCCGTTTTATATTAAATTTTAAATATAAATTTATATATAAAAGTTCAGGCCTGTTATATACTCAATCTAGCTTTCCCAAGCAGCGCACACCATGAGATGAGGAGAACTGAGAGAACATGCCTATTCTGAACAGATTCAAAGGAATCACCCCCGCAGGTGCGCCGCCCCAAACAGACCTTCAGCTGACCGACCTATTACGAAACTATGTAGAGCGGGCTGAACGCAAGGAAGAAGAGCAATCCGATACATATTCTGCCGCAGTCCCTGATGAACTGCAAGCATTGTTAACGCGACTAACGTCCGTGATACATAAGCGTGAGGACTATTACAAGGTTCGGTTGGAGATGATCACTGAAGCGATTGAGATCTCCCTGTGGGAAATGGATGTGTACGAGGGAGATCCGGTGAATCCGCTCAATGAGTTCAGGTGGACGGATGAGCTGCGCCGGATGATCGGCTATACGGATGAGAATGATTTCCCCAATGTACTGGAGAGCTGGTCCAATTGCCTTCATCCCGAGGATAAAGAGGGCGTGCTGCAGCTGTTCGCAGATCATATGCTGGACCGGACGGGCACGATCAAATACGACATTGAATACCGGCTCAAGACGAAAGCGGGCGAGTACAAATGGTTCCAGGCGACGGGCACAACCGTACGTGCAGCTGACGGATCACCTATTATGGTAGCCGGGGCCTTGCTGGATATTCATGATAAAAAAATCAAGCAGGACCAGCTGGGCGCACTAGTTGTCCGCTATGATCTGGTGAACCGTGCCCTGGTGGAAGCACCTTGGGATATGGTGGTTATCGCAGGCGATCCGGTCAACCCGGATAATGAGTTCTGGTGGTCGGAGCAATTCCGCCGAACGATTGGTTTTGAAGGCGAGCATGATTTCCCGAACCTGTTAAGCAGCTGGAGCAACCAGCTACACCCGGACGATCTTCAGCCCACGCTGGATGCCTTCGCCAATCATTTGAATGATTACACGGGGCAAACGGACTATAAAGTGAACTACCGGTTGCGCTCCAAAAATGGCGAGTATCGCTGGTACTATGCAGGCGGTGAAACGATCCGGGACGAGCAGGGCATCCCTCTGCGGGTAGCAGGAACGATTCGTGATATTACACAGGAAGTCAATAAAGAGGATACAATCAGACGGGTAAACCTGCAGATGGAAGGCTTGCTGACTGCGATTAACGAGATTGTTCACGGGATTGTATCGGTAACAGAGCAGGCCCAGGATATCGCCGAAGTCCAGGAGCAATCCTACAAAGCGGCAGTCGATGTGAAAGAAAAAACGAATGAAACCAAAGAAATCACCAAATTCATTAGCGAGGTCTCGAATCAGACCAGTCTGCTCGGGCTGAATGCTTCCATTGAAGCTGCTCATGCGGGGGAGTATGGCCGGGGCTTCTCTATTGTGGCAAGTGAGGTGCGCAAGCTTGCAGACCACAGTAAGATGGCCTCGAACAATATTGAGAAAACCACGCAGGAGATGAATGACCGTATCGACCATATTATCAGCACCATTAACGGCATGTCTAGTTTGACCGAAGCACAGGCTGCACTGACGCAAGAGGTTAATGCTTCTGTAGAGGAAGTAAGCAGGATGTCGGAGGAGCTGTTAAATATTCTGCGTACTTTATAATAGCTAACTGGAATGGAACACTATTGCTGAGATCAAAAAGCGGAACGGAGCTTCAAGCGTTTCGCTTTTTTGTGTTGCAAATTTCTGAACGTGCTAATCGAAAGCCTATAATCTGTACGGTTGTTGAAAAAAACCAAAGGAATACAATAACAATATAAGATTACAGTTTAGTCTGAAGTGGAACCGGAGGGACTTCCTTGGAATTGCTTAAAAGCTATGTTGAGATGTTGAAGTTAACCTATAAATCTATACCACTTTGGTCGTCCTATACAATCTTCAATAATATATTTGGTGTAGTCTGTAACTTTTTGAGTTCGGTTATTCTAATCCAGGTCGTATTGAACGGTATAGGCACGAATAAATCTTTTATGGAGATTATAATCCCTGTTGTCTTCATTCAAGTCGTTGTCACGCTTGGGGGAATAAGTACATCCTTGTATTACAGCAAAATAGATCCCGTTGCCCGGCAGATTCTTCACAAAAAAATTGTTGCACAGTTAATACATACGATAATGCACACAGATACTAAAAACTTGGACAACGCAGCTTATCTCAACGATTTCTCCTTTGCCATCAACCAGGTTGAGAAGAGAACGACGGGAAGCATATTGTTAATCTCCAATTTGTTATCCAATGTAGTGGGAATCATCGCAACCGTTTCAGTCATTGGAGTTATGCATGTTGAACTGGTAGCTATAGTAATTATAACGGTCTGTGCTGCCTTTATAATCAATACTACATTAATAAAGACACAATACCGGTTCGACCAGGACATCCTCTCGCCCAATAGAAAGAAGAAATACGTTGAAAGAACCTTTTATATGAAAAGGTATGCGTTAGAGCTAAGGTTGTATCCCATACAGAAGATCTTGTTGAATTTGTACGATAATGCTGTAAAGGAAATCTTACACTCCACGAAAAAGTATGGCTGGAAAACAGGCGCTTTGCAATTTTTGAGAGCTTTTAATCAGGAAGTCGTCTTATATTGGGGAACCATGGTAGTTCTTCTACTCTCATTAATTCACAGTGAAAGCTGGAGCCCAGCTGCTAATATAATTCCTATAACAATTGCAGTCTATAGTTTTTCAGGCTATTTATTCGGCTTAACCGAAGTCATTACCTCACTCAAAGAATATCAGCTGTATTCAGATAAGTTATTTCTCTTTTTGCAACCGGATAAGTCTTTGGAGTGTCGAAAAGGATTACCTGTTCCATTAAACAACGGTAATACTATCGCTTTTGAAAATGTAAGCTTCGGATATGTAGCAAGTGATAAACAAGTGTTAGAGAATGTAAACCTTCGTTTTGATCCAGGGGAAAAGATAGCATTGGTCGGTGTCAACGGTTCAGGGAAAAGCACCATCATTAAGTTATTGCTCGGTCTGTATGACCATTACTCGGGTGAGATCACCATCAACGGGGAATCCATTTTGAAGCATGATATACAGCAGTATCGTAAGCAGTTCTCAGTAGTGCAGCAGGATTTCCAATATTATGCATGTACGGTAGCGGAAAATATACTAATGGACAAAGCGGATACATCTGCAAATGCTGTTTCCGAGCGAATCGTGCAAGCCATTCATGAGGTTGATTTGAACCTGGATCGTACGCCCGAAGAATTATTGAATACCTACATAACCTCTGAATTTAGTACCGATGGACTCAGCTTATCCAAAGGGCAATATCAAAAAATGGCTATAGCCCGTATCTTTGTGAGTAAAAGGAATTTCATTATCCTTGATGAGCCGACCAGTTCGTTAGATCCTGTAGCCGAATATCAGTTGTTCAATCACATTTTAGAACATTTCCATGATAAGACGATTATCATTATTTCCCATCGGTTAACAGCCGCCAAATCAGCGGATAAGATCTATTTGATTGATGGAGGCACGGTCATGGAGAGCGGTTCACATGAACAGCTCATGAGTCAGGAAGGGAAATATTCAGAACTCTATAGACTTCAAGCAGAAAAGTACCTGTAACACAGGGCTGGAGGTGAAATAGAATGAGCAAGAAATTTTCTCTTAGCAATAGCATATTTTACCTGAAATCAATTTTCGTATATGACTGGATCAGAATACCGGGCCTAATTCTTACCGCATTATTTGTCGCTTTCGACACTTGGTTCATTAAGGTGTATGCCATCAAAGTAATCTTAGATGCTTTAATGAATAATTTTGACTTCAGACGAATTATGATTATGGTTGCAATTGTTATTGGCTGCAAAATCATTAAACTTGCTTACGATTCTGCCTGGGAATATTACATAAAACGTTCTGACCCTATCATCATTTCCGGTTTTCAGCATGTTGCTTTCAAGAAGGCTAATGAGGTAGACATCAATTGCTATGACGATACGGATTACTACAACCAATATATCTACTCTGTAGAAGAAAGCTCCACAAGGCCGATTCTTTTCTTAAATAGTATATTTCAACTGAGCCAAACGATTTTCTCCATAACATTTTCCGGAATTTTTATTTTGACTAGTGATCCTCTAATCTTGCTGTTTGTTGCTATTCCTATTCTTGGAGATTCGTTTGTCAGAACAAGGATGATCAAGGCCCGAATAGAGCGAACCCATGCTATCATCCCGGAAAAAAGAAAAATGGATTATGTGCTCCGGACCAGTTATCTTCGTGAGAATGCCCTAGATATTCGTATCACCAATATTCATGTAGTGCTTAAAGACCTGTTTCTAGATGGTGTTGAAAATACGATTGAACTCTATAAAAAATTCAGTAACCGGTTTACGAAATTGTACTTAGTTAGTGATGCCTTTACTCATATTAATAACACTTTGATCTTGCTATACCTCATCTATAAAATTGTAGTTACACAGACACTAAGCGCAGGAGATTTTATCGCCATTAAAGAAGCTGTTGCGCTTATGAGCAGCAATCTCGGCAAGATTATGGAGAGAATCCAAGCATTTCAGGAGCATAACATATACATAGAAAGATTTCGTACCTTTTGCAACTATAGAAACAAGGTTACAGATGGGAATTCAGGGATTCCGCAGGCCAATGTATCACCTTATCTTCTTCAATTAACTAATGTGTCGTTTAGCTATAATAATCAGTCCGATGTTCTGAACAATATAAACATTTCCATTAAGGCTGGGCAAAAAATAGCGATTGTAGGTAAGAATGGTGCAGGGAAAAGTACGTTAATCAAGCTTATGATGCGCTTATACGACGCCACCAAAGGTTCAATAGAATTTAAAGGGGTCGATATTAGAACATTCAATAAACAAGAATACCTGTCTCAGTTCGATACCGTGTTTCAAGATCACAATAGCTATGCTTGTTCACTGATTGAGAATATTCTGTTTGAGTCTAACCCTACAGCAGAAGAGATGGACAAAATGATGAATATATTGGACAACATAGATTTCTCTATATTTCTAGAGGATAAGAGCAAGATAGAACTCGAGTTGACAAAAGAATTCTCAGAGGAGGGGATTATTCTATCTGGCGGTCAAAATCAAAAGGTGGCGTTGGCTCGTGCACTGTACAGAGATCATTCCGTATTGATACTCGATGAACCCTCAAGCGCATTAGATTCCATATCAGAACATAAGTGGATGCGATTAATGGAAAAGGTGGAAATGAACCATACGGTCATTCTAATCTCGCACCGGCTGTCCTCCGTAAGAGATTCAGATTGTATCTATTATATGGAAGATGGCCGAATTCTTGAATCTGGCCCTCACGATAAACTGATGGATCTTCAGGGACATTACTTCCAGATGTTTAAGGTACAGGCGGATGCTTATTGACAAAGCGTTAGAATCCGGCTATATTGAATTTCGGTAAATTATATTTCGCACAATCAATAGGAGGAGAATACAGATGTCCGAATCCAATCATGCTTTTGGTCAAGCACTGGTGAAATCTTTGGTAGGGGAGCGCGGACATATTCCGATCGCCCGGGCTTTGCCGGATCTGACACTGGAGCTTGCAGGTTATACAATAGAAGGAATTCCTTACTCCATCTATCAGTTGGTGAAGCATATGGGCTACTGGCAGGACTTCATGCTGACCCACCTGGAGGGCGGCCAGCCTCAGCGGCCTACAAGCGTACAGGAGAGCTGGCCTGCGGAGAAGGCCCCGGCAGAGGAACGCCAGCTTCAGGAGGCCATCGCGCATCTGCTGCAAGGTGTCGATAAGGCGGTTGCTATCGCTCAGAGCGCCAAGCTCGATGAGCCATTGGCCCATTTTCCCGGGGAGACCAAAGGCGGGCTTCTGCGCAATATCGCCTCCCATAACTCCTACCATCTGGGAGAGATTGTTCTGCTCCGCCGTCTGCAAGGTGCGTGGCCTCCGCCAGGGGGCGGTTATCCTGCTTAAAGAGAATAATCCTGGAAAAGTCTGCAATGTTAGGTTGCAGGCTTTTTGCTATGGAAGCAATAACATTCATTGACAGTTCGTGAAAAAGTAGATGATAATTTAGTAGATTCATCCTATAAATAATGGAAATTAGATCTATCAAATCTTCAAGGAGGCGGGCATGGAAGCAACCTATGATCTGTTTACGATTAAAACGCATTGCATGAATTTCCTGAACTACGCATATCTCGGTATTGACAAGACTTCCCGCAAAGCTTTTGTAGTTGATCCATCCTGGGATGTATCGCAGATGATCCGTATTCTGGATTCGCATGAGGCCACAGTCACGGCTGTTCTGCTGACCCACTCTCATTTTGATCATACCAATATGGTGAAGAAGCTTGAACTGCTCTACCGTCCTACTGTCTACATCTCCAAAACCGAGGCAGATTACTATAAATACCGCTGCAACCGGCTCCGAACCGTCGAGGACATGGACCTCATTCGTATCGGTGATTCACGGATTACCTGTCTTGTGACGCCCGGCCATACGCAGGGAAGTGTCTGTTACTGGGGGCAAGACCATCTGTTCTCCGGGGATACGGTATTTATTGAAGGCTGCGGCTTATGTGACAGTAGCGGAGGCTCGGCAGAGGATATGTTCCACAGCATCCACCGGCTCATCCGGCTGATTCCTCCCAGCACCCGGGTATACCCGGGACATTCCTTCGGCGATCTGCCAGGCAAAGAGATGAGCTATCTCTACAAAAATAATCTGTATTTCCAGATTGATGATATCAATCATTTTGTGAAATTCAGGAACCGTAAGAATAATGCCAGACTGCTTGATTTCAAATAAGCCGCTCTACAATCAGGGGGTACGGAAATGCACAGCGAAATCGTATTTATGTTCTCCGGGCAAGGCTCGCAATATAATAAAATGGGGCTTGAATTGTTCGGGAAGCAGCCGGTATTCCGGCAATCGATGGAACGCCTGGACCGGATTGTTCATCAGCTGACCGGCAAGAGCGTGATCGAAGAGCTGTATCAGAACTCACGAGGTAAGGGCGCCAGCTTCGAAAATATTGTCTATTCCCATCCTGCAATCTTCATGGTGCAATACGCGCTGGCGGAGACTCTGGAAGCTGTGGGAATAACTCCACGTTACACGCTGGGAGTCAGTCTCGGGGAGTATGTTGCACTGGCGGTGGCTAAGGTGCTGACGCCTGAACAGGTGCTGGAGCTGATTGTGACGCAAGTACGGCTGCTAGAGGATACCTGCGACAACGGCGCGATGATTGCCGTTCTGGATCATGTTCAGCTCTATCACGCGAACGCCGAGCTGAACACCCGCTCCGAGCTGATCGCTGTGAATTTCGACAAGCACTTCACCATCGCCTGCAGAAGCGCGCATACCGGTGAAATCCAGCAGTTCCTCAGAGAACAGGGTGTGGCCAGTCTGAAGCTGCCTGTGAACTACGCCTTTCATTCCGCATTCATCGATGAACTGGAGAAGCCTTACCGTACATATATGCAAAAGATCGATTACAAGACGCCTGCTCCGGGAGTGACACTGGTATCGGCCATGACCGGGGGGAATGTGCAGACGGTGGATGAATCCTTCCTGTGGGATGTGGTGAGGAAGCCGATGAATTTCCGCACAGCCCTGGAGAGTATGACTGCCGGCGGGCCGCGGCGGCTGCTCGATCTGAGCCCGTCGGGTACCCTGGAGAACTTCAGCAAGTATATTCTCGGCAAGCCGCTGGCCCATAAGGTCCGCTCAGTGATTACGCCCATGGCCAGCGAGCTGAAGAAGCTGAATGAGATTGTGAATGATACCTTAGAAGTCTGATTACCCGCAATTTCCGCAAGCAGCGGTTTCTCTAAGTTATAGAGCGCCGCTGCTTTTCTGTTGTTGTAATTTGTGTATAATACATGTACAACCATACATGTAACGGAGGGAATGATGAAGCGGTTCATGCCATATCCATCCCTCTTGAAGAGGTTACGGGCGCATCTGCCCTTTCTGTTCAGCGGAAGTATGCCGCTGCGGCGGAAGATTCTGCTAAGCAACCTCCTGATAGTCTTGCTGGCACTGGTGATTTTCATGGTCAGCATTCAGCGCATTGTCTTCAATCAGACCCTGGAACGGACCACAGCAAGCTCACAGCAGGAAGTGCGACTGGTCAAGCAGTCCATGGAGACGGTGTTCCAGTCGGTCCAGAATTTCACCAAGTTCGTGCTGATTAACCAGGACACGCAGAAGCTGCTCAGCAGCGATACCGGTGCCGGCAATGATGCTGCTGCACTGAAGTCGATCTACAATACACTGGCTGCAATGCTGGTGACTGAGCCGAATATTGATTCCGTTATTATTGAGTCCTTGAGCGGCGACCTCTATTACACCTCCAACCTGACCGGCGTGACCCGGGAGAGTCTGGGGATCTATCCCAGAGCGGAGATCGACGCAGCCAGAGGCGGGGCGGTCTGGGCGGATTCGCTTACGCCTGACTTTCTGTCCGGGATGGAGCACAAGAATATGATCAGTGTGGGCAGGGTCATTAAGAGCCTGGAGAGCGGGACCCCGCTTGGCTATATCTATGTCAACATTGACGAGCGGACGCTTGCCCGCCTCTATCATAATGAACAGAACCCGGAGAGCGCTACGCTGGTCATTAACCGGGACGGAAGAATCATCTCTGCGAATGAAGCCTCAAGGGTGAACCAGCCGGTCCCGGAGAAATCCCTTACGGGCTGGGTCAAGTCAGTCTCACAAGGGACCCGGACCCAGGAGGTCGCCGGAGACCGTTATTTAGTATCCCTACAGAGTCTCGCCCCCTATGACTGGAAGGTAGTCCAACTGGTGACGATATCGGAGCTAACCTACGGGTACTGGAAAATCGCCTTGCTGCTGGCCGGGTTCGGCCTGATCAGCATCCTGTCGGCCGTGCTTCTGTCTGTTCTGTTCGCCCGCCGGCTGACCCGGCCGCTCAGCCAGCTTAGCGAGGTGATTGTCGAGGTGGGCAGCGGGAATCTGGAGCGGCGCGCTGCTGCCGATTCTGAGGACGAGGTCGGGCGGCTCGGAGCTACCTTCAATGAAATGGTGGAGCGCATCCAAGGCTTGATGGTCCAGGTGGAGACGGAAGAGAAGACCAAACGGATGCTGGAGCTGCGGCTGCTCTATTCGCAGATCAAGCCTCATTTCCTGTACAATACACTGGACACGATCCGTGCGATGGCTGTGATGTCGGGGGCGAAGGACATCAGCAAGATGCTAAAAGCGTTGGGAGAGTTCTACCGGGTATCGCTTAGCAACGGACAGGAGCTGATTACGGTGGCCCAGGAGCAGAAGCATCTGGAGAGCTACCTGTATATTCAGCAGATCCGTTTCCCTAAGCTGAACTACCGGATATCATTCGGGCCGGGACTGGAAGCTTGCCTGGTGCCGACCATGCTGCTTCAGCCGCTGGTCGAGAATGCGATCCACCATGGCATTAGAGGGATGGCGGACGGCGGCTGGTGTGAAATTACCTGCGAAGCGGAAAGCACGGACGGACAGAGTCTGCTCTGCTTCACCGTCCGCGACAACGGCAAAGGCATGAGCGAAGAGCAGCAGCGGCTGATCTGGTCCGGGCATGATAACGCGGAGAGGTACAGCTTCGGACTCCGAAATATTCAGGACCGCATCCGCCTTCGGTTCGGAGGAGCTTATGGAATCCTAATAACCTCTGAGCCGGGACAGGGCGTAGAAGTGAAGCTGCGCTTGCCGCTGCTTAAGCAGACGAACGAACAGGAAGAGGGGACAGTCAGACTATGAACACAGCACCGGTAGCCCGCGTCCTGATTGTGGATGACGAATATTATTTCAGGCAGCTGCTGATCCGTCTGGTGGACTGGGAAGCCGCCGGGTTCGAGGTGGCCGCAGAAGCCGATGACGGCTCAGCCGCATTGCAGATCATCGGGGAGCAGTCGATCGATCTCATCATTACGGATATTGAGATGCCGAATATGAACGGGCTTGAATTCATTGGGGAAGTCCGTAAGCTGAATTCGGCGGCCAAGCTGATTTTCATCACCAGCTACGATAATTTCTCTTATGCCCAGCAGGCCATATCGCTTGGAGCGGACCATTATCTGCTGAAGCCCGTCGATGAGGATGCTGTCGAACGGGCCCTCCACACGATCCGGACGCAGCTGACGGAGAAGTGGGAGGCGGAGCGCTACATCAACCGGCTCAGAATCAAAGCCGGGGATGTGCAGGAGCCGCAGGCAGGCGATGCCCGTGCGCAGAAGCGGCAGAGCAGCGGCACTGCCTTGATCGGCAAGACCATTGCCTATGTAACGGCGCATTATGCCGAGGATACGTTGTCACTCCAGAGTACGGCCAGCGCCCTGTTTGTGAACCCGAGCTATTTAAGCCATGCGTTCAAGAAGGAGACGGGCGAGTCTTTTGTGGAATATGTGACGAACGTCCGTCTTGGCGAGGCTATGAAGCTGCTCAGCCAAGGGGCTTCCGAGGAGGAAGCACCGGCTCCCAAGATTGCGACGATTGCCCGGCAGGTGGGCTATAAGGACCCGTTCTATTTCAGCAAATGCTTCAAGAAACGTTACGGAATGACCCCGAATACCGTCTACAGCGGTACCTATTCGGATACATAAAGAGCAGCTATACGCAGAGTCCGGTGTTTTGCAGCCGGGCTTTTTCGCTGATTACATTTTCGTTGATTAAAGTTAACCCTATGTAAAGCTGCCGTAAACATGAGAACGCCCTGTAAATTGAGTGTTAAGTAATCTGACATACCTAAAAATTTTACTGTTAGAACCAATATATCTCCATTCGTACACGGCGGTTCACTTGTTAAGATGATACCTGTAAGTCGAATCCGTAAATATTGAAAGGTGGTCCAACACAAATGTTCGGAAAAAAGCTTGGGGTAGTTGCAGCATCCATCGCGCTTAGCAGTGTAGTGCTTAGTGCTTGCGGAGGAGCCAATGGTAACGAAGGGGCAACTCAGAATCAGGATGCGAAAGCGGCGGAAGGCACGGAATCTGTCTCCTTATGGATGTTCGATGCAGATCCGATGTATCAGGCTGCTGCCGAGGCTACCGCAGCGGAAGTCGGCGTGGATTTGAATTATGAGTACATACAAGACGAGACCTACAAGACCAAAATCAGTGTTGCGCTGGCTGCCAATGAGCTTCCGGATGTCTTCCAGCAGCATGCCGGGAAGTCCTACCGGACACCTGTGCTGCAATCGAAAACAGTTGCCCCGCTGAACGATACCCTGGATTCCACAGGACTTGGCGCGAAATTTCTGGACAACCAGCTGGTGAAGGAGGAAGACGGCAATATCTATTCCGTTCCTTCCAATATCAGTACAACCCTGGTCTTCTACTATAACAAAAAGCTGATGAACGATCTGGGCGCTACGCCTCCGGCAACCTGGGACGATCTTCAGGCGCTTGTAACCAAGGCCGATGATAAAGGGATCATCCCTATCGCGCTCGGCGGCAAAGAAAGATGGCAGGGCGATCTGCTGTACAACCTGCTCGTAGCTCGTCAGGACGTTAACGCCTTCGACCATGCGATTAAAGGCGATGCCAAGTTTACCGATGCTCCATTTGTTGATGCAGCGAAGCAGGTAACCTCACTGGTAAGCAGCAATGCCTTCCAGAAGGGCTTCCTCGGCTCGGCTTACCTGGATGCCCAGGAGCTGTTCAAGAATGATAAGGCTCTGATCTGGATTGACGGCAGCTTCAACTTCGGCGCGCTGTCGAAGGCTATGGGCGATAATCTCGGATATATCGCATTCCCGAAGACAGGTGCTGAAGATGTCTACAGTGCAACGATCGGCTTCCAGAACTCGGCGGCGCCTTACTCCCTGTTCGTGAACAACAGCTCCAAGCACCTGGACAAAGCCAAGGAATTCGCCATTAAGCTGTCCCTTAAGCTCAATGATGATTTCGTACGCAAAGGCCTGCCGGGCTATGCGGCCAGCGAGGTGAAGTCGGAGTCGCAGAATGAGCAGCTCTCCGCCTATGCTTCCGATATCAGCAAAACAACCAAAACCCAGGCGATGTGGTTCGGCCTGCTGTCGGCAGATACAGGTCAGGAATACCGCGATATGACGCAGCAGCTCTATGGCGGCAATCTGACGCCGGAGGAATACACGGCACAGCTGGAAACGCTGCTCCGTTCGGCAGAGTAGGACACGCTTTACAAATATAATAGGGGAAAGGCGATGCAGTCTCATGGACCGCATCGCTTTTCTGCACTCTGATAGGTGGATAGTGATGGAAAGAGCGCTCTCGGATAAGAAATTAATCGCTTTGTTTCTAGTGCCCGGCTTAACCGTGTTTCTGGTCTTCTATTTCGTGCCGATCCTCATGACGGCGTATTACAGCTTCCAGAAGTGGGACGGAATTAACCCTATGGCCTTCGTGGGCCTGGACAATTACACCAAGATGTTCACGGCAGATAAAAGCTTCTGGAAGGCGGTATGGAACAGTGTGGCCTTCCTGCTGACAGGCGTCTTCGTACAGCTCCCGCTCTCGTTCGGCCTGGCGCTGCTGGTCTCCCGCAAAATGAAGGGACGCAAATGGTTCCGCAATATCTACTTCTTCCCGGTGGTCATGTCAACGACGATGGTCAGTCTGCTGTGGGTTAAAATCTACGATCCGAACATCGGGATGCTGAACACGCTGCTGGAAGCTGTTCACCTGGGCAGCTGGGCGCAAGCCTGGCTTGGAGATACCAAGACGGCACTCTTGTCAGTCCTGATCGTAACAACCTGGCATTATGTAGGCTATAACATGCTGATCCTGTTCGCCGGAATTCAAGGCATCTCGGAGCAGTATTATGAGGCTGCGAAGCTGGATGGAGCCGTCGGCTGGAAGGCTGTCCGTTATATCACGCTTCCGTTATTGTCTGATGTGCTGCGGATCTGTGTCGTACTGAACGTGATTTACGCGCTCAAGACCTTTGAAAGTGTGTATGTTATGACCAATGGCGGACCGCTGCATTCCACGACCATGATTGCCCTGAAAATGTTCCAGGAAGCGTTCCTGAAGCAGAACTTCGGCTACGGCAGCGCGCTTGCGGTGTTCATGGTGCTGGAGTGCCTGATCATCGCCTGGGTGCTGAATAAAGTGCTGACCCGTGAAAAAATTGAATATTAAGGAGGACCGGACATGCTGAAGACTACCAAAAACACAGGCCTCTATCTACTGATGAGCCTCATTGCCGTCCTCCAGTTGTTCCCGCTCTACTGGCTTGTGGTAAGTGCTTTCAAGAATAATTCGGAGATTATCGGCGGAGTGGTCTGGGCGCTCCCCACGGAGTGGCGGTTTAGCAATTTCTCAGAGGCCTGGGTAAGCGCCAAGGTGAATCAATACTTTTTCAACAGTGTGTCGGTTACGCTGATTACCCTATTTTGCGTGCTGCTGTTCGCTTCGATGATGGCTTACGCGCTGACACGGATGAGATTCAAATATAACGGACTGATTCTGTTTATTCTGCTGATGGGGGTCATGGTGCCGATTCATGCTACGCTGATCCCGCTGTTCATGATCCTGAAGAATCTCGGCATTCTCAGCTCGCGGTTGTCGATTATCCTGCCGTACATCGCTGTGAATCTGCCGATTGGCGTCTATATGCTGTCGGCGTTCCTGCGGAGCATGCCGAAGGAGCTGGAGGAGGCTGCGTTCATCGACGGCTGCGGGGTGGTGAAGTCCTTCTTCAAGGTCGTGCTGCCGCTGCTGAAGCCGCCGCTTGCCTCGGTTGCGATCTTTGTGTTCCTCGCCGTATGGAATGAGCTGCTGATGGCGGCAACCTTCATCCAGAAGGAAGCGCTGCGGACGCTGCCGCTCGGGCTGATGAACTTCAGCGGCCAATATAGCATTAGCTGGGGACCGCTGGCTGCAGCAATGGTAATCTCTACGCTGCCGATTCTGCTCGCTTATGTGCTGTTCAGCGACCAGATGGAGAAGAGCTTCACCGCAGGCGCAATTCTGAAATGAAGAGACGGAAGAAGGGTGAACGAGATGATGGAACCGGCAGCAAGCCGTAACCTGCGCAAGATCGTGATTATTGCTACCTCGGATGTTCACGGCAATCTGTGGGGCTACCGTTACGAAGACGGACTTGATACAGTAAATGACGGGCTCGCCAGAGTAGCCGCTTATGTCCGGGAGCTTAGAGAGAGCGGGACAGAGGTTCTGCTAATCGATAACGGTGACGTCTTCCAGGGGAATATGCTGACTGACGATGTCTATAATAAGCGGCCGGATGACGGGCATCCGGTCGCGGCAGCGCTTAATGCCATGGGCTATGCCGCGCTGACCTTGGGCAACCATGAGTTTAACTTCGGCCTTGGCCTGATTGAGCGAATCAAGCAGGAGCTGAGCTTCCCGGTGCTGGCTGCGAATGTATGGGATACGGAAGGCAGACCGTTTGCACATCCGTATGTGATCCTTGAGCAGCAGGGCATCCGGATTGCGGTCATCGGACTGACGAATCCCAACGTTCCGCGCTGGGATGGAAGCAAGGTTGAGGGCCTGAGGTTCGGCCATATGGCCGAAACCGCGCAGCCGATTGCCGCAGCCCTCCGCGCGGAAGGAAAGGCGGACCTGATTGTGATCAGCGCCCATGCGGGCATGGTCGCAGAATTCGATGAAGAGGGCGGCTCGGATGCCGCCGGACAGATTGCGGAGCTTGTCCCTGAAGCAGATGCACTGTTGGTTGGTCATATGCATATTACTGTGAACCAGCGAATTGGGAATACTGTTATTGGAGGCCCACGGGACCGGGGGCGGGAAGTTGTACGCTTCGACCTGACGCTGGAGCTGGAAGGCGGCCAGCCCAAGGTCGTGAACCGCGAGGTCACAGTGGTAGATATGAGCGGCTGGAAGCCGGACCCGGAAGTCCGCAGTCTGATTGCCGAGGCACATGAAGAGACGCTCCGGTTCATCGCCGAAGGCGGCGGAGGCCCTTCGATAGAAGGGGAGGGCGGCATTCTGGGCTATGCGGCTGCCGACTTCCAGCCTCCTGAAGAGAATGCCGGCCTGCCGGCGGGACGAGTGCAGGATACGGCGGTCATTACCTTGATCCAGCGGGCCATGCTGGAGGCCAGCGGAGCGGATGTTGCCGCTACAAGCCTGTTCAACGACAAGGCGGATCTGAAGCAGGGACCGCTGACGTATGCTGACGTCTACCGCATTTATCCTTTTGATAATGTATTGTATGTCGTTACGGTCACCGGCAAAGAGCTGAAGGCTTATATGGAAGCTTCGGCTGCCCATTTCCGGCAGTGGCAGCCGGGGGACACGAATATTGCCGCCGATCCCGAGGTGCCCAGCTACCTCTACGATATGTTCGCCGGAGTCAATTATCAGATCGATATCTCGCAGCCGGTAGGCCAGCGGATCATCCACCTGGGATACCGGGGCAGACCGCTTGCCGACACGTACGAGTTGCAGCTTGCCGTCAACAACTACCGTTACAGCAGCCTGTTGAAGGCCTCGGGACTGGTCAGCGCCGTAAAGCATTGGGAGTCGGACTGCAGCGTCCGCGATATGCTGGTCAGCTACATCCGGGAGCGCCAGACGATCATACCTGAGGTCGATCATAACTGGTCTATTGTGGGAATGGATTGAAATAGAAGCAGGCCCCTCATTGATTCAATGAGGGGTCTATTTGTGTTTACCCCAGCTCAGTAATTAACCAACTATTGACAATCTGATGTATTAACTGCATAATACACCGTGTAGTGTATGAACCACTTAATACACACACTTGCAGTATAAGGGGTGTCAATATTGAACACAGTCAACGATTGGTCCGGCATCTCCTTCAATAGCCGTGATCCTGTTTATTCTCAAGTCGTTCGCCTTTTCAAAGAGAAGATCGTAACCGGCGTTATTCAGTCCGGGCAAACCATACCGTCCAGAAGAGAGCTGGCAGCACTGTTAAAGATCAACCCGAATACGGCTCAGCGGGCCTATAAAGAAATGGAGGATCAGCGATTGATTATAACTGAGGGGAACTCCCCAAGCCGCGTCACTCTGGAACTGGATGTATTAAGGCAAATCCGTGCGGAGCTGCTCGGTACAGCCGTTGAGGCCTTCGTGGCTTCCATTCGCAACATCGATGTTCCTCTTGACGAGCTGTTGAATGTAGTTCAACAGAAATATACCGAGGCACAAACAGAAATCAGCCAGAATCCCCCGGGAGACTCCGTTGATGATGGAAGAGGAGGAACGAATCTTGATTGAACTTATGCATGTTAGCCAACGATACAGAACCAGGGAGGTCCTTAAGGATGTCACATTCACTGCCGAGAAGGGACAGATCACTTGTCTGATCGGAGTTAATGGAGCAGGTAAATCCACTGTACTCAAAACGGTAATGGGACTTACACCGATTCAGGGGGGAAGCATTCAGATTGATGGCAAGCCGATTAGCCCGAATACTTATGAACAGATATCCTATATCCCGGACCATTTGGCTATTCCAGCTTCCATGAAGCTCTCTGATGCACTTCAGTTCATGGAAGACTTCTATAACAGCTGGAACAGGGGGAGGGCAGACGAACTTATGCGTTTCTTCGATCTTGATGGCAAGGAACGGGCGGGGCGCTTGTCGAAGGGGAATGCCGCGAAGTTCAATCTGGTGCTCGGCTTGGCTCAGAATTCCGATTATGTGATTATGGACGAGCCCTTTGCCGGGATTGACTTGTTCATCCGGGAGAGGATCGCAGAGGTGTTCTCCAGTGAGCTGGTCGGCAACCGCGGTGTACTCCTGACGACACACGAAGTAAGAGAGATTGAGCATCTGATCGACAAAGCCGTGTTACTGCGTGATGGAACTGTAGCCCGTAGTATTGAATGCGAACAAGTCCGAATGGAGGAGAACAAATCTGTCGTTGATATCATGAAGGAGGTGCTTCTCCCTTGAATCGATATCTTAAGCTTGTCCATCTGGAAGTTCACCGCTTCAGGTATGCTATCTTCAGCCTGATGTTCCTGACGGCTACTATTCAAATGATCGGACTGGTGCACACTACCCGGCTAAGAGTTGCGGGGCGGAGAGAGGCAGCCCTCCTGGGAGATCATCCGCGTAACTTTTCATTTGCCGATATCATCGGAGATTCGCAGTTCTTGTTCACGATACCTATTTTGATCAGCATTATCGTATTGGGGTTGTATATCTTTGGGATTTGGTACCGTGACTGGACTGGCAGAGATAAGTTTGCCTACCGGTTATTCACCCTTCCGGCGGCAAGGCGCCACGTATACATGGCCAAAGCCACTGCAATCTTCATATTCGTACTTGTTATGGTTTCATTCCAATTGTTGCTGCTGCTGCTCGAACGCCAGTTATTCGACTGGATGGTTCCCTCCGAATATCGGATGCCCTCACTGCTGGCGGAAGCGGTCGCTTCTAACCTGGTGTTTGTGCAATACTTGCTGCCGCCAGACGGATTAATGTTTGCCGTCTATTACGGAACCGGGATTCTGGCTGTCTTTGTGATCTTTACGGCAATATTGCTTGAGCGAAGCTACCATCTGGCCGGTATGATCTATGCAATCTTGTATGTTGCTTCATGCGCGGCGGTAATCGGATTCGCATTCTCCCTACATCCATATGTGTATTTCTATCCCCGGGAGATAATAATCATCCGTTTGTGCATTTATATTGTTGTCATGAGCCTTACACTCACACTTGGCTTCAGGCTCGTCTCGAAGAAGATCACCGTTTAGGGAGTGAATGACTAGTGAAACGTTACACGATTACGGGCGCGCTTATTCTGTTAATAATGGCTTCGCTTGGAACTTATTATGCTTATGGGGCAGAGTTGCGCCTGCCGGAATATCAGCTGCAGACACTGGAGGGGGATTCGGCCGAAGCGGCCCCTTTGACTCTGTTTGGGAGCTATGTGGGCGGGAAAGGCTCTTATGTCATTGAAGTGTCCGCAGCGGGCAGCAAGAGAAATGAGCAAACATTCAAGGATCAATGGATGACAAGCAAAGGACCTTCAGATGCGCAGGCTTATTCCGGGTTCAATGCGCTGTATGAGGAGCATTCAGAATTTATGAGAGGGAAGAAGGGGACAAGCGGCTATTACCGGGATCAAGACGCACTCGTTTTTGCCAAGTCGGCTTCTATCGGTTCAACAAACTTGAATCAGGAGGGCAAGATTCGCTGGAGCATCGATGTGCTGGATCTGGCCACGCGAAAGCAAGTCCATTATACGGATGAGCAACCCTATTCCGCACAATACGCCAACGTGGAAGACGTACAGAAGGCTGGGCCAGAAATTCATGTTCTTACTAACGTTAACAAGGTGAACCAAGATCAGGAGATGATCGATAACGTGTATAATGCTCAGACGGGTTCACCGATCCGCAGTTTCAAACTGCCCTTAGGCAAACCTTCCGAAAAGGATCGTGAGCTGCAAATACAGATCATCACTGAAGAAAAGCCGACAGTTGCCAACAGCAGGGTGCTGTTTCTGGTGAAAGAGCGCAGCAAGATCTGGACTGATGGTACACCAGCGGCAACAGACAATACTTCTGTTGTGTTCTCTGAAAGACTTTTTGAATACCAATATGCTTCTGGAGAAGTGAACGAATTGCCGTTAGCTGCCGAGAGGGAAGAAGAACAAGCGCCGGGGGCTTGGACTCATTATATCCTGGAGGGAAATACTCTCACTACACTTCACATATCAGCGGAGGCGGTGACACTCAACCGCTATGACCTGTCAACCAAGACGGCTCACCCCCAAGTGACTATAAATGCGAGCCAACTCGGCAAGGGGAAAATCAGTCAAGCCCAGGCGGCGAACGGCCGGGTGTATCTGCTGCTGCAAACCGGTAGCGATGTTACCAGGAATTACAGCATGCCAATTACAGCGGTAGCTGACATAACTGACGGCCATATTCTCTACAAAGGTATACCTGCGCTGGTCAAAGCCAATGGGAGACCCGTTAACCAGTTGGATGATGTCAGCTTATTGAATATGAGTATTACGCGATAAGTATCCCCCTGTTCATACTCCGTTCATATTCCCGTCATGAAGAGGACATCTTAAGCAGGTACACTCTAACTATATCGCTAAGGTGAATCTACAGATAGAAGGACAGGAGAAGATGGACATGGCAGGAACCGCTGAAATAACTAGACCTGAAAAGGGACGCAAGAAACGGAGATTATGGTTGAAAATATTAGGTGGCATCATCGGAGCGCTGGTGCTGTTCATAGGCATCACCTTTATTGTTAATGTTATCAGTACCGGAATAGAGAAGAAGAAGATCGAATCGTACGGGCAATACGTCAATGTAGAAGGCAAAAAGATGAATGTGCTTATTCAAGGCAGCGGGGAACAGACCATAGTTCTTCTGCCGGGGCAAGGCACAGCCTCGCCTGTGCTGGACTTCAAGCTGCTGATAGACCAATTGACGCCTTCCTACAAAGTGGTGGCCATTGAGCCTTTCGGTTACGGCCTAAGCGATGGTACGGATAAAGAAAGAACGACAGAGAATATCATCAGTGAAATTCATGAAGCTGTGCAGCAGCTCGGTCTGAAGCGTTACATTCTGATGGGACATTCCATTACGGGACTCTACTCCGTGTCTTATGTGAATGCTTATCCGGATGAGGTTCAAGCCTTCGTAGGGATAGACAGCAGTGTACCCAATCAGCCAGGCATGGATGTGAAATTGCCGCTGAAAGCGATGAAGTTTGCTAAAGATTCAGGTGTGATGCGGCTGCTAACGAAGTTGGGCGGAGATTCGTTTAAATCGCTTGACTATGATGAGCACACCAAAGAACAGATGGGGCTGATCACCAGTGTACACGGCAGTAACTCCACACTGATGAACGAGCTCAGCCACCTTGGCTCCAATTTCAAAAATGGCGAAAAGCTGAAATACCCGCAGGACCTGCCCGTTCTGCTGTTCGCGCAATCCAATAACGAGCATAACAAGCAGTGGATTCCGCTGCATGAGGAACAGGCGAAGCAGTCTTCACAGGGGAAATTGATCCCGATGGTAGGCTCCCATTACCTGCATCATACGAAGTACAAAGAAATCGCCGAGGAATTCAAGGAATACATGAAGACTGTTCAATTGAAGCAAGCGAAGTAAGGAGAACAAAATAGTCGAATTACAGCTGCGGTGCCGAACTTGGCGTCGCAGTTTTTCTGTAAGTTAAGCATGAATAATATAATCTTTATAGTTTTGGATCGGGTCCGTATAATAAGGAAGGGAAGGAGAACCTTTCCAACGCATTAAACGCAGTATATTTAAGCTAAATAGGGGGTTAAACGATTGAATCAGCATGACCAAAGCGCAAATCCACCAAGCCTGTTCCGTAACCGCTTCCTGCAGACGATTCTGTTATCCAGCGTGCTGCTGCAAATCGGGATCTGGGTGCGTAATTTTGCGATTCTGCTGTATGTTGCGGAGAGGACCAACAATGATCCCTACGCCATTTCGCTGATCAGTGTAGCGGAGTTCGCGCCAATATTTGTATTTTCCTTCATTGGAGGGACCTTTGCGGACCGGTGGCGTCCGAAGTTGACGATGATCTGGTGCGACTCCCTGTCTGCGGTATCGGTGTTCGCCGTTCTGCTCAGTATTCACTTCGGTTCCTGGGAATCCGTGTATCTGGTCGCATTCATCTCGGCCATTCTGTCGCAGTTCTCCCAGCCTTCCAGTATGCGGTTATTCAAGTTCCATGTACCGGAAGAACAATTACAGCAAGGGATGGCGCTCTTCCAATCGCTGATGGCCATCTTCATGGTTCTCGGACCGATGTTAGGCACTTTCGTATACAGTACCTTCGGCCTTGAGATCTCCATCGCCGTAATGGGCGTTGCTTTTCTGCTGTCGGCGCTCGTGCTTATTCGTCTGCCGGAGGATCATATGGAAGCCCGGACGGCTCAGACTAAGGGGCAATTCCGTAAGGACTTCACCGAAGGCTTCCGGTATGTCTGGCAGAGCCAGGTGCTGCGGATGCTCGGACTTGCGTTTGTATTGGCGGGACTTGCGGTGGGCGCAGCCCAGGCACTGAATCTGTTCATTGTCACCGAGCGCTTGGGCCAAAGTAAGAGCTTCCTGCAATACATGCTTATGGTCAATGGTGCAGCCATGCTGATCGGGGGAGGAATCGTAGCCGCCTTCGCCAAAAAAGTTCCGCCCCAGCTGCTGCTCGCCATGGGGATGCTGGCCGGTGCCGTATGTACCACCATTGTCGGGTTCTCGACCAGCATTCCGCTCACGCTGACCATCCAGTTCCTGAACGGGCTAATGTTCCCTTGCATTCATATCGGGATCAGTACGATGATTCTGAGATGGTCTAATAGCTCGATTGTCGGCCGGGTCAACGGGGTGCTGAATCCGATGTTCGTCGGGATGATGGTGGTATCCATGTCGTTCGCCGGTGCGCTGAAGAGCGCCTTGCCGCTCAGTACCATCTATAGCGGCGCTGGACTCCTATTCCTCCTTGGCGCACTCATGATGTTGCCGATCATGAAGCATAAGGCGCCGGAGCAGGCACAGGCTGCGCAATAAATAAGAAACAGATCGAACAAAATGGAGGCCCTGAAGAATGCCACAAATATTACTGGTTGAGGATGATCAGGCCATTGCCAGAAACCTCATGCTGCTGCTCCGCTCGGAAGGCTTCACAGTCACTCACGCCGCTACGCGGAGTGAGGCTGTGGCTGTGCTTGGCGGAAATCCCTTTGACCTGGCGCTAATCGATATTGCTTTGCCTGACGGGAACGGCTTTACGGTGTACACGGAGATCAAGGCCACAAGGGAGGTGCCCGTCATCTTCCTGACGGCCTCCGGGGATGAGGCAAGTGTGGTTACCGGGCTGAACATGGGGGCGGACGACTATATTACCAAGCCGTTTCGCCCGCGTGAACTGATTGCGCGGATTGGAACGGCGTTGCGGAAGAGCGGACGGACCGGGTCTGCTTTTGACATCGGCGGGCTTCACGTGGATACGGCAAGCGGTGTTGTAACCCGGCATGGCAAGGAGGTCTACCTCTCAGCTCTGGAATACCGCCTGTTGCTGGTGTTTGTGAACAACCCCGGGAATATTATTACGCGAAGCAGGCTGCTCGACGAATTATGGGATGCAGCAGGCGAATTTGTTAATGACAACACGCTGACTGTGTATATCAAGCGCTTGCGTGAGAAGATCGAGCGTGATCCGGCAAGTCCGCAGATCATTCTGACGGTCCGGGGAACAGGATACCGGCTGGGGTGCAGCGATGCTGCGGAATAAAGAGATCCGGCGGTTCACCCTGCTCTACACCATCATATCCGCGGCTGCGATTACCATCGGTTTCACCTTACATACGGCAGCGGGACTCCTTGCCACTGGTTGTGCTGTTGCCTTCGGCACAGCATTTTTGCTGTTCACCAAGGCCCGGTACAAAAGCATTGCGCGCATCTCCAACCAGGTTGACCAGGTGCTGCATAATGCGGATCATCTGTTCATCGCTGATGCGGAAGAAGGCGAGTTATCCATCTTACATAGCGAGATTACCAAAATGACGCAGCGCATCCGGGATCAGAACCGCGAGCTAATCAAGGAAAAGGGCCATCTTGCCGATTCTCTGGCTGACATCGCCCACCAGCTCCGCACCCCGCTTACCTCGGTGAACCTGATTATGACGCTGCTTGCGAATAGTCCTGCGGAAGGGGAGCGGAAAGCTTTTATACGGGAGACCGAGGAGCTGCTGATGCAGATGGATTGGCTGATTACCTCCCTGCTTAAGTTATCCCGTCTGGATGCGGGCATTGTTGTATTTCAAAGCGGGCCTATCGCCGTTAACGACCTGCTCCGCACCGCTGTTCGTCCGTTCCTGATCCAGATGGAGCTGCGCAATGTAGATTTAAGGATAGATTGCCCCTCAGGAGTAGTAATCCAAGGCGATTCGGCCTGGCTCCCGGAAGCGATCCAGAATATCCTCAAGAATTGCCTGGAAAGCGCAGGGGAGAACGGGAAGATAGAGCTGATCTGCACAGACAATCCACTGTACACCGAGCTTACGGTGCATGACAACGGCCCGGGCTTCAGCAAGGAAGAAATCCCCCGGCTGTTCGACCGGTACTATCGCGGCAGTAACCCTAACCATGCCGGCTACGGAATCGGCCTCGCGCTCTGCAAGCTGATTATTACCCGGCAGGGAGGGAGCATCACCGCACACAATCACCCGCAGGGCGGTGCGCTTTTCAGGCTTCGTTTCCCTAAGTGACGGATCTCTCACCTGAAAGTCACAGAGATGTAAGCTTGCGGCTCTATGATAGAGACAGATCAGGTGAAGGGAGATTTGCAGCATGGAGTTTTTGAGAATTGACAAGCTGAGCAAGGTCTACGGGAAGGGAGATAACCGGGTTACGGCGCTGGACGAGGTGTCGCTGACAATTGAGAAGGGGGAGTTCACGGCAATCATCGGCTCCTCCGGCTCCGGCAAATCCACCTTGCTTCACATCATCGGCGGTGTCGATGTGCCGACAAGCGGCAACGTCTATTTGGACGGACAGGATGTGTATGCCCAGAGCAATGACAAGCTGGCGATCTTCCGCAGGCGGCAGGTCGGGCTGATCTACCAGTTCCACAATCTGATTCCCACGCTGGATGTGGTGGAGAATATCACCTTGCCGATTCTGATGGACAAACGCAAGGTCAACGAGGAGCGGCTGAACGATTTGCTTGAGCTGCTGGGGCTGACGGACCGGAGAACGCATCTGCCGAATCAGCTCTCGGGCGGACAGCAGCAGCGGGTATCCATCGGACGCGCGCTGATGAATGCCCCGGCGGTCATGCTGGCGGATGAACCCACGGGCAGTCTGGATAGCCGGAATGGACATGAGATTATTAATCTGCTGAAATTAAGTAATCAGAAGTATAGACAGACCCTGCTTATCGTTACGCATGACGAGAATATTGCCCTCCAGGCAGACCGGATTATCGGCATCTCAGACGGCAGGGTTGTGCGGGACGAACGGGTACGGCCATGAATATTTTCAACAAGGTTACCCTCCAGAGCCTGAAAAAAAGCCGCACGCGGACGATTGTAACGATTATCGGAGTAATCCTGTCCACCGCTATGATCACTGCTGTCTCCACCTTCGCTGTGTCCTTGCAGAGTTATATGATCCAGGGTTCCATCGCCAAATACGGCGGTTGGCACATCGGGTTCCCGGCTGTGGATGCTGCCTTCGTGCAGGAACGGGTCCACGATCAGGCCGTATCCCGTACGGCATCCTTCGAGAATATCGGCTACGCGGCACTTAGCGGCGGTAAGAACCCGGATAAGCCTTATCTGTTCATTGCAGGCTTTAATGAAGACGAAGCTTCCCCGGACACCTTGCCTGTCACTCTGGTCTCCGGCAGAATGCCGGATAACAGCGGAGAAATTCTAGTCCCGTCACATCTGGCGGCGAACGGCGGGATCAAGCTCGCAGAGGGCGACACGCTCACACTGGCTGTCGGGGACCGGATGAACGGCAACCAGCGGCTGAACCAGCATGATGCTTTTTTTGCGGGGAATCAGCCTGAGAAGGGCGCAGAAGCTTTGGTGCCCCGGGCAGAGCGGACCTACAAGGTTACCGGAATCTACGCAAGACCTGCTTTTGAGGAATCCGCCGCTCCAGGCTATACCCTGATTACCAGAACCGATCCGTCAGAGAGGGCGGACAGCTTCAGCTTGTATGTTACCCTGAAGCACCCACGTGAAGTGAAGGCTTACGCAAGCAGCACCGCCGCAGGCCAATCTTACGTCTACAACGATAATGTGCTGCGCTTCATGGGCGTCTCAAGCGATGGGGTGCTCACCGCTCTGCTGTACACGGTCGGGGGGATTGTAGCTTTTATCATCGTAACCGGTTCGATCTTCATGATCTACAACGCCTTCACCATCTCCTTGAATGAGCGCACACGCCAATTCGGCATTCTCTCATCGGTGGGAGCCACAGCAAAGCAGCTGCGTAACTCTGTGCTGTTCGAAGGTCTGTGTATTGGTGCGGCGGGAATACCGGTTGGCATTATCTTGGGAATAGGCAGCATGGGACTCGTGCTAACGGTCGTATCCAGGAACTTCGGGAATATTCTCTATTCCGGCGTACCGCTAAGCTTGAAGGTGTCCGTTCCGGCCATTGCGTGTGCGGCAGCGCTAAGTATGGTTACGATTCTGATCTCGGCCTACATTCCGGCCAGGAAGGCGGCAGGCACTCCCGTGATGGAGAGTATCCGCCAGACGAACGAGGTCAAGATTGAAGCCAAGGCCGTGAAGACGTCCGGGTGGGCGCAGCATATCTACGGTCTCGAAGGCACCCTTGCACTTAAGAATTTCAAAAGAAACAAGAAACGCTACCGCAGCATTGTGCTGTCGCTCATGTTAAGCGTCGTGCTGTTTATATCGGCCAGCGCTTTTGTCACAGATATGAAGCAAATGTCGGAGCGGGCGGTTGCGATCACCACCTATGATATCGGCTTCGCCACACCATCTATGAAAGACAGTGAAATGCTGGCGCTCTACGACAAGCTAAGAACCGCAGGCGGCATCTACGACAGCTCTTACCAGACACTCATGAAAGTGACCGGGACAGTCCGGGCAAGCGAGCTCTCGGAAGCAGGAAATGATGGAAAAGCAGGAAATGCAGGAAAAACAGGTGCTCGTTCGCCGGTCCTGTCGGATGAACAGGTCTCACTGCCCGTCGATCTGCAGTTTCTGGATGACAAGGCCTATCTGAAGATTCTTGAAGGGTTGGGCTTGTCCGCAGCGGAATATACAGGCTCCAATGCCAAGTTCATCGCCGTTGCCAAATCGGTGAGCCCTGCCGACGAGAAGCGGCTGAAGGAGGTTGACGAGTTCCGTAATTTGTTCAAGAGTTCATCCTCTACCCTGACCATTACCCCCGAATCAAAGAACGGGCCGAAGACTGGGCAGGGGCATGACGTAACGGTTACGTTCGTAGAGACCGTACCGCCGGATACCCTCCCGGTTACGGGAAGCTCCGGCTCCAGTGAACCGTTCTTCTTCCGGGTGATCGCTCCTTATTCACTCATCGGCAAGTTTGAGACGGCGGACAGTCCGCCGGCAGTGAAGGGCCTGACCTTTCACTCCAAGCATCCGGCACAGTCGGTAGCGGAGATGGAGAAGACGATCCAGGCTGCACAAATTACAGATGAGTATAAGCTGTACAATGTGTATGCGATGATGGATGAGAACCGCAATATGATATTCATCATCAACGTGTTCGCTTATACCTTCATTATTATGATTTCACTAATTGCGATTGCTAATGTATTCAACACGATCTCGACGAACATCAAGCTGCGCCGGCGGGAGCTGGCGATGCTCCGCTCTGTCGGGATGTCCGACCGCAGTTTCCAGCGGATGATGAATTTCGAGTGTGCCTTTTATGGCATGAGGGCGCTTTTGTTCGGGCTTCCCATCGGGCTGGCCTGCTCCTGGCTAATCTACCGGGGCATGCTCATCGGCGGCGCGGACCAGATTGACTATATCTTCCCCTGGGCCAGCATCGGAATCAGCGTGTTCAGCGTGCTCCTGATCGTATTCGTCACCATGCTGTATTCGGTCAGCACAATCAAGCGGGAGAATATCATTGATGCGCTGCGGGATGATATGACTTGATGGAGTGTCAAAGACACAAGCTCCTTACGGTAACAGAAACATGAGTCCCTTAAAAGTCGCTCTTTAGCGGCTTTTATTGTTATACAAGGCATTAGGCCTGGTTTCGGATAGACCACACCCATTTGCGACTTTTTCCCATTTATGACGTCAAATAAGATAGGGTAAAAAAGGAGGGTTCAACTTGAGAAAGCAACATCTTCTGGTCCTTGCAACAGTCCTTTCAGCGATTCTGACGGGATGTACGGGCGGAGACAACAAGGACCAAGCTTTGAATGATCCGGACTCTGTTCATTCCATTGCCAGCCAGAAGGACGACGTCCGATCGCTGGCCATAACAGACCATAACTTCCAGGCGATCCAGCAAATCACGTTTACAAAAACAATCAACAAAAGCTCAGATAATCCTGAAATTCCGGTTGAATATGCAGAGCATGGAACCATAGAAATGATCGTCCGTGCTATCCAGAACGCAGTACAAATACCAGGGATTCTAGATACGGCTGCTCCTGACTATGATATGATTCTGGCTTCAGAACAGGAACAATATGCACTCCAGCTATGGATTAACGAGAGCAGCGAGCAAGCGATGATTATGGACAAGCGTGACACACATACCGGCTTTACGCTTACCAAGGAATCCACTGCCGAGCTGAAGAAGCTGATGTTCACCGAATCAGGCTTCAAAACGCTGAAATTCAGTGCAGAGCGGAGCACTACTGGAGATCTTGTGGCTAAGCCGATAGGTCTACCGGAAAATAACTATTCGCTAAGCGGCGGCCCTACAGTTGAGATGAAGGGGGTCTGCTTACAATATAGTTACGGGGGCCACCGAACGGCTCCGGGAAGACTTTTGGCCGCTTACACAAGAATACGATTACATCTACAAGCACCAGTGGAACGCCGATAAGCAGCAGTTGTTCCTGCAGAGTTACCTCGGAAATGTATGGATATTTGATCTGAAGACAGGAGAGGATGATATCCATCTGTTAAAATACCCTGTCATTCCTCATTCGACGACGGGAGCGCCCTCTCTCTTCCTTTCTCCAACCTTTGAGAGGTTTGTGCATGATGATGAGAGCGGACAATTGACATTCTTCAATAACAAAGGCGTTCCGCTCCATGCTGTAGCGCTGAGAGCAGATCAATATGTGCCGTCCGAGAAAATAAAGTGGAACCCTGCGGGAACCATTGCCTGGATGGATCAAGCCGCGAATGAGCATAACCGGGTCCTTGATATCGATATTGATTATTTGAAGATAGCTCCTCAGGAAATTCGATTTTTTGATCCGGACGGGCTCCCCATTGCATCCGTTCAGGCAGAGGAAGGAAGAGAGGCGGCGGTAGAGGTTGCAGGCTGGAAGGATGCTAATATTGCCGTGATGAAATCCTACACTCTAGAGCCTGCGTCCACGGACTATACAGTGCCACAGGCGAAGGATGTTTATTATTTCCTTTATGATGTGAAGAACAACAAGAAAGGAAGCTTTTCTTCTGAGTCCTTGCCGCCTAATACAACTATTAGAGTGGACCGTCAAGAGGGCGATAACGGGAATAAGGAGAATATCATGGTAAGCCGCAAGGAGATAACCTATAAAGCGAGGAAGTAATCGTTGCTGCTAATCCAGGGTTGACCCTGACGTATACTGGAGGGTTTACAATGGAAGCAGGAGGGATCACAAATGGACAAAACAACATTGCCATCATCGAACATCATAAGCTGTACACCTGCCCGCAGCTGGCTGGCAATTACAGCGCTTGGTTGGCTCGCAATGACCATAGGACTATTCACGGCCACGGTTGCCGGGAACGTTGTCCGGGCTTCCGGCGCAACGGATAACGAAATTGCCGTTGTCCAGGCTTTGACTGCGGCGCTGCTTATTGTGCTCGCGGTCTGTCTCATCCAGCGCCGGTTCCGCCTGACCGCCAGGCTGCTGCCGTTGACACCAGCCGCATTCCTGCATATGCTGGGCGGTGCAGCGTCCGCCTTGCTGATGGGGGGACTGGGCTTCATAATTACGGGTATGCTGGGCTGGACCACCATTACAGCCTGGCATTTCTCTGTGGACCTGCTGCTGGCTGTAGCCTTCAATTCATGTATTGCCTTCCTGTACGAGGCGCTGCCGGAGGAATTGTCAATGAGAGGGATTGTATACAGCGGCTTACGGCTGCGCCTGCCTGCCTTCGCAGCTTACGGCGCTCAGGTGCTGCTGTTTGTGCTGGTGCCGGTTACGGTGAACCAGCTGCAAGCCTGGAGCGGAATAGGCCGCGGAAGCAGCATTAACGCAGAATATGTGATTATGCTGTTATGTTATGGCACGATGCTTCAGCTATGGCGCAGCTTGACCGGATCACTGTGGGCTTCCATCGGCTTTCATGTGGCCTATCTGGAAATTGCGCGGTTCGTTATCTTGCAGCAGGACCGGCGCTTGCTGACATACAGTGAGCTGGAGGCAGGGACCGGTCCCGTTGTGATCCAGTTTGGTGTAATCATTATCGGCAGCGCAGGGCTGCTGGCACTGCTTAATCTGTGGCGCCGGCGGCGTCTGCGGACAGCATCTCAAGAATAAGGCGGCGCCCGACCACGCCGATACCGACATAAACTACTATGCCCAACTTTCTGTATAGTTTGATCTTGAAAATTTACAGACAGGGAAAAGTGGCGGAGGAGAATTTTGGCACTGTAGGAGCGTCAGCGACCGCCTTTGTCACCGGATTTCCACCGCGATTAGCGGTTTAAAATCAAGAAATCTGGGGACAACAGCGGCCGGAGGGCCAAACATTCTCTGGAGTCACGGCCATCCCAGGCCGCATAACTTACAAATTCAATCTATATAGCAAATAATATTCCTATTTGGAGGAAAGCCGATGTATACCGTAGGGCAGCTGTCCAAGCTAACCGGTGTGTCTGTCCGCACCCTGCATTATTATGATAAGCTGGGCCTGCTGGAGCCGGACAGGAATACCGGGAACCAGTACCGCTCATATAGCGAGAATGAGATTCTACGGCTGCAGAAGATTGCTGTGCTGAAGCAAATGCATTTCAAGCTGAGTGAAATTAAAGTGATTCTCGACAACGGTGAGGTTGCACACCATGATACTGCTGTGTGGAGCCGAGCACTTACGCAGCAGATGGTCTTCGTGAAGCAGGAGCAGGAGAAGCTGCGGGCGGTAGAGCATCTGCTGTTCTCCACCTTGTACGCTATGCGGGCAACCGAACAAGTAAATATTGAGGAGATGCTCGGATTTATCCGTGAGCTTGAACAGCCTTCCCAGGGTCTACAGCTGCGGCAGCAGGCCTTCACTCCGGAAGAGCTTGAGGTGCTGCCGATTAACGATGTAAGCAATCCGCTTGCTATGGAGTGGTCCGATATCCTCAGACGGGTCTCTGGACTGCTGGCAGAACCGCCCGATTCACCAGCGGCGCAGCAACTTGCGGCCTCTATTATAGAATACGCCGACAAGATGTTCGGCGGTGATGAGCAGCTGATACAGAAATATTGGGAGTACATTACACCGCAGGAGGGACAAGCTGCACGGGTGTACGGGATGACCACCGAGGTCATGCAATATATGGATGCAATCATCCGTATTTATTTGGGTGAGGATGATAAATAAGCTGAGAAGAGAGTGGATAGATGCTTAGAATTTTCTGGAGATCGGCTATTATGCTTAGTATTATCGCTTTACCCGGATGTTCCGGCCCCCGGAACACGCCGTTATCAGTTCAATCTCCGCCGGAAGCTAAGCCGGAATACACACAAAGTACAGCTCCGGCCCCGAAGTCCAGTGCAGCGCCGCAGCCAAATAAGACCAACACGTACTATGTGGCTGTCGATGGAGCTGATAGTAATCAAGGGACCATAGATTCTCCCTGGAAGACGCTTCAGCATGCTGCGGACCTCGCAAAGCCGGGAACCCGTGTCTATATTCGCGGAGGCGTGTACCATCAGAAGCTGCAGATCTCCAAGGGAGGCTCGAAGGATGCCGGTCCTGTCATATTCGCCGGTTATCCGAATGAGAGGGCGGTTCTTGACGGCGAAGGCCTGCCGGTTGACGGGCTGGAGGGGATGGTCGAGATCCATCAGGCCAGCTATGTAACGATTCAGCAACTGGAAATCCGCAATTACAAGACAGCATCCCGTGGCGACATTCCCGCAGGTATCTATATTCACGGTTCAGGGATGGACCTCTCTGTGCTCAATAACCGCATTCATTCCATAGCCAATACGGCCACGCCTGAAGGGGACGGGCTTACCGGGAGGGATGCCCATGGGATTGCCGTGTACGGAACCGAAGCGAAGGAAGCGCTGCAAGGACTGATTATTGATGGCAATGAAGTGTACGATTTGGTGCTTGGCTCAAGTGAGGCGCTGGTTGTGAACGGCAATGTGGATACTTTTGAGATTACGAACAATATCGTTCATGACAGTGACAACATCGGGATCGACCTGATCGGATATGAGGGAACGGTGGGAGACGAGCGGGTCGATCAGGCGCGTAACGGAACGGTCACAGGAAATGTAGTCTACGGGATTTCGTCCAATCTTAATCCGTCTTACGGGAACCCAGTACCGAATGACAGCCATGCGGCAGGTGGAATCTACATCGACGGAGGAAGGTCCATCCGGGTGGAGCAGAACCGCTTATATGACAATGACATAGGCCTTGAGCTTGCTTCCGAACATGAGGGAAGGCTAACCAGTGATATCACGGTAAAGGACAATCTGATCTACCGCAACCGGCTGACCGGCATTGCCATGGGCGGTTATGACGAGGAGCGTGGAGGTACCAGCGATAGTATCATCGAGTCTAATACGCTCTACAAGAACGACCTGCTGGGCGACGGTAACGGCCAATTGTATCTGCAAGCTAACTTAAGGGGTAATGTCATTACCCGCAATATTATCGTAGCAGGTGATTCCGGCGTTATGATCAGCAACGAATATACAAGCAACAGCAATAATACGCTGGACGGCAACCTTTATTATGCAGCAGCAGGTGCAGATCAGGCCTTTTGGGTATGGAAAAAGAAGGAATACCCCGGCTTCGCCTTCTATCAGCGCGGCACGGGGAACGATTCCAGCTCGCAGTTTGCCGATCCGCAGTTCAGGGACACCGCCCGTGATGATTTCCGGCTGAAGCCGGGGTTCCCCGTCCGATAAACGCCTAACTGTGATTCTCCCAGGCATCCCGCTTGCGGTATTCACCCGGCGTTAAGCCGGAGCTGCGCTTGAACGTGCGGATGAACGAGTTCACATTCTGGTAGCCGACCTGAAGTGCGATATCCTGGATGCGCAGGTCGATGTTCGTCAGCAGCTCCTTGGCCCGTTCGATCCGCAGCGTGTTCAGATATTCGCTGAAGTTGATCCCGGTTTTCTCTTTGAAGATGCTCGACAAATACCCCGGAGTCAGATTCAGCTTGTCGGCTACAATGTTCAGATTAATATCCTCCCCGTAATGCTTGTCCAGATACTCTAGTACGAAGCTGATAACCGGATCACGAATCTCCGAGCCATTGCGGATGGCCGCAAGCACCGGAGTGAGCAGTTGGCTCAGCCATTCGCGGTATTGAACGGTGGAATAGAAGGCGGCGAACGGCTCACCGGAGAGCGCAGAGAGAAGCCCCGCTTCAAGCTCCGGCAGATTCTGCTTCATGACTGTTTTGCCTGTCTGCTCTACAACCCCGCGGGCAAATGTCCGGAAATCCTCAGCGGTGGCATCCTTATTCCGAAGCTGCTCCAGTTGACGCTCCACCCAGCCGAAGACTGCTTCTTCGCTGCCGGATTGCAGCAGGTTATGCAGTTCATCCCCGTACGTTACCTTCATATGGAACGCTTTGGCTGACGAGGCCCGCGGCTCCACAATAATCTGGGTCTCCCGATTTAATCTGCGTTCCTTCAGCAGTACCGTCAGGTTATGGTAAGCATCGGTGAACGGGGTTTCCCCCGAATATACCGGACTGACTGCAATGGTGAGGTAAAGGGAATGCTCCTCCGCCAGCAGCTCCTGCAAGGTGCCTAGCACCTGAAGAATTCCGCTCTGCGGACCGGGATCGAAGAGCAGCAGCAAGAGCAGATCCTGCTCCGGCTGCAAAGCAACGTTCTCGGATTCCTCCCCGGTGAACAGGCGCTGAATCAGCTGCCATAATGCCAGTGTATGCTTCTCCGGCTCCTCCGGGAGGCGGGTGAAGCTGAGCTTGAACAGGATGGAGGCATACGGCCGTTCGGAATGCAGCGCATCCTCCAGCTCGCTCAGGCTTGCGTTCAGCGGAATGTTTTTCACCTTATGGGTATACGCATACTGGCGGACCAGCGAATTCTTGTGCGCAAGATCGTTCTGGATGAACCGGTTGTTCTCCATGATCGAGCTCAGGCGGTCGCCGATAATGGCGAACTCCTTGACGCTGCTCACCTTGCCGGGGGCGCTGCCCGATTTGCGGTCGAACGCGGCGATCAGGCGCTGGAGCGGCTGGTTCAGCCGGTAGCTGAACAGGAGGGAGAACAGAAGGCTGACCAGCACCGCAGCAGCGAGCAGAACGGCGAGCAGCAGTCGCATGCCGCGCAGCCCGCTCGCAATGGCGGCAACCTCGGTGACCCGGACGTAGGTGAAGCCGGTCTGCGCCCCTTTTTGATAGAAATAATAGTTGTCCCCGATCCGCTCATGTGAGCTTGTAGTAACGGCATACTCCAGCGCTGGCAGCTCCGTCTCTGCGGTGGAGAAGAGCAGTTGGTCCTGCGCATCCATTATATAGAAGGGATTCTTCCCGGCATCCCCGTACGCCTGCTCCAGCCGCTGCGGATTCAGCATCACAATGCCGTAGACCTCTTCATAAGGAATGGCCTTGATCATGACCGGCATCAGCCGCCCGAGCGCACGCGAGGAATTCATCGTAGTCTCTGTGAAGGAGGCGGCAGGGAGGACCTTCAGATACTGGTTGTCCATGGTCTGTGCGCTCCAGAAGTCCGCCGGATACTCCCCGCTGTAATAATATTTGCCGAACATGTCGCTGGTGCTGCTAAGCCCTTCTTTTTCGAGTACATAATCCTGCTCCTTGAAGTACAGAATGAAATTCTCAATATGCAGAAAAGGATTCCCGTACAGCGTCATCAGATCGGACTTAACCTCGCTGACAATATCGTAATGCCGGTTCTCCTTCAGATGGCTGAGAATGCCCAGATTGGCGGTCCACGTATCCGACTGGGTGAGCGCCAGAATCATATTCTGGGTCAGCCGGAAGTGATTCTCATACCCTTCCACCGTCTGCTTCAGACTCTGCTCATTCTGCCGGACGACCTCCTGATAGACCTTGCCGCTCAAGTATAGATGTGAGAACAGATTAAAGGAAGCTAGCAGCAGGATGATGCTCAGGAAGCTGAGCATGAGCTTGACGAACAAGCCGCTAAGGGCAAATTGGCTGGTCAGCGGTCTCTTCATATGTAGTCCCCCTTCAGGTGCAGCCGCTTGGTTATTGTTTTATCCTATCATAGCGGCATAAAGCTGACACGCACAATATGCACTTTTACCGATTTATACGCAGGTAGCGGGAAATATGCAGATATGGCGAAAAGTTATATAACATGCTGATAGCGCTTACCGAACGATTGCGGCTATACTTCGGAGACAAACCCGGGAATCACCGGGGAAGTAAGCTGACATCCAAGCCATCATTAAGAACGTGAGGGGAATGCCTATGGCTCAACCGAGTGCAGTACAAGACAACTTGCGAAAGGAACTGAAGAATCCCTACCGGCGGAAGGGGCGGCGGCTGCGGACCTGGCACCATAACAAAGCACTATGGCTGCTGTTCCTGCCGTGCCTGCTGTATTATCTGATTTTCCGGTATGCACCGATGTTTGGCCTCGTCATTACGTTTAAGGATTATAATCTGTTCAAAGGGATCTGGGCCAGCGACTGGGTGGGGCTGAAATACTACCGGATGTTTTTGGAGAATCCTGACTTTTGGCCGCTGATGAAGAACACTTTACTGCTGGGCCTGTACAAGCTTGTATTCGGGTTCCCGGCTCCCATCATCCTGGCTATTCTGCTGAACGAAGTGCGCAAGGCAACATTCAAAAAGTTCGTACAGACTGTCAGTTATCTGCCGCATTTCATCTCCAATGTCATTGTGGCGAGCATGGTCATTATGTTCCTGTCGCCCACCGGAGGGCTGATTAACAATCTGCTGGGCACGTTCGGGATTGGACCGATTAACTTCATGAATGAGCCCGGGTTATTCCGGGGGATCTATGTCCTGTCGGAGATCTGGCAGCATATCGGCTGGGAGACCATCATCTATCTGGCCGCTCTAACGGCGATTGACCCGCAGCTCTATGAAGCGGCAGATATGGACGGGGCCAGCCGGATGCGCAAAATATGGCATGTCACGCTGCCCGGCATCTCACCGGCGATTGTCATCACCCTGATTCTGAATATCGGCAAGGTGCTGGAGATCGGCTTCGAGAAGGTCTTCCTCATGCAGAACCCGGCGATCTACGATACGGCAGATATCATCAGTACCTATGTCTACCGGGTCGGGATGGAGCAGGGGAACTTCAGCTACGGTGCCTCCATTGACCTGTTCATGGGCATCATCAGCCTGATCTTCATCTATAGTGCCAATTACATCAGCCGCCGTGTCAGCGAGACAAGTCTATGGTAGAAAAGAGGTGTGGTGATGAGATCACCGAAGTTTTCCTGGTTTAACGTGGTCAGCACGGTCTTCCTGCTGGGGGTTGTAGTGATTACGCTCTATCCGTTTCTGCACATGCTTGCGGTATCCCTAAGCAGTGATGTCAATGTCATCAAGAACAACATCTCGTTCTGGCCCAAGGGCTTCAATGTGAATATGTACGAGCTGGTGCTTGGAGACCCGAAGATCTGGACGGCCTATAAAAACACGCTGATCTACACCGTGCTAGGCACCCTGATCTCGCTGGTAGTTACTTCCACAGGAGCCTATGCGCTCTCCCGCCGGGATATGGCGCTGCGGGGTACCTTCACCCTGTTGATCGTCATCACGATGTTCTTCAGCGGAGGAATGATCCCGACCTTCCTCGTTGTCCGCTCCCTGGATATGGTGGACACCGTATGGGGCATGGTGCTGCCGGGCGCGGTCAGTACCTGGAACCTGATTCTGATGCGGACCTTCTTCTCCGGCATTCCCAAGGAGCTGGAGGAATCCGGCCGCATCGACGGATTGAATGATATCGGGATCTTCATGCGGATCATTGTTCCGCTGTCGAAGGCTTCCTTCGCCACGATTGCTTTGTTTTACGCCGTGGGCATGTGGAACAACTTCATCTACCCGTTGCTGTATCTGCGCACCCCGGATCTGTTTCCGCTCCAGGTGCTGCTCCGCAATCTGGTGCTGGCGGGAAGTGCCAGCTCGGGGGATGTGACCGGGATCGGGGGAGATAATCAGGTCGTTGAAGAATCGCTCAAATATGCGACGATTATGGTATCTACCCTGCCGATTCTCACGGTATATCCGTTTGTTCAGAAGTATTTTGTCAAAGGCGCCATGATTGGCGCGGTGAAAGGCTGATCAGCCTGCGCCATAATTACATTTAAGGGAGAGATGATGAATGAACAAATGGAAGTCTGTAATGCTGCCCCTAGTAACTGCCGCCATGCTGGTGACGGGCTGTAGCGGAGGCAACAACACTAGCACCCCGCCTGCTGCTACTGGTACATCCGGCGGAGATGCCGCTGCCACTGCCGGGGCGAAGCAGGAGCACACCTTCACCGCACTGCTGGACAACAACGCCACCTTCCCCTATTCCAAGGATTGGCCGGTCTGGGGCTGGATCAAGGACAAGACCGGCGTAACTCTGGAGGTGCAGACGCCTTCCGGGAAGCTGGCCGAAGCGCTGAACCTGGCGGTAGCCTCCAATGTCCTGCCGGACCTGATGTATATGCCCAACCGCAAGGAATCGAACAAGTTCGGGCAGCAGGGTGCACTCATCGATCTGATGGAATACATGGACAAGCTGCCGAATTTGAGCGCATGGATGAAGCAATATCCGGATGAGGCGAAGGCGGCGCTCTCGGCCGACGGCAAAATGTATATGTTCCCGAACCAGGGCTTCGGGGAGACGAACCGCATGATCTGGATGTACCGCCAGGATGTTTTTGAGAAGGAAGGCATCAAGGCTCCGGCCACCTATGAAGAGCTGCATACAGCCCTCAAGACGCTCAAGGCGAAATACCCGGACAGTTATCCGCTATCGGTCCGTTACGGCCAGATCCCCGATGAGATGAATATGAGCATGACCGTTAACTATGAGACAGGGGAAGGGGCGTACTATGATTTTGACAAAAAGGAATGGCGTTATGGTCCGACGGAGGAGAGCTACAAGGAGATGGTCGGCAGATGGAAGCAGTTCTATGATGAAGGGCTGATTCCGCCGGACTTCCTCTCCTTACAGACCAAGCAGTGGCAGGATATGGTCTCCACCGGCAAGTCGTTCGTGACAGTTGATTACATCAGCCGGGTGGACTTCTTCAATAATGCGATGCGCAAGGAGAATCCTGAGTTCAATATGCAGTTCATGGCTCCTCCTGCCGGGCTTCCCGGCGGTAAACAGCTGAATCCTTATTTTCATTATATGGAGGGCGGACTGACGGTCGCTTCCACCTCCAAGAATATCGAAGACATCATGAGTTACATGGACTTTTTCTATTCGGAAGACGGGCGGACGCTCAGCAGCTGGGGCGTGGAAGGCGAGACGTATGTGAAGGAAGGCAGCGCGATCAAGTTCAAGCCGGAATTCACCGATGTCATTGAGATGCGGAAGCAGACGGGGCTGCAGACCAGCGGAACCTATACCTGGATTGACTTCGACGCCCATCTGTCCCTGTTCTCGGAGGACCTGAAGCACGCCTATGAAGAAGCCGTCAACTATGATCCGGCCAATATGCAGCCGCGTCCGGCCTTCACGGAGAAGGAGAATGAAGTCATCTCGATCACCGGGCAGGCGATCAAGAAGCACCGCGACGAGAGCTTCGCGAAGTTCGTCACCGGCTCCCGCAAGCTGGCCGACTGGGATAAATATGTGGAGGAAATGAACAATCTGGGCGTAGACAAGCTGCTGGAGACGTATAAGGAAGCGTATGACCGCGTGCAGAATATTCAATTAAGCAGCAACTAATTACAGGGCAGAACCGCAGAAGCACAGGCAAGGCATTCATGGTAATCGCTTGACCATTAAAGGAGGCGCCGCTTATGAAGCAATGGCTGCAAGGCTTTGGCAAACGGCTTGGATGGATTCTGTGGGTGGTAAGTCTGATTCTGGTTATTTCAGCAGTGGCGGTCCCGGGCACAGCCCGGGCCGCAGGCACCCTTACACTGGATGAACCGCCCGGGGGATATGGTTCCTCCGGAGGGCCGGTGGAGGTCAGCGGCACCTATACCGGACTGTATGATGTCCGGTTGTATGTGAACGGGACGGCCCAGTTCGAGGTGCTGCTGGATGACCCGGACGGGGATGACAGCGGCAGTTGGTCTTATACGCTCGACACCTCCCGTTACAACGGTTCAGTGGAGCTGGTGGCACGCGGGCTGGATACCACCACCCGCTACGGGGTGTGGAGTCCGTCTGTCACCCTTGAGGTGAACAACCCCGCAGGTGTTGCGCCAGTGGTGACGATTACGGGTCCGGACGAAGGCGTGTCCTTAAGCGGACAGGTGAATATCACCGTCCAGGCGCAATCATCCTTGCCGGTCTCGGCCGTGCAGGTCCGGGTGAACCGGGGACCGTGGCAGCAGGCCGCTTATAACGGCACGGAATATGTATATGTCTGGAATACGGCGGGCATCGGTGACCGCACGATCAGCCTGGAGGCCCGGGCCACGAATGCGCCCGGACGCTACGGCTACAGCCCGACCGTCTATGCGCAGGTCGGTGCCGGCACGCATGAGCCGGCGGTTCCTCTGCCCGATCAGGACCGGGCCATGTGGATTTGGGAGCCGGAAAGCTATAAGCTGCTGCTGAATCCGGGTTCGCGGGAGGTGCTGGAGTCCTTCGTTACGGACACCGCAACCTTCGGATCAAAGCCGGTGACGACGCTGTATCTGGCTGTGGGCAACTACGCGGGCTACCGGGCGCTGGAGGAGCAGGAGGATGAGCTGCGCTCCTTCATGCGCTGGGCGCATGAGCGGAACTTAAGCGTCCATGCCCTTGTCGCGGGCGGAACCTCCCCGGCTTATATGGGTGCTTATGAGCGCTACCATAGTCATGCTGTCCGGGAGATCGAACAGATTATCAACTACAATCTTGCGGTGGATGCGGATGAGAAGTTCGATGGAATCAATGTGGACATCGAGCCGTATATATCCCCGGACTTCAAAGATCCAAGCAAATTCCTGCAAATGGAGTACCTGGATGGCCTGCGTAAAATGATTGACCGCCGCGATACAGCAGGGATACAGCTGCCCTTCGGACCGGCTGTGCCCAAATGGTACGATTCATCCGAGCAGGGGGCGAATATCCAGTGGAACGGTACAACGAAATGGTTGTCTGAGCATATCCAGGATATCTCCGATTATATCTCCATCATGGATTACCGGGATTCCGCAGACGGAACCGCCGGCATCATTGCCGGAGCTGCCGGTGAGCTGGCCTACGCCGAGGCGATCGGCAAGCCGGATTCGAGCCGCGAAGAGTACAGGCAGCCGGTTATTATTATGCCAGCGCCCATGACCTTCCGCACACCACCGCGCTGCTGCCGCATGGAGGGCTTAGCGGATTAACCCTATCGTCAGGCAGCTGGGACAAGCCTTTTGCCGCCAGTGACAAATCCTATACCGTAACAGTCAACAGCAATGTAACTTCGCTGCAGGTCACACCGGTTACCGCCAAGGCGTCGGATGCATTGCGGGTTAACGGACTGCCCGTGGCATCGGGAACAGCCGCATCCGTTACGATCGGTTCAGAGCCTGCTGATGTCTCGGTCCTGGTGTACCACGAGGATGGAACCGCAGATCTCTATCTGCTGCATATCGAGAGAAGTCAGACGGCAGATCCGGTGATCCCGGTGACCATGGATGCCTTTGTCCATGAGCACCAGCCCTCCGCTAATTTCGGTCAGGAGCCAGTGCTGGAGGTCGCCGACCTTCCGAACGCACTGGGCGGAGGGGACCGCATCGCCTTCATGAAGGCCGATCTTAATCTCTCTGGGACGGCGGTGCAGTCCGTAACCCTGAATGTGTATGTCACTGCTCCCCCGGCTTCCCCGGTTACACTTGCACTAAAAGGGTACACCAGTGCGCAGTGGACCGAGAGCGGCATCACCTGGAATAACCGCCCTGTCACCGGCGGAGCGAATCTCGGAACAGTCCGGGTCACCGGGGGCGGGTGGTACAGCGCCGATGTGACCGCTTATGTTGTCGCGGCAGCGGCGGCTGGACTTACGCCGACCTTTCAGTGGAGCGACCCCAACACTTCCGGCATTGTTGTATCGCTGGCCAGTTCAAAGAATTCGGATAACAAGCCATATCTGCTGGTGAACAGCGGAATCTATTAGAGAAGGGGCGGTCACTTCCGCCCCTATAAGGAGGAGAGGGTTCATCATGGAAGAGACGTTGATTCCGGCGGCAGGGCATCTAGTGGAGCGTATACGCGTTCTGGTCTATAACCAGCGCAGCCAAATGGGAGCAGCAGCGGCAGGAGCGGTCGGGCAGAGCATCAGAGACTTGCAGGGGAAGTCCCAGGCTCCGGTCCGCATTGTATTTGCCGCAGCTCCGTCACAGAATGAGTTGTATGAGGGACTGGTTAGAGAGCAGGGGATTGACTGGTCCCGGGTGCATGCTTTTCATATGGATGAATATATCGGGCTGCCGGCAGTCGCTCCCCAGCGCTTCGGAAACTACTTGCAGGAACGGTTGTTCAGCATAGTCAATCCCGGACGGATTGAGCTGCTGGGCTGGACGGGCAATATTGAAGAGGAGTGCCGGAGATACGCGGCGCTGCTGAATGAAGCTCCTATTGATATCGTCTGTCTGGGGATCGGGGAGAACGGGCATGTTGCGTTCAATGATCCGCCTGTAGCCGATTTTGCCGATCCGTTTCTTGTGAAAGCAGTCGAATTAGACGAAGACTGCCGGACGCAGCAGGTGAATGACGGCTGCTTCGCCAGCCTGGACGATGTACCTACCCATGCGCTTACACTGACCGTGCCCGCCTTGATGGCAGGTCACCATCTGTTCGCCATTGTTCCCGGGAAGGCCAAGCAGGCTGCATTGCAGGCGGCGCTTCATGGCCCGCTCAGTACCGTGTGCCCGGCGAGCATCCTACGGACTCATCCCTCCATTACGCTGTTCACGGACCTGGATGCCTTCGGCTCATGAATGGTGTGATCTCGGGAAGACATTACAGAACCGGCCTGCCGCTTGAGGTCCACGTTAACGATGGTGTCATTGAAGCCGTTCATACGCTGGCCGAGAGTCAGCATATGAACGATTGGCCCTGGCTTGCGCCGGGGCTGATAGATTTGCAGGTGAATGGCGGCTGGGGGCTGGACCTGAACACGCTTCCGCTTAAGCCGGAGACCGTAGCCGGACTCTCGCGCCGCCTGCTGACCCGGGGAGTCACCTCGTATTGCCCGACCCTGATTACGAATGGGCCGGACCAGCTTGCCCAGGCAGCATCCGCGATTGATGAAGCCGTGCGGACACAGCCGGTTATCGCCGGGCAGATTGCAGGCATCCATCTGGAGGGGCCCTTCCTGTCGCCGGAGGACGGTCCGCGCGGGGCGCATCCCCTAGAGCATATCTGCCCGCCTGACTGGGAGTCCTTCTGCCGCTGGCAGGAAGCGGCGGAGGGACTGATCAGGATCATCACCGTGTCGCCCGAATGGCCGGGAGCTGCAGCCTTCATCTCCAGATGCACCGCTTCCGGCGTCCGGGTCTCCATCGGACACACAGCCGCCTCAACGGAGCAGATCCGGCAAGCAGTGGCCGCAGGCGCGGTGATGTCTACTCATCTGGGCAACGGTACACATCTTACACTTCCGCGCCATCCCCATTATCTGTGGGAGCAGCTGGCTGCCGATGAGCTGTATGGCTGCATGATTGCCGACGGCTGCCATCTGCCGGATGCGCTGCTGAAGGTGATTCTGCGGGTGAAGCAGAGCCGGGCGATTCTGGTCAGCGATGCCGTCTCGCTGAGCGGCATGGCGCCGGGTGCCTACCGGCTGCATATCGGCGGCGACGTGGTGCTGACGCCGGAGGGGCGGCTGCATCTGGCGGGCCATCCGCGGCTGCTGGCCGGATCGGCCATGATGCTCCCGGACCAGGTGTCCTACCTGGCCCGGGCCGGGCTGGTGCCGCTGGAGGACGCGCTCGACTGCGCCTCGCTTCACCCGGCCCGGCTGCTGGGGCTCCCGCAGGCTGCCGGGCTTACCGCCGGTTCGCCTGCGGATCTGATCGGCTTCCGCAAAGTCGGCGGCGGAGACCTGGAGATTCAAGCGGTATGGAAGAACGGCCGGATTACAGCGGCCAAGAAGGACTAGGAGAGTAACAGAATTAAAGAACTGACTCCATTTCACATTTCATAACGGGACAGCAGAACGTTGCGTTCGTACAGAACAATCAGAAATAAATGTAGTGGAGTGGTCATAATGAGGCCATCCGGCCCAATGTAGTCGAAAAACCGAACACATTGCGATCGGACGCGGCGCATGGGCCAAATGTAATCGAAAAACCGAACACATTGCGACCGGGGACGGTGAGTAGGCCCAATGTAGTCGAAAAACCGAACACATTGCGACCGGACGCGGCGCGTGGGCTCAATGTAATCGAAAAACCGAACACAATCGTAGCTGGTTTCGCCTTACTGATCCAATCCATAAAATTAAACCTGACGTTGTAAGAGGAGGAGAGTGCGATGCTAAGCTTGATACCCGAGCCGAAGCAGGTGAGAATTACAGACAAGAGGCCATGGCGGGCAGGCGGGGAAGTCCGTCTGCAACTGGCTATGGAAGTGGGAGACCCCCGGCTGGTGCTTCATTGCCGGCGGGCTTTTCCCGGCCGGGAAGTCACCACGACCGCCCCCCGAGCAGGTGAGGGATACTCGCTGCTGATTGAGGAGATTGTGAGAATCGAGGGAACGGAGGGGACTGAGAGCACTTCAGCGCAGGCATCGTCTGGAGAAGCCGTTCTGTATAACGGCAAGGGTTCGACTTCTAAGCCTACTAAGGCCGACCTGTCCGTGCTGAAGGGCCGGGCGGAAGGCTACATTCTGGAGATTAGCGCAAGCGGAGCCGTAATCCGCGCACTGGACGCCCCCGGACTCTATTACGGCTTGCAGACACTGCTGCAATTGCAGAGCCTGCACGGCGGTGGCGAGATTCCCGCGGTGTCCATTACCGATTGGCCCGATACGGAGCTGCGAGTGATGAATTTCGATCTGCGCCAGACCTTCTCGAAGCCGGAGCGGCTGATCGATTATCTGGCTGAATTCTCCCGTTACAAGACGAACGCTGTGCTCATTGAATACGAGGACAAGTTCCCGTTCAGCACGCACCGGGAATTCGTCCATCCGCAGCACGCGCTTAGCCGGGAAGAGCTGGAGGCGCTTCAGGCTGCTGCCCATGAGCATTATATCGAGATTATTCCGCTGCAGCAGAGCTTCGGCCATCTGGAGTATGTGCTGCGCCATGATGCCTGGAAGCATCTGCGGGAGACCGAGGAATCTACCGGCGAAATCTGCCCGTCCCATCCGCAGACGTATGAACTGATTACCGGCATGCTGGCGGAGATGATGGATGCCCATCCCGGATCACGTTATATCCATCTCGGCTGTGACGAGGTGTATAGCCTGTGTGAATGTGAAGCGTGCCGGAAGGAATTCGGCGGCGTACGGGAACGGGCCTTCATCTCCTTCCTGAACCGCCTGATTGAATTCACGGCCAGCCGGGGAAGGCAGCCAATCTTTTGGCATGACATGCTGGACAAATGCCCGCCCGAAGAGCTGGCGAAGCTTGATCCGCGCAGCGCAGCGATGATCTGGATCTATAACGGGCGCAACATACAAGCTGAGGTCACCTCCTTGACCCATAAGTTCAGGGCGCTCGGCATTGAGGTGATGGGTGCACCGGCAGTCCGCAGCTTCGACTGGGCGGAGCATCAGAACTACCCGGTCATTGATAACAGGACCGACAATCTGCTCCAGTGGGCAAAGACCGCAGAGCAGCTGGATATCCGCTGTATGGTCGCTACGAACTGGACCGGGCCGTTCAGCCTTGGCGTTCCTTATGGCGTATTCGAGACGACCTGGTATCCGATGCTGCTTCATGCCGATCTCGCCTGGAACCGGCGGGCAGATGCCGATACCTTCATCGACCGCTTCCTGGAGCTGTTCCATGGTATAACTCCAGAGACGGGTCATGCGCGGCTGGGAAATTACCAATTAGAGGATTACTACGATATCATCTGGAAGATAAGGGAGCATGTGCAGAGGAATAAGGATTACGCCGAGCTAATCGCAATTATGCATGATTTCGAGGTAGCAACGGACCGCTCCAGGGCGATTCACAAGTATGCCTACCGCTGGGAGCTGTACCCGGGCGACAGCGCGGAATGGCGCTCGCTGCTGAACAATTACACCCGTAACCATAACGGACGCGAAGCCGTCCGGCCCCGGATGCTGGAGGCGCTTTTGCAATACCAGCCCCGGGATATGGCCGAGCATTTCGTGAAATCGCGCTTCTATCTGCATGATTATCTGGAGCGGACGCTCTATCAGGAGCTGGGCCTTGTCCACAGCGAGGGTTAGCAAACAAACCGACAGGAGGATGGAACAGTTATGCAGCTGAATGAAGTGAATTCACCACAAGCTCCGGCAGCCATGAGTCTGGAGGACAAAATAGCGTTAATGTGCGTAGTTGGCACCCCCTCCACAGCAGCAGAGCCTGACTTCCGTGAACGGATGTCTCAGAACCGGTTCGGGGGGATCGGCTTGTTCCCCCATAATGTTAAGGATGAGCAGCAGACGCTGAAGCTGATGGAGGAGGTGCAGGCCATTGCCGGAGACTCCGGCATTCCGCAGCCTTACTATGTCTCGATCGATGAGGAGGGAGGCACGCTCTCCAAGTTCAAGACCTTCTATCCATACATTCCCGGCAACCGTGCTGCCGGATTAAGCCTGGATGCCGAGACCGCCTATCTCCAGGGTAAAATCATCGGCAGCCAGCTCCACGCGCTGGGCATCCCGATGAATTGGGCGCCAGTGCTGGATGTGAATACGAATATAGACAATCCGGTTGTAGGGGTGCGCTCCTTCGGCGAAGACCCTGAATGGGTTGCCGCCTTCGGTAAGGCATATATCCGCGGAATGCATGAGGCAGGCGTGGCGGTCACGGCCAAACATTTCCCCGGCCATGGACAAGTCAGCGGGGATTCCCACGTTGTCCTGCCAGAGTGCGAACTCACAATAGAGGAATTAATGAACGGGCCGCTGTTGCCATTCATCGCTGCCATCGAAGCCGGGGCCGATTCAATCATGATGGGTCATCTCGTCTTTCCTAACATTCCCGAGTCGGCAGGACTGCCTGCTTCACTGAGCCCCTTCTTTGCCGGAGACTTACTGCGCAGCAGGCTGGGCTTCGAGGGTATCATCTGCACGGATGATATTGAGATGGGCGCGATCAAGAAGAATTTCAACCCGGATGAGGTGGGCGTACTGGCTGTGCTGGCCGGCAATGACATGATTCTGATGTGTCATACCCCGGAATACCAGGAGCGGGTGATAGAAGGCATCCGCAAGGCTGTTCTGGACGGCGTCATCGAAGAGTCCAGAATTGACGAATCGGTCAACCGCATCCACCGCCTCTATGGGAAATTCCAGCAATAACAGGCGGCAGCCCGGCCCATTCCGCGGGAGTGCTGGAAGGAGGCGGCCCTGCAATATGCACGCCGCACGGTCAAGATCAGCCGCGATCCGCAGCAATTGCTGCCGCTGTCTCCATCGCGCCCATATATGCTGATCTTGCCGCAGCAGGAGCAGCTTACGATTGCCGACAACTCCGGCGGCAATGACATCGGTTTGGCCGCGATGCTGGAAGCAGAGGGCTTGTCCGTACAGTTGCAATACTGCAGCATGAAGCCCGAAGCCGCTGAAATCGCGGCCTTATGTGCACAGGCTGCCGGTCATGTAGTAATTCAGGGAACACTGAACGCCCATCTGTTCAGCGGGCAGCTACAGCTTGCCCGGCAGCTTGCAGCCGCCGGGCCGCTCTTGAACCTTGTGCTGCGCAACCCGTATGACGACGCATACCTGCCGCAGAATGCCGGAAGCATTCTGCTATGCTCCACCTCAGATTATTCACTTAAGGCGCTGGTAGAAGTGCTTATACAGGGAACGGAAGCAGCCGTTTGAGACTATTTTTACGTATTCGTCCTAGACTGGGCTGCCGTATTGAGCTGTTGTTATCAGTTAAAGAGCTTATCTTAATCTACCTATCGGTCAATGCTTGGATCAATAGAAGATCATAACTGGCAGCAACGCCTCCCTGTACGCTGAACTTCCCCTCGTATTCCTTATACATGTTGGTGAACAGGTGTCGCGCACTGAGACCACCCATAGTAACAGCCTCTGAAGTGCTGGCTCCCATCGCTTTTACCGAGTGAAGAAACTCTCTTGCTGAAGCATACTTTTCAGTCTGAATCGAGCGTTCATATTGGATATTTGTGAACCCTGATTCCTTCATCAAGTTAGTCCATTGGTCTGTCGATCGAAAAGTCAGTCCGTGACGCTGCGGCTCTAATCCGCTTGCTCGATAAACTTCATTAAAAGCCCTATGCATTTCGTAGAAAGTATCAGGCCCGAATGTCGTGAATATTAGCATGCCTCCAGGTCGAAGCATCCTCCGAAGTTGACCAATTGTTTGCCTAGGATTGCTCAGCCATTGAAAGCAGGCGTTGGAGACGATGAGATCAAACGAGGCTGTCGGAGCTTCTGGCGCCCACATTTCAACATCAGCATGCAGAAGGCGTAAACGATCCGATGTAATTTTTCCAATAATGTTCGCTTCAGCTGAAAGGACACGTTGTTCAGCCAATTTGATCATCGCGGGCGCAATATCAAGTGCAGTAATACTCGCACTGGGCCATTCATTTATTAGAATCTCTGTCAGTGCCCCCGTACCGCAGCCGATCTCAAGAATATTGAGACCGGCTACGTTACCTTTGTTCTTCCACCCTATGAAAGAACCTGCAAGGCGATCTGACATTATACGCTGAACTTGAGCGTGAGCGTCATACGAATTTGCACTTCGGTTAAATTGACGTCGAATATTACTTATCCTACTGCTCATGCCACCATCTCCTCAGTTCATCAGCTATATGATCTTCCTTTCCCAAGAACGGGGCATGCCCGCAGGCAGGTATCGTGAATAACTTTGCTTTAGGTAACTGGGCAATAAGCTCCGTTGCGGCGCCGTAAGGACAAATACTATCCTCAGTCCCGTGCACAAGAAATACCGGACAAGTGATGCTTTTCAGTTGAGACAAGCAATCCTCGTTGCGCAAAATCTGAAGACCTGCGATTAGCGCTGGAGTTGTCCAACTACCTATGGGGGGAAGGCTTTCGCCTATATCGGACTCCCATTCTGCCTCCGTAAACATGAGCTGCCGGAAATTTGTTTCAACGGCTTGCCGATCCTTTACAATCCCTGTAATCATCTTCCTAACGTATGTATCTACCCAACCGAGGTCAATCTCTTCTTTTGAACGAGTAAATCGAGCCGTTGCAGCGAACAACAAAAGGCCATCAGCGAACCCTTTGGACGCTAGTCTCAGAGCAAGTAAACCTCCGAGAGACCAACCTGCTATCAACAGCGGACCGCAGGAAGCCCTTGTCCTATAAGCCGCTCCATCCAAATTCAGAACATTTTTAGCTGCTATTTCAGTTTGGATCAATATTTTCTCTGGAGTATCAGCATTACTGTAATCTACAGAAACATGATGAAAATCAGGCAGCAACTCACGAAGCCGATCGAAAACCGCGTCCGGCATACTCCATCCGCACAACCATAAAATGGTGCCGCTTGTCTGCGTCTGAGTTTTAACTGAATCAATATCCAATGCAATCATGGACTCAACACCCCTAGTCGAAGTCCGATGTTGTGGATGCGTGCGACTGCATTGGTCAACTCCTTATCCGTGTGAACGGCTGACAAGGAGAAGCGAATGCGCGCTGTGCCATCAGGAACAGTAGGCGGACGGATGGCAACCGCTAGGACCCCCTCTTCTTCAAGCGCTCCACTGAACCGTAAGGCCGCATCGTTATCGCCTACGATCAAAGGTACAATTGGCGAGTCGCTGGCACCGATGTTAAACCCGGCGTCACAAAGCGAGGACCGAAATAACCTGCTTGCCGCATAAAGCCTTTCTCGACGCCAGTTTTCCTCTTGTACCAAAGCTAACGCCTTTGAAATACCAGCTACGATAGAAGGAGGCAGCGCTGTTGAATATATGAGTGGTCTAGCCTTGTTCACCAGCCATCGAATTAGCGTGCGGCTGCCACAGATATAAGCGCCGTAGACACCGAACGATTTGCTGAATGTTCCCATATGAATATCAACATCATTTTGCAACCCAAGTTCATGGCATAATCCCTCGCCTCGCCCCCCGTATATCCCCCCACTATGTGCCTCATCCACCATAAGCATCGCCCCGTATTCGCGTTTGAGCGAAATGAGTTCATGTAAGCGCGCCTGGTCGCCATCCATGGAGAAAACAGCATCTGTAACAATCAGCTTACGCCGTTTATCACGATACTTAATCAATAGTGTACGCAAATGTTCCATATCGTTATGACGGTACCGAGCATGCTCCGCACGGCTCAATACAATGCCGTCCACAATGCTTGCATGGTTCAACTGATCGCTGAAAACAACATCTCCTCGGCCTATTAGCGCACTAATTACACCAGAATTAGCCATATAGCCATTTGCAAATACTAACGCTGCTTCGCAGTTCTGCCAATCGGCCAGTGACTCTTCAAGACGAACATAAGGCAACCGGTTGCCTGTTACTAGGCGTGAAGCTCCTGAGCCAGCTGCTTCCGTGAGCAGAGCCTCGCGCATCACTTCCATTATGGCAGCATGCTGGGAGAGTCCAAGATAGTCATTGGAGGACAAGTTGAGTAACACTTGTTCTCCGCGCACCGTATAGCCAGGAGATCCCGATACTGAACTACTTGCATGCAAGGAACGCTCCAACGAAGCATCAGACAATAATTCAAGTTCTTTTTCCATCCAGTTCATGATCGACACCGCCTTAAAGTGCATTTAATTCAATCTCAAATCCCAAATCCTCAATAATTTGATGATCAGCCGTTACGTCTTGGCCCGCTGTCGTTAAATAATCACCTACAAATAGTGAATTTGCGGCGAACAGTGACAAAGGCTGCAGTGTACGGAGGTTGACCTCACGACCACCAGCCACGCGGATTTCTTTAGACGGACAAATGAAACGAAATAGAGCTAGTACCTTCAACGCTTTCATAGACGGTGTGCGGCCTGCATGTTCCAGAGGTGTTCCCGGTATCGCATTCAGGAAATTGATCGGAATCGAATCCGCATCTAGTTCGCGAAGTGCATAGGCCATTTCAACAATTTCTTGATTTGTCTCGCCCATGCCGATAATAACACCAGAGCAAGGGGACATGCCGTATGTTTTTACCTTCTCCACGGTTTCAAGACGTTGATCATAGGTATGGGTCGTCGTGATGGATGGGTAATTAGCTCTGCTCGTGTTCAAGTTATGGTTGTAACGATGTACGCCAGCTTCTGCAAGACGTTTCGCTTGATCGTCCTTGAGAATGCCCAGACATGCGCAAATTTTTAGAGGCATTGTATGACGAATTTCTCTAACCGCGTCCACTACTTGATCTAGCTCCTTGTCTGTTGGTCCCTTCCCAGCAGCTACAATGCAATAGGTTCCGGCTTTGCGTGCCATCGCTTCACGTGCGCCTGATAGCAACGTGTCTTTATCTAGCAGGGTGTATTTCTTAACCGGTGCCGTGGAAATGATCGATTGTGAGCAGTAGCCGCAGTCCTCAGGGCATAAGCCGCTTTTGGCATTGATGATCATATTCAGCTTCACTTTTTTACCGTAAAAATGTTTCCTCACCTTAAACGCAGCCTGCATGAGTAGCAGTATCTCATCGTTGTCCGCTTCCAGCACAGCAAGCCCTTCCTCTATTGTTAAACATTCTCCCTGCAATGCTTTTTGGGATAGCGATTGCCACTCCATCTCCGATGCAACTGTTTCCATCTCAATCATCCTCCCATATATTGAACTGCAAATGCCTCTCTGATAGGCGTGAATTGTATTGTGTTTCGTACGGTATGTATCAACGTCTCTGAAGTCGCTTCGGCGTACAAATGTGGAAACCGGCCGAGTACCTTAAGGTTGCTGTATTGTTCAATTAGTTGTGCATTCGTAGTAACACTCGGATCGTCATTCAGCTCTGTTAGTTCTCCATCATTTAAAATGACCCCAACAATGGGGACGCCGCGATTCTGAAGGAATGATGCAGTCAGAAGTGTGTGGTTAATGGTCCCGAGGCCAGAACGGGCTACAATTAGAGCAGGTATCCCAAGCTCCGAGATTAAATCCACCATGAGGGCGTCTTCGGTCAGCGGTACAGCTACGCCGCCCGCGCCTTCGATGAGCAGCACTTCGTATCGTCTAGTGAGCGGTAAGCCAGAGGCGATTATCTCATTCAGCGTAAGGGTCACACCAGCCTGCTTGGCAGCAAGCATGGGCGTAAGCGGAGCTTCAAATGTAAATGGCGCGACTGCCTCTGGCCGCTCATTGATTTCCGTGCTTTTCAGCAGTCGCTCAGCATCGGTAAGTCCACTACCAAGAGGTGCACCAGACTGAATCGGCTTCCAGACACCGGCATTCAGCCCTTCAGCGCGGAGCATAGCGGTAATGGCTGCCGTTACAACAGTCTTCCCTACACCTGTGTCCGTACCTGTCACAAATAATCCGCGTACCTGTCCACAGTTCACTTTGTTCATCTAATTTAACCACCTTCGGTGACTTGGCGTATCGATTCCGTCAATATATTTATCATGGCATCCAACTCAGCTTCACTGCTGGCAAGCGGAGGGATGAAGACAATCACATTCCCGAGTGGTCTTGTTAGCATGCCAAGTTCTCTGGCCCGCTGACTCGTACGAACGCCGATTCGATCTGACCAATCGTATGGCTCTCGTGTAACCTTATCCCGCACAAGTTCTATTCCGATCATCAGTCCCTTTTGTCGGATTTCACCGACGTGCGGGCGGTCTTTAAGCGCTGCGAGCTTATGCTCGACAAATGATGCCTTTGCTCTTACTCCTTCGACCATGTTGCGCTCTTCAAACAGCTTCAAGCTAGCCAAAGCAACGGCACAACCAAGCGGGTTCCCTGTGTAAGAATGACCGTGGAAAAATGTTTTCTGCTCTTGGTAATCAGCATAAAACGCCTCGTACACCTCGTCAGTCGCAAGCGTCGCTGCCACTGGCAAATAGCCGCCAGTCAACCCTTTCCCAATCACCATCAAATCTGGTGAAACATCTTCGAGTTCACAAGCGAACATAGCGCCCGTTCGACCGAAACCTGTCGCCACCTCGTCAGCTATGAGCAGCACACCATGCTCGCGGCATAGCCTAGCCATCTGACTTAAACAACCCGGAGGCATGAGAATGATGCCACCAGCCCCTTGCACAATCGGCTCCACGATGAGAGCCGCAATCTCATCTGCCCTCGTCTCAAGCAAATTACGCAGTGCAGTTAGCGTAGCTTCCAATGCCTTCGTCTCACCACCCTCATGGCGATAAGCGTAGGGATAAGGAATAACGTGCGAAGAAAATAACATGGGGCGGAACACGTCATGATACAAAGGAATTGCACCAACACTCACCGCGCCAATTGTATCTCCATGGTACGCTTGATTCATCGTGATAAACTTCGTTTTACCTCGTATCCCCTTGTTATGCCAGTATTGAAAAGCCATTTTGATCGCGATCTCAACACCGGTTGCTCCTGAATCTGAGTAAAACACTTTATTTAATCCTTCCGGAGTAATTCCCACCAACTTTTCTGCAAGTTCGATTGCTGGTACATTGGCCATTCCGAGAAGGGTAGAGTGGGCGACACGCCCTAACTGTTCTGTGATCGCCTGATTTAGCTCCGGCACGTTGTGTCCATGTACGTTGAGCCAAACGGATGAGAAACCATCATAATAAGCGCGTCCTTGAACGTCATACAGCATAATGCCTTCGCCACGTTCAATAATGAGCGGATCAGAGTCATTGTAGTCTTTCATTTGAGTAAAAGGATGCCATAAGTGATCCTTATTCATGGCAGCAAGCCGTTCGTAATCTGTTATCACAAATTATCACCATCCGTTAATTGTTTTTTTAATTGTCAACCAAAATGATCATTTAAGGTTCACAATCGGATTTGGTTATTTTAGCAGACCTAGACGCCCCTGTAAAGAGAATTCAAAGTGTTAGATTGAGGATTGACACCATACAGAATGACCCGCGGAAAAGCGAAGCGGTCGCCTTTGTCCCCGGATTTTCACCGCTCATCAGTATGAATCAACTTTATATGAGTATTAATCATTGGATTGTTGGAAGCGCTGCTATATACTTTCATTGTGAAATCCTACCTACTGAATATTTAATCCACCAGATTAAGGGGCTGTAGCAATGAGAGAACTGAAGGGCAAACAGGTCGTTCTTCAAGATCATGATTTGAAACGCAGAGAAGAGGCCAACCGCCGGTATCTGATGAAACTGACGAATGATAATCTCCTTTTCAACTATAAAGTAGAGGCAGGAAGATATGACGGCAGGGATATTCCGGAAGATGCGCACGGGGGCTGGGAGACGCCGGTCTGCCAGATCCGCGGACATTTCCTGGGACACTGGCTGTCAGCGGCAGCGATCCGGTATCATGAGACGGGCGATCTGGAGCTCAAGCTGAAGGCCGACCTCATTCTGGACGAGCTGGCTGAATGCCAGAAGGACAACGGAGGACAATGGGCCGCGCCGATTCCCGAGAAATATCTGCACTGGGTAGCTCAAGGTAAGGCAATCTGGGCGCCGCAATATAACATTCATAAGCTATTTATGGGTCTTGTCGATATGCATCAGTTCACCGGGAGTCAGAAGGCACTTGATATCGCAGACCGTTTCGCCGACTGGTTCGTCGCCTGGAGCAGTACCTTCACCAGGGAGAAGTTCGATGACATTCTGGATATGGAGACAGGCGGTATGCTGGAGGCTTGGGCCGATCTGCTGGAGCTAACCGGGAACGAAAAATACACTGTTTTGCTGGAACGGTATTACCGCAGCAGATTGTTCCGTCCGTTACTAGAAAATAAAGACCCGCTGACCAACATGCACGCCAACACGACCATTCCTGAGGTACTCGGCTGTGCCAGAGCTTACGAGGTCACCGGCGAGCAGCGCTGGATGGATATCGTTACGGCCTACTGGAAATGTGCGGTCACCGAGCGGGGAACACTGGCAACGGGCGGCAATACGGCCGGTGAAGTGTGGATGCCGAAGATGAAGATCAAGGCCCGCCTTGGAGACAAGAATCAGGAGCATTGTACGGTATATAATATGATCCGTCTGGCAGAATTTCTTTTCCGGCACACTTCAAATCCGGCCTATGCGCAGTATATTGAATATAATATGTACAACGGGATTATGGCGCAGGCCTATTACCAGGAATACCATCTGACCGGCAACAAGCACAGTAATCCGGCAACCGGGCTGCTGACTTACTTCCTGCCGATGAAGGCCGGGCTGCGGAAGGACTGGAGCACGGAGACAGACAGCTTCTTCTGCTGCCATGGAACGATGGTCCAGGCCAATGCGGCGCTGAATAGAGGGATCTATTATCAGGAGCAGGACGAACTATATGTCTGCCAGTATTTCCGCTCGGAGCTGACCACCGAGATCCACGGAGTGAATGTTCGGATTCAGCAAACCCAGGATCATATGAGCGGAAGCATGCTGAACTCCTCGAATACGGCCGGACAGCAGGAGCTGAATGAGATTACTGCACTTCATGAGAACATGCCGGATTACAGAAAATATGACTTCACCGTCCATACCAGCTCTGCCAGCGAGTTTGCCGTCCATCTGCGGATTCCAGACTGGATCATGTCAGAAGCCGTGATCTATGTGAACGGCGAGCTGCACGGGAAGTCTGCGGATCACTCCGCCTTCTACACGATACTGCGGAACTGGCAGGACGGCGACCGGATCAGCATCATTCTGCCGGTAGGCATCCGGTTCATCCCTCTGCCCGACGACGAGCAGACCGGCGCGTTCCGCTATGGCCCGGAAGTACTGGCCGGCATCACCGAGAACGAACGGATTCTCTACACCCCATTAGCGAATGCAGCCGGTGAGATCATTATGGAGAACGAACGGGAGTGGGGGAGCTGGCGTTACTTCTTCAAGACCACCCGTCAGGACCCGGGCATCCAGCTCAGAAGAATCCGGGATATCGGGTACGAGCCTTATCAGGTGTATTTCCCGGTAAAATCCCCCCACAAAGTGGGGTTTTAGCTTCGATGTCTATTCAGGTACTTTGCGGGGACCCCGGAACATATACATTCTTGTCTATTTAAATAAGCATAGGCGTTATTTAGCAGAATAACCACCTGCATCCTTGCAGGTGGTTATTTTATGTGTAATTTTTTTGAACGATCGGTCGTTAAATTATTGACATTTCATTAGGTTAATCCTTATAATGACATTAATTCAATCGAAGGGAGCCTGAGGGTTATCAAGAAAAAAGAGATTACATCCAGTTACATCATTCAGGCAGCATTTGAGCTTTTTGCTGAATGTGGGATAGAGAAAACGAGTTTGGGTATGATTTCAAAAAAAGTGGGGATCACCAAATCCTCTATTTATTATCATTTTGCTACAAAAGAAGAGCTGATCAGCCGGACCTTTGAGCATATTTTCCGGGATCATCATTTTACAGCGTACTTTGATACGGAATCCGCCAATAAAGACAATTTTGCAGAAATATTACTCAGCGGTGGTCTAAGCATGCTGCCAAGCGGCGGGGAAGAGTATCGTTCCACATTAAGGGTGCTGAGTGAGTTTGCGATGCTGGCTGAACGGGATGAACAATTTAGAGTCCCATTCTTGAGAATCCAAGAAGATTTTGTAACCGGTTTTGTGCAACTTCTGTCCAAGGGCGCTGAATTCGGGCTTATTGCTTCTTCAACCATCGGGGTTAACGCAGCCATTCTTGCCTTGCTTATAGATAATTTGTCCAGATGCAAGATGATGAAGATGGACCTCGAATATGAGCTGATTTGGGAAGAGGCTGTCCGAAGAATGATACTTCGTGAAGATCACCAATAACTTACAGGGGGCAGATACACTTGAAACATATTATTATTACAGGTACATCCAGAGGAATCGGTGAATCCCTGGCTAATCAATTAATCGACCCGTCCCACCATCTGATATGTATATCCAGAACGGCTAACCAAGGACTCATTGAGCGAGCGAAGCAACTGGATTGTCAAATGGATTATTTCCATTATGATTTAACGGACATCAGCGGTATCGATCAGCTTGTCGAAAATATTTTCAGCCGAATTGAGCTTCGTTCCAGCAATGAAGCCATATATCTGATCAATAATGCCGCCATGCTGACTCCTGTAAGCCCAATAGAAATGCTGGAAACGGAGAAAATAATCGAGAATATCCACTTAAATCTGTTAGCGCCGATGGTAATCACCTCCAACTATCTAAAGCTGACTAAGCATATGAATGTGGACAAAAGAATCCTGAATATCTCCTCAGCTTCTGCGAAATACATATTACCTTCACAAAGCGCCTACAGTACTGCCAAAGCTGGTTTAGACTCTTTTACCAAGTGTATAGACATAGAACAGAAGCTCGCTACCTATCCGGCAAAAGCAGCAGCAGTATATCCCGGCATGATCGATACAAGCTTGCAATCGGAAATACGGTCTGTATCCACTGAGCTGTTCCCCTATGTCAATGAATTCATTCAGCTATCTGAAGAAGGGAAGCTGCAATCGCCGGAATACACCGCGTCTAAATTAATTGAAATTCTTGTAAGTGATGATTTCGGAGAGAATGTTATTATTGAGACGATCGGTTAACGTGGAGAGAAAAGAAAAACCACCAATGAAGGTGTAGAACCTTCACGGGTGGTTTTTTCTTATAAATGAACCTTTTGCCGTGAAAAAATATGACAATGGGCAATTCAATTGCCATTTTTTTGCGCATCTGCACTGTGATTTGAGTATTTCCATTCATCTACTTCACGGGGATCAACACCAAACAAGTGACTGATTAGAAGCGCCAATGTAACATTCGGGAGTACCACACCATACTCAATATTCTGGTAGTTGCGCAAGGTGCATTTCATGGTGTCGTTAATCTGATGTACGATGGATTCTTGGGTATACCCTGCGGCTTTCCGTGCATCCTTTATCCTCAAAATGCAATATCTCCCTCAACTTTTCGGTATGTTTTTATGATAGGGGAGGAAAGAAGTTAATTTAACGCCTTATAATACACGAAATATATTGCGTTATGAATTTTTCAGTATATAATAATAGATGTAAACGGGTTAAATAGGAAAATATCCCTTTATATTGACCGATGTTCGATTCAATCTTAGTATCAACTATGCGCAAGCTTTTAATCCTATTTTATGGAAGGAGGTGTAATGGTTTGGGATCGGTAAATTCTATCCGGGAAGAACTACTAGCGTATATGAACAGAAATCAAATGATACATTCACATTTTGCCGAGTTATCGGGTATCAATTCAGGTACGCTCAGCCGGATTTTAAAAGGCAACCATCCAATCTCTATGGCACAACTTGTTGCAATTACTGCTGGAATGAAGCTGCCGGAAGACTATTTTTTTGAAGACTACATAGAGGAATGCTTCTCTTTTGTAGTCTCCATGCGGCGGATACGACCCTTTATTTTCCGATGTGCAGAATTAGATCGTTTGGATTGTCTTGAACAGGTTGTGAACCGTCTGCTGGAGGATTTGTCTTATGCCTCTGTACTGTTTGAATTCGCTGAACATTTTTATTGGGACAATAAACGCCAAGCTGCAAGGATACTGTATCAGGGTGTGAGCGAAGCCGAAAAGTATCAGCATTCCGAACGGTTAGCGTTTTGTCAGTACCGTTTGTTTCGGATTGAAGTAGAAGAACAAGAGGATCTGGAGGAGAAGCTACGTGCAGCTACTCAATTTGAGTTGTATGTAAACCGCTTAGACGCAGCCGATCAGCTCGATGCAATGAAACAGCTAATGCATATTTATGGTTTGGTACACAAGTGGAAGAGAGTAGACGATCTCGCTAAAGAAATGCACCGCATTGCATCCGTTCAATATGAGCTGGAAAGCCGCCGATCTGACACAATAGATGAAGGGTTGAAGTGTCCCGAACGTCCTTTCTACTATTATATCCTGTACGCTAACTTAGCTAGAGCAACTTCCAGCGAAGAGTGCGGCGACTACAAGCAGGCATTATCCTTTGTGAAATTGTATGCAAATGGTGAACGCTGGGTTCGGGAGAACAATGAGCAATCCAGGCAGATCATTGCACAATTTTCAACATGGGCTGTTGCTAACACCTATCTGTACCGGTTAATGTCTGGAGAATTGGATGTAATAGATGAGTACGCTAATTATATAGCGCTTCAGGAGAATGAAATATTTATTGCAGTGCGTTATATCGTTCAAGCGGCGAATGTATTTAAGCTTAATGTCGATAGCATCTTGGAGCGGTTCGCGCCATACATACCTTATGAAACCAGCAAGACAGAGTTTGGCGAATACAAGCAGACCATTCTAAAAGAGAGCTATGCGCAATTCCTCATTGACCTTGCAATATATCATTTCAATCAAAGAAAGAGTAATGAGAACGCTTTAAACACTGTACTGAAAAGCTTGGAAATATCAATTACGATCAACAGCAGTAAAAATATAATTGCTTGTATGACTCTTTTTGAGGAGTATAGGGATTTCGCGGATCAAAAACTGCAGGAAAGATTTAAAAAACTATCAAGTGAGGTGTATCAGCTCCATGCGAAAAAAGATCTTATTCTTCTTGACGCTCTGTAGTGTTTCGATTGTCATTTCTACGACGTTAACCTTGGTGACTACGATGGGGCATGGTTGGGGAACTTAATCATTTTCGCGAATATATGCAGGGGTGCTCCTGACGTTTCGGGGGCGCCTATTTTTGTGCCATTAAACAGACATCCTATTATCTGTCATAAAATCCTAAGATAGCATAAAGGGAGGATTCTATGGTGAACAGAAATATGCTCGTGCAAGTCCGTATTGAACGTGCCCGGAACCGGCTTCACATCCTGGCGGAGAAACATCATGATCTTCAGCACCCTGCGGTCCTTAAGCAATCCATGGTATTGGATGAATTGATTAACCAGTATAATATGGAGGGAGAGCAGCAGAGATTAATAGAGAGCAGGAAATCACTTGAGAACAAGCATACTTTATATTGAAGATAATGAGAAAATCGGCACTTGGGTCAAAGAGGAGCTGGAGCAGCGGGGATATACGGTACAGTGGCTGTTGTCCGGTGAGGGAGCAGAGACTGAGGTCGCGCAGTATGATGTCGTTATTCTGGATATCATGTTACCGGGCTTAGATGGATTCACTATAGGCAAACGCTTGAAAAAGGCGGCGCCTGCTGTGCCTATTCTACTCTTAACGGCCCGAACCTCAATAGATGATAAGGTAGAAGGCCTACAATTTGCCGACGACTATTTAACGAAGCCCTTCCATACGGATGAACTCGTGGCAAGACTGGAAGTATTAATCCGCCGAAGCGCTGGAATTCCTTCCGAACGTATTTCATTAGGAGAAGATATTGAAGTAGATCCGCATGTCCAGATGATATACGACAAACGCACGGGAGAAGAAATTATCCTGACCGGGAAACAACACCAGATTTTGATGTATTTCTTACGCCACCCTAATCAAGTCCTGACCAAAGAACAGATCTATGAAGCCATTTGGGGAGAAGTATATATCACCGGCGATAAAACATTATTGGTACATATCCACCGCTTGCGCCAGAAGCTGGAACGCCACCCGGACTCGGCGGAGATTATTGAAACATTAAAAGGAATAGGTTACCGGGTGAAGCTATGAGACAGAACCGGTCCTTATTCCGCCGTTTTCTTAAAGTGCATTTTCTGTTTATCTTCCTCCCTCCCATGGTGCTTATTTTCATCTCAGCATTCTTTGGGACTACTGCCCATGGGAATAAGGTCAATACGTTATTTCTGTTTTACGTCACGCTGCTGTTGTTTTGTTTCATTATAGTCGCCTTCGTTGTTATTTCATGGCTGTTCTTCTTGAGGCTTCGCAGACGTCTTACCCGATTACAGGAGGTGATGTCCTTCTCAGCGAATCACCATTCATTCCCCGAACCCGTCCTGGTTCAAAGGGATCGTATGGATGAGATAGACCAGCTGGGAGACTCCTTTAACTGGATGATCCAGCAGCTTCAAGACAGCCGCAAGCGGGAAGCTGAAGAGGAGCTTTTACGGCATCGGCTCATTGCGAATTTATCTCACGATTTACGGACGCCACTTACCATTTTGAGAGGACATGTCACCAAGTTAAATAAAGAACCCATCAGCCTGGAGGGGCAAGACTCCTTGACTGAGATCAACCATACCATTACAAGAGTCGGGGATTTAATGGACGATCTGCTCTCGTATACGCTGCTTACAGCAGGGAAATATCCCTTTGAGCCTGCCCCCACAGATATGGTCCGTTTAGTAAGAGCCTCTGTTGCGGCGTGGTATCCGGTATTTGAAGAGAACGAAATTCAGCTCGAGGTTGATCTGCCGTCAGAGAAGACATTTTATTGGAGAATAGATCCTAAGTGGATGACACGGGTGCTGGATAATGTATTCCAGAATATTCTGCGCCATGCCGCAGAGGGGAGATATGCTAACATTGTGGCGGATGTGGAACAAGAACGGATCATTGTGGCCGACAGAGGCCCGGGGATGGATAACTCTTCGTATGAGCATGGGGCGGGGATGGGCTTATCGACTGCAATTTATATGTTGAACCAGATGAAGCTGAACGCTGACTTCGCCTCCAATGTGAACGGCACGAGCGTAACGATTGGCAGAGCTTAACCTAAAGTTAACCCGGAAGTAAACAGGCGGATCACCGGGATGTAACTTTGCTTCGATATCATTAGAGCCATAACAGAAAGGAAGTGTTATGGTTGCTTACGATTCATAATCTGGTCAAACATCGCGGAGCAGAGGTCATCTTATCGGGGATCAGCTTTAGGGCGAGACCTGGCAGGATCACAGGCTTTCTGGGTCCAAATGGCGCAGGCAAAAGCTCCACCCTCCGTATCCTGCTCGGTCTCGACCGGGCCACCTCCGGCAGTGCGCTCATTCATGGCAAGCCATACGCAGAATTAGATCATCCCCTGGCTACAGTAGGTGCGGCACTGGATGGCTCCGGCGCTCACCCTATGCGGACAGGACGGGCACATTTGCACTGGATTGCCCGCGCCGCAGGCTTGCCCCGCTCACGGGTTGAGGAAGTGCTGGAACTAACAGGTCTGTCTGACGCCGCCGGCAAAAGGGTCCGGAATTATTCCCTGGGGATGGGGAAAAGACTTGGCATGGCAGCAGCTCTGCTTGGCGATCCGCAGCTGCTGGTGTTGGATGAACCTGTCAACGGTCTTGACCCCGAAGGAATCCGCTGGATTCGGACCTTCTTGCGTGAACGCGCTGCCTCCGGGAACACCGTGTTACTCTCCAGTCACCTCATGGGAGAGCTTGCCGAGACGGTTGACGATGTGGTGATTATTAAGCAGGGAACCATCGTTGCAGACGGAACCTTGGACGAGGTCATAGGCCGCCATTCCTCGCTGGAAGAAGCCTTTTTCGCCCTGACTGCCAGGCAGGCAGGTGACGGTGCATGAGAGCATTCCACGCAGAACTGTCGAAATTATTCTCTCTGCCGGGCATTTGGCTCGCTTGTCTGATTGGAGCGCTCGCCCCGGCAGTCATTGCAGCCTTGGACGCCATAGCCGAGAAAGAGGCGATTATAGCTGGAATTAGCACACGGCTGCCCGAAATGGGCTATAGCGGATTAGGTCTTGGTGTTCAAGGTGCCATTATTCTTGGCGTGCTTGCGGTCAGCAGTGAATATGTGACAGAGGGCAGTGAAGCGGGTGGAGGACAACAGATAACCACAAGCCTAGCGGCGGTTCCATCCCGGCTTCATTTCCTGCTGGCCAAAGCAGGTGCAGTGACAGTGATCAGCCTGCTGCTTAGTATGGTGGCCATTCTAACCACGGTGGCAGCAACGCAGCTCATTCTTGGGGACTATACACCTGAATTTGAAGGGTCCAGATTGATCGGTGCAGTGTGTTACTGGACATTCACGGCACTATTCGCCCTTGCGTTGACTTTGCTGACTAAGAATGGCATCATCCCGCTTGCTGTACTCCTAATTAATTCATCTCTTGTCTCCTTCAGTGTCTTGCTGTACAAGGTTACCAAGCTTGCGTTGTACTTACCGGACCGGGCTGGCTTTGAGATGTTCATGTTTACGGGCGGCGGGGTTCACACCCCGGGGACAAGCCCCTTATTCGTTCAATATCACACTCCGTTCACTGGCGGCTTAATCATGTTTGCCTGGGTAGCCGTGCTGCTCATACTTGCAGTCCTTGTGTTCCATAGGAGGGATGTTGCAGCATGAGTATCTCTTCCGGCAGGAAGATTACACGAATCTTTGGTGCTGAACTGGATAAATTAGTTACCCTTCCGATGATAAAACTCACTCTTACGGTTACATTCATTCTTAACTTCGTGATAGCCGCAGCATATACTTCGGTTGCTCTGCAAGGGGCAGCAGGAACGCAAAGTATTTTGAATACAGGACTTGCCTCGATGAGCTATCTTCAGGCAGGGTTCATTATTCTGGGGATCTTAGCGGCTTGCTCCGAGTATACGGGCGGACAGATACGAACGACTCTAACTGTGATGCCCTGGCGAGGTGTTCAGTTATCCGCGAAGATGCTGGTATTAGCGATGATTACCCTTCCTGCAGCGTTTATTAGTGCCGCATCAGGTGTGCTATATGCTTTTATCATGCTTGAAGACAAAGCACTAATGGCCGAGATAGACACAGTGATACTGACCTTAGCAGGTGCAACAGGCTATCTTACCTTAACCGCACTGCTCAGTGCAGCGGTAGGTGCTATATTAAGACGAACCACCCCTGCTGTAGTGATGCTGCTCAGTTATTATTTCATTGTCAGTCCATTGTCGAGAGATTGGCTGCCTGAATTTTTTCCGGATAAGGCTGGGCAGATTATGTATATGCGGCATTCCTCTAATGATCTGAACGTTCTTCCCTCTTTGCAGGGGGCGGCTATTTTAATGAGCTGGACACTGGTCCTTTGGGCCACAGCGGTTGCCTGTTACCGTAACCGGGATGCCTAAGAACAGACTAATGATTGAATGGCAAGGCCGCTGGACTTAGGGACGCTAAGTATATTAACATTAAAAATAATCTATTTAAAAATCTAAGGAGTGAAACGAATGTCAGTTGATGTTAATCTTATTTTTAATGGGAATGCTCGTGAAGCCGTTGAGTTTTACGCAGAGGTTTTTGGGATAGAAAAAAACCATTTTATGACCTTTGGAGAATTCCCCCCTCATCCAGACTATCCTCTTCCTGAAGAAGCCAAAAATTTAGTTATGCTCTCAAGACTTAATATTGATGGAAGCAATGTAAGGTTCTCTGATGTTTATCCAGGTTCGCCATTTATTGCCGGAAATAATATAAGCCTTTCCTTAGTTAATGCTGACATGGATAGAATTAAAGCTGCATTCGATAAACTTAAAGTAGGCGGCACTGTAGTCATGGAGCTTCAAGAAACCTTTTGGTCCAAATTATACGGTGGCTTAATAGATAAATTCGGGATTACTTGGCAGTTTAGTTACGAGGATGGTTCCATGAACATGTAATTTTAAATATACACGGAACAAATATTAAAGGATATAGAACTTTTCTTAGTGTTCATGCCTGCTTCAATCAATCGTTCATTAAGTAAGCATCACTTATTCTTGGCCTGTTCTTGGTATGACAAACGCTAATTTTGAGTTTGAGCCTTTTAAGTCCTGCCTTTTTCGCAAAAAAAGCCTCTAGCCGATTCATGCTTGAACCTTCAGGTGAAGGTTATAGTAAGCGTGTATCCAATGGCGTATTTGCGCCATTAACCCTACATAAATTGCATTTATGACGTATATACATATCTTGTAACGTGCAGAGGAGCGAGCAGGCGATGAGAAAAACATATTTATCCTTATTTACTCTGGTATTCTGGATTCCTGCGGTGATCCTTAGCTTCCTGGTCTGGAACGATTATTCCGGCTATGTGCGCAATGCAGCGGATCGCCTGCACCCGGTCAAAGCGCTGTATTATCTGGACCAGGGCAAGAAGGTGCTTGCGGTCACGGACAGCAGCAACGGGCTGATGGCGACGTTGTATGACGCTGGCACCCGTAAGGCTGAGCAGGAGGTGGAGCTGCGCTCGGACATCCACCGGCAGCGGCTGGTCTCTTATCAGGCCGGTAAGCTGGTGATCGCAACCAAAGATAAGACAGGTCTGCAGGTGAATGTTATTGATCCGGCGGATGGCGCAAAAGAGCTGGTACAGGGAAGCTTTAATATTCCAACATTTCTGAGCTCGGATGGACATGAATGGCGGGGCCGATTACTGTTCGCCGGGGCGGATAAAAGCTCAGCGGTCCATGTGGCAGAAGTCAGCCAGGCTCAGCTCCATTACGCGAATCTGAACGGATCAGCCGGGCTTCCCGCACGGCCGGTCTCGATCCGTGAAGCCTCCTTCAGCTTCATGGACGGGTATCAGCTTCCCTTCTATGAACTGGGACTCAAGGACGGGCGTACTGCTTATGCTTCTGCCCTCTTCGGCAAGGACGGCATACCTCTACTTGGGCTGAAGTGGGAGCAGGAGAGTGCTCCCGAAGCGCAGAAGAGGGTAGGGCAGGAGTTTGCCGCGCAGTTCGGACTGGACAATACCCGGCTACTGCGGGTAAGCAGCGAATATCCAAAACAGGTTCACTATTATAATGAGGCCGCAGGTAAATGGGGCGAAGCCGTCAAGACTCCGGAGCCGGTCTATCAGGCCAGGCTCTTCCCGCTGAACGACCAGGAGACGCTGATTGCCGGGTCCACCACGGAAGATGAAATCAATGGTGCCGTACATGGTTATTTGTATCATGGGCAGACCGGGGAATTTACGAATGTCAATGCCGCGCTTAAGACATTATCCTACGATCAGCTGCAAGATCCGAAGCTGAGCTTCTATAAAGAAGCGAATAATGATACACTGTACTATTCAAGTCCTGATTCATTGGGAGGCTGGCTGCTTGTCAAGGAGGGGCTTAGCGGACAGATCAGCAACGGGGAGCTGCAGCAATGGCAGATGGCTGCCGGGGAGGATCAATTATCTGCAGCGACCTTCAAGAACTATGTGCTGACATGGAATGCCCTGGTTGTGAACTGGGTGATCTGGCTCGTTATTCCTTTACTGATGGTGGTGGGACTACTCTGGCTGCCACAGCTTCTCATCCGTAAGCGGTGGCATAAGCTGGCCGAGGGGGTTCTGATTCAAGGCACGGTTATGAATCTGGCCGAGACGGGGATGCTGGTCAACGGACAACCACAGGTCCGGCTTACCGTCCGTTTCACGGACCAGGGCCAGAGTAAGGAAGTCCAGATCAAGCAGGTCATCTCTTATCTGAACCCGATCCGTCCAGGCGATCAGGTGATGATTAGCTATAACCGGAGCAAGCATAAGGCGATCCTGGTACGGGAGAGCGAGCTTAAGAACCAGGCGCCTCCCCGGATCATTCATGATGCGGTCTTAAGACAGATGGAAGCCTGCGGACCTGTAAACCGCGGGCAAGCACTGCTGCTGCACTTTGAGGCAGCAGGCCAAAGCTACAGTGTGCCTGTGGTTCAGCCCTCCGGCTTCGTCTACCGTACCGGAGAACGGGCAGATCTGATAATCACAAGCGGCAACGCCCGTTTGTTGAGATATGGTCCTGCGGAGCGGAGTGATCCGGCAACCCAGCTCACCTTAGAGGCTGAAATTACAAGAGTTCAGCGGTTGCCGGTGAAGATTGCCGGCCAGGATCTGCTGCTGCTTGAGATAGTGATGGTGAACGGGCAGGAACGTCTGAGCAAGGTGAACAGCCAGTTCGTCCCGGAGAATCTGGAAGTCACTGTAGGCGCGGTAGTTCCCGTAACTGCAAAGCCGGAGGAGGTTGCGCTTCAATCGCGGCTTCTGCAAGGCAAACAAGGCAGTGCCAGCGTTCGATCGGTCGACTACCGGGGAACGACCGGCGACCGGCCGCTCGCCACGATCACCGTCGAACGCGGCGGACAGAGCTACCGGATCCGGCAATCTATAGAACCGGTGTATGGCGTAGAAGCCGGGGATGAATTATGGATTGCCTACGATGAGCGCACCGGGGAAGCCACTATTGTTAATTATGCGACTTAGCAATTTATTATATGGATGCGGGAAGGGGAGAACGGATGATGGACAGTAGCAGTCGAATATGCGGTTCTAGGAATTTTAGGTTCCAGTTAAGCAGGAAGCACAACCTTCCCCATTGCAGTATAGGTCTGTCTTATTCAGTCTGTCTTCAGGGCCCTCTTGATGGCTGAATCGGACAGCCCTATATTTCTCATGAATGAAGGAATGTGCAACTCTCCCTGCTGATGCAGAGGAGAGTTTTTTTGATTTAGCTCAGATAGGAGTTGTTCACGATGCAATTGAATTTATTCAATAATGGTAATCCAAAAAGAACATTCGGCTGGGCGGATATTCTCGTCATTTCCTTGTTGTTATCCGTCCTGTATGCCGCAGCGAAGCTAGGCTCGGGGATGCAGGTACCTTTAGATCCAGAGGAACTGTCCTCGCTCAGTCTGGACCCCAAATGGCTGCCTTATTATGCAGGCCGCTCGCTGCTGCGGATGTTTATCGCTTTTGGAGCATCCCTGATCTTCACCTTCGTGTACGGCCGCATCGCGGCGTATAACCGGACTGCAGAGAAGTTTATGATTCCCGCCATTGATATCCTGCAATCCGTTCCTGTACTTGGATTCCTGTCGGCTACAGTACTGGCCTTCATGGCCTTGTTCCCGGGCAGCCTGCTCGGCGTGGAACTAGCTTCGATCTTCGCTATTTTTACCAGCCAGGTCTGGAATATGACCCTTAGCTATTATCATTCCCTTAAGACGATTCCGCGCGAGCTGAATGAGGCTGCCGCGATGAACCGATTGGGCGGATGGCATCGGTTCACGAAGCTGGAAGCCCCCTTTTCGATGATCGGTCTGGTATGGAACAGCATGATGTCATTTGGCGGAGGCTGGTTTTTCCTCGCAGCCAGTGAGTCGATCAGCGTGCTGAACCAGGATCTGCATCTGCCTGGAATCGGGACATACATGGCATTGGCCGCAGATGACGGCAATATTAGGGCGCTTATCTATGCGATCCTGACGATGGTTGTGCTGATTGTGATGGTAGACCAATTATTCTGGCGTCCGGTGATTGCCTGGAGTCAGAAATTCAAGAATGAACAGACGGAAGCAGGCGAAGCGCCAACCTCCTGGGTGTTAGAGCTTCTGAAGCGGGCCAGCTTTGTTCATTATCTTAACCGTAAGCTGCACGGCGGCGTTCATGACGGATTCCTGCGGCTTGCCACCCGAAGCGCACAGTTGAAGCTGCCTCATGTCCCGTCAAGGGTCAAAAAGGCCCTTCAATGGCTATTCCTGTCTGCGGCCGCTGTGCTGATGCTCAAGTATTTGTATTCAGGCATTCTCGAGATTGCCCAATTAAGCTGGGGCGAGCTGGTTCATGTGGTGTACCTCGGCCTGCTGACCGCACTGAGGGTAGTCGTCTCAACACTGCTGGCTGTAATCTGGACGCTGCCTGTAGGCGTGTTCATCGGAACAAATCCGCGGCTGTCAAGAATTGTTCAGCCTGTTGTACAGGTCCTGTCTTCTTTTCCGGCCAACATGGCGTTTCCAATATTCACGATTCTGTACCTGAAGTTTGGAATATCGATGGAGATTGGGGCCATTCCGCTGATGATGCTGGGTACACAATGGTATGTATTATTTAATGTGATTGCCGGGGCGATGGCCATTCCTTCCGATCTCAAGGAAGCCGCGGTAACTCTGAAATTGACGCGCTGGCAGACCTGGAAGACGCTCATTCTTCCCGCTGTTTTCCCCTTCCTCGTCACTGGCTGCATTACGGCAAGCGGAGGCGCCTGGAACGCCAGCATCGTCTCCGAAATCGTCTCCTGGAAGGATCAAGATCTGCAGGCAGCCGGGTTAGGTACATTCATTGCGCAAGCCACCACGAACGGGAACTGGCCGGAGATCATCTGGGGTATTCTCGTCATGTGCTTGCTCGTTGTGATCGTGAACCGTCTGGTGTGGCGCAGGCTGTATGCCTTAGCTGAAAGCAAATATCACTTGGATTAGAGGTGTAGAACATGACCACAGCATTGATTGAATTAAAGCAAATCACCAAACGTTATGATCAGCCGAAGCAGGCAAATGTGAGTATTCTGGAAGATATCAACCTTCAGATTAAAGAAGGCGAGTTAGTCTCGATCCTGGGACCTTCGGGCTCGGGGAAATCGACGCTTCTGCGCATCATCGCAGGTCTTGTGCCGCCTTCTCAAGGCTCGGTGCTCTATAATGGACAAGAGATAACCGGTACAAATCCGGGCGTCGGGATGGTGTTCCAATCGTTTGCATTATTCCCTTGGCTTACGGTCCTTGAGAATGTGAAGCTGGGACTGGAGAACAAACCGCTGCGCGAAGCCGACAAAATGCGTAAAGCACTCGCTGTCATCGATATGGTTGGTCTGGACGGCTTTGAAGGGGCATACCCCAAAGAATTATCAGGAGGGATGCGCCAGCGTGTGGGCATCGGCCGGGCGCTCGTCATGGAGCCGGATATTCTTCTGATGGATGAACCTTTCTCGGCTCTTGACGTATTGACCGCAGAGAATCTGAAACGCGACTTGCTGGAGCTGTGGACGGAGCGGCAAATTCCTACCAAATGCATTATTATGGTCACCCACAGTATAGAGGAAGCTGTCTATATGTCAGACCGGGCGATCGTCTTATCCAGAGATCCCGCCCGTGTGGTCTCCGATATTCCCATTGCGCTGCCGCACTGGCGGGATAAGCAAGAGCCGCAGTTCACCTCGCTGGTGGACCGCATCTATTCCATACTGACCCAAAGGGAAGTGAAGCCTGCCGGTCCGGCCGAAGAAAAGCAAAATACCATCGAGAAAATACCACCGGTTCCGGCAGGCGCCCTCACAGGCTTCATTGAACTGATTGACGATCTGGGTCAACAAGTGGACTTGTACAAGCTGGCCGATCAATTAAGTCTGAAACTGGAAGATTTCCTGCCCATCGTCGAGGCGGTGGAAATGCTGCAATTTGCTACGATTCTGCAAGGAGATATCGAGCTGACAGAGGTTGGACATCAATTCGCCGATGCAAGCGTCCTGTTGCGCAAGGAAATTTTCAAGGCCCAGGTGCTGGAGCATGTTCCGATCATGGACAAAATCATCTGGATTCTGCAATCAAAATCTAATAACAAGATGGAACGGGCCTTTTTCGTGGAGATTTTTGAGAAGCATTTTGAGGCAGAGGAAGCCGCACTTCAACTGGATATCCTGATCGACTGGGGCCGGTACGCGGAACTGATTGCCTACGACAAAAAAGCAAAGGTGTTGTATCTGGAAAATGATTCAGATTAACTTGGACATTCGCGCGGAGGAGGTTCCCGGTTTAAGAGAAGCCGTGGGCTGGTCAAGAAGAGACTCTGACTATCCAGCCCTGTTTCAGCGATGCAATTTCTGGGCGGGAGCCAGAGATCCCGAAGGGAGACTCATCGCTTTTGGCTATGTTGCCGGAACGGGTCTGGAGCACGGGTATATGGAGGACATTATCGTCCATCCAGATTATCAGAGGCGTGGAGTAGGACAGCAGCTCGTAAAAAAACTATTAGCTGAATCCACCTTACGCGGATTGGAAATTGTTACCCTCACTTATAGCCGTGAGCATAAGGAATTCTATGAAAAGTGCGGATTCTCGTCTACAGCGGCCGGGATCTGGCGGGCGGAGGAAGGAAAGTAATTCATACAAGAACTGAGAAGCCAGCGAACCCTCATGGACGCTGGCTTTTTGGCGACCGTAAACCGACAGTAATTCTATAATATGTAAGGTGATTTACTATTATTAGGCAGGTTAATTCCATCTTCCCGATCCGTTATGATTACATAATCTGCGCCCTTTGAAGGAGGTTCTGCATGCCTATGAATCCGACCCGGACATTGATTAAGGAGATATTGTCTGACAGCAAGAGAACTCTTTTTTTGATTCTATTCTTCAATATCTCAGCCGCATTGGTCTCGACTCTTCAGCCCCTCCTGTTCAAAGACCTGTTCGACGACATCCTGCCAGACAAGCAGATCGGGACGGCTGCATTCTATATGCTCCTGCTTATTCTAATTCCCGTAATCTACGCCGCCTTGAACAGCGTCACCTCTTATTACAATAATGAGTTGGGTAACCATTTATCCAAGAATCTGCGCCTGCGGCTGTTCTCTGACGTACTCCAGACCCGGCCAAGTAACGTGTACAGCATCGGCAAGGGCGAAATCATCAACCGGATCACTTTGCAGGTGGGGATGCTGTGTGAAATTTTCGTGGTAGACACCCTGATGTCCATGGTATCGAATGCTATTCTGCTGATCGCTACCCTGTGGATCATGTTCTCGATGAGTACCGAGCTTACACTCGCGGCCATCCTCTCATTCCCTCTATGTATGTACGGCTTCAAGCGCTTCAGGAGCAAGACAGAGCGCCTGGATAAGCAGTATCATGGTATTTTGGATAAGGGCATCAATTATTTGAATGATTTCTTCACGAATCTGAAGGCGGTCCACAGGTGTAACGGACATCAGGCAGAGCAGAAGCGCTGGAGGGAGTGGAATGACGAGGCGTGGAGGATATCCAGACAGTCCAGGCTATTTCATCATGTGGTGTTGAACCTGGTCGCGGATACGGTCATTTCCATCATTACGGGCATCATTTACGGCTATAGTCTGTTCCTGATTCTAAAAGGCCGCATCTCACCAGGCACATTGCTGGCCTTCATTGTGATTCTTCCAAGGCTGTATCACATTTTCAAGTCGCTGTTAACGCTGAACATCGATAGGAGCCGGATGACGGTCATTATTAACAACCTGAATGACATCCTTGAACTGGAGAAAATCGGATCGGGAGCTAACGCTCCTGACTATAGCCGTGTCCCCCTCCTGCAGATGAGGAATGTCTCGTACCGGTACGCTCCGGCAGATTCTTTTGGGATCACGGACTTTAATCTGGAGATTCAGCCAGGAGCCTTCGTGGGGATTGTTGGATTAAGCGGCTCAGGAAAATCTACGATATTCGAGCTGATCCACAGGTTCATAGAGCCGGATGAAGGAGATATCTGCCTGGACGGCGTTCCGATCCAAGAACTGGACATTCATGAACTAAGACGATATGTCGGCTATTCCCCGCAAAAGGGAGTGTTATGGAACAAGTCCATTCTTGACAACATTATTTATCCTTTGCAGAAGGAAGACATGAATGAAGAGACATGGCGGAAATTCAGCACTGCTGTTAACCTTGCCCATGTAGACCCATTTGTTCTATCCATGCCTGAACAATATGACAAGCAGGTGGAGAACCACGGCGACAATCTCTCCGGCGGCGAGATCCAGCGGATTCTATTAGCACGGGCCTTCATGAGTGAACCCCGGATTCTGATGCTGGATGAGTACACCTCAGCTCTCGACGCCTTGACAGAGAGTGACCTGAACGATACCCTGCTGAGCCTGAAGGGGAAGCCGACGATCCTGGTAATCGCGCACAGGCTGTCCACCGTGAAGAATGCAGATGTCATCCTGGTCGTGGATAAGGGCCGCATTGTTGAGCAAGGAAGTCCGGCAGAACTACTGTCCCAACAGGGGTTATATTACAAGATGGTGGAGAAGCAGAAAATTTAGACGAAAGAGGACCTCAAGCCCAAAACTTCTCCGGAGTCACGGTAGTCCCACACTGAGGAACTTTTGTTTGGAAACTTTAGTTTGGGAAATTTAGGATGCCAAATGAGCCGAGGCTTAGTATAATAGGTGCAGACGGATTCCAAGGAGGTGGTGGTTGTATGAGTGCAGGCGATATTAGCGACATTAGCGGCATTACTCCGATGTTCCAATTGAATATGAAAAGGAGAGGCTTTCATGAGCTACAACCCCGAAATCCCGAGAACCCGGTATGACACCTATGGTGACCGTGAATGGACACGGCTTACGAAGGATGGGCCAGGCGAGCTTTTGTATCAGGTGCATCTGGATATTCTTCAGCGTTACACTAAGCCTACAGATACCGTGCTGGAGATTGGTGCAGGTTCAGGCAGGTATACTAAGGACCTCGTGACCATGTGTTCAGAATTGACCGTTGCTGACCTGTCCAGCCATCAGATTGAATTCAATCAATCCAAAATGCAAGAGCTGTCCCTGGCGGACAGAATCAAGGCGTACCATGTACTAGATGTGCTGGATATGAGCGTGTTTGAAGATGCTTCATTCGACACTGTGGTATGTATCGGCGGTGTAATTAATTATCTCTTGGACAAAGAGACGGATGGAATCCGGGAGCTGCTAAGAGTAATGAAGCCGGACGGGATACTGATTCTGGGTTCCATGAGCTTCATCGGCTCTTCCATGTATTATCTGGACGGCATCCGTTATGAGAAAGACCAGTTCGGCATTGAAGCTACCAAGTGGATCATGAACACAGGGATACAAGACGAAGAGCATTATCCCGTTCCGAGCAAGCATTACGTCCATATGATGAGAAGCGCTGAATTAGATGCTTTATTTGCCCAGTTTCCGGTTAATATTCTGGAGAGAAGCTCCGCTGGACTATATACGCAAGCTGGAGACGCTGCCTTGGAGAATGCCCGGGAGGACCAGGAATTCTGGAAGCTGATTGTCGAACAAGAAATTGCGTTCACCAAATTACCTGGCACGCTTGATTGTGGGATGAATCTCATCTACGTGGTGCGCAAGTTATAAGGCTGTCGCTCTATAAGCATGGCTTAGTCAAAATCCCGTCTGCCACAAACAGGCGGGACTTTTCATATCCAAACGAACGGGGGATCACGGGAATGGGAGTATGGACTAGTTCTATGAACGGCGCACCTTGGACCAAAAGTAAAATGAGTACAGCGGTGAAGCAATTGCGCGAACGGGCGCTTATTTCGTATGTCATCGATGTGGACAAGCTCCATGATCTGCAGGAATTAGATCAGCATGTATTTGCCGAACGCCCGGATCTGGTCTTGTCAATTAGCCAAGTGGACGGGAAAGTGCGCTATCCGGAGGAATTGCTGCAGACTTTAGCGGAACTACAGCACATCACAGCCTTAGAGTTGAATCTGTTTCATAGTGTGGATCTGAGTGTGCTTGGCAAGTTAGCGCGGCTTCAGTTTTTATCCATTTCGGCCAAAAAGCCGATTGACCTAAGCTTTCTCGCAAGCTTCAAGCAGCTGCAATATCTCTCGGTCCATGGACCATTTCAGGACTTAACGCCGATAGGCGATGCTTCCAGCCTGGATACCTTAATCTTGCGGACTACGATTCATGAGCTGGAATTTGTGCGCCGGTTGCCAAAGCTACTGTGCCTCTTCATTCATGACTCCATCTTGAAAGGATCACTGGAGGCGCTTGCAAATTCTACAGTCCCCATGCTGAGTCTGGCGGCTATCCGTAACTTAACGGAGGTGGGTGCTTTGGAGTCCATGAGCAATCTTACATACCTGCACTTATCCTTGCCGAAGCTTGCGGCTTTGTGTGACTTTTCGAATATGCCGGGGCTCATACAGCTTGAACTCGATCAGATGAAATCCCTGGAGGATATTGATCCTTTATGGACCGCAACGAAGCTTGAAATGTTACAGCTAAGAGAGATTTCAGCAGCTGTGACCGCGAAGGAGTTAGAGCCTTTGACCGCAATGGAGCATCTGAAGCAGGTGGACTTCCAGTTCCTTGATCTCAAAAAAGGAAGGATCGCAGCCTTACGTGAGTCGTTTACCCAGGCAGGCAAGAGCCACCTTCTGTATGAGAATATCGCCGAAGCCCAGCGAATCCAGCCCATGATGTTAGTGCATTTGCGCAAGCATATGGGATTAGTTCAATAAGTTAGTTCAATAAGACAGAAGATAGGAGTGATCACAGTGATTGATTTAGTACAACTCCAGAAGAGAGTGTATCAGAACAAGCTGGAAAAGGGGTTCAATATCACAGATATTTATCAGGAATTCTGCCTGACCCACGGCGAACTGTCTGAGGCCTGCGATGCTTACCGGAAGAAGAAAGACGACCTCGGTGAAGAGTTGGCTGACGTTGCCATCTACCTGATTGGACTGGCGGAGATTCTGGGGATTAACCTGGAAGAAGAGATTATGAACAAGATCGACAAAAATGAAAAGAGGAGCTATGAGAATAGGGACGGAGTGCTAATAAAAGTGAAGGAGTAGAGCGCATTCTCCAATCTTCGTGCATAAGCACCCCGATAGTATGGAAAAACTTCTATAGTGCAGATAAACAGCATGAATAGATTTCTCAGGAGGTTAGCGTGATGACAACTCAGGACCCGAAGGAGCTTTTGAAGCTGAAGCATGAGCAGGACGAGGAGAAGAGACAGTTCACTACCTTTGCCCGGGCTGTATCCGAAGACGGGGAAGTAGAAGCAGGTCAGGAATTCAGTCATGACCGGGTGCCTGACGACCAGAACCGTATGAAATCGGTGGAGAACAGACAGAACTGAGCAGGACCCTGACGGAAAAGTACAATGGATGGACCCTCAGGAAGCCTTTTATGCGTTCCTGAGGCTTTTTTTGTTTATTTTGTATACATACACTACTCATGGAGGTTCATTTAATGGTTTTTATCATCTCAATTACTATCGTAGCGATTTTTGCAATATGGGGAGCAGTGGCGCCTGACCAGATGGCCAGTACCGCTAATGCCGCGTACACTTTTTCCATTCATAATTTCGGCTGGTTCTATTTGCTGGCGACTCTGTTTTTCTTGATCTTCACTTTTTATTTGGCCTTCAGCAGGTTTGGCAGTATCCGGCTGGGTGACGATGACGATGAACCGGAATATTCCACAGTCTCCTGGCTGTCGATGCTATTCAGCGCAGGAATGGGGATCGGGCTTGTCTACTGGGGAGTGGCTGAACCGCTGTCCCATTATTTATCTCCGCCGGAGGGCGTAGCGGGAGGGACGACAGAAGCTGCACGGATCTCCATGCGCTATTCTTTTTTCCATTGGGGACTGCACCCATGGGCCATCTATGCCGTCATCGGATTGACACTTGCTTATTTCCAGTTCCGCAAAGGGTACAAAGGCTTGATCAGCTCAGCGTTTATTCCTCTACTCGGGGAGCGGCTGGTATCCGGCTGGCTGGGCAAGGCCATTGATATTTTGGCGGTGATTGCCACTATATTTGGGGTAGCGACTTCGCTGGGTCTCGGGGCTCTGCAGATTAACGGAGGTCTGCATTATTTATTCGGACTTCCGAACACCGTAGCCGCTCAGATTGCAATTATTGCGGTAGTGACCGTGCTGTTCCTCATCTCCGCTACCAGCGGCTTGGACAAGGGAATCAAAATCCTCAGCAACACCAACCTGGTGATCGCCGTTCTTTTGATGCTGTTCGTATGGATAACGGGTCCAACCTCGTTTATCTTTGATACCTTTACAACCACATTAGGCAGTTATCTGCAAAACATCGTCAATATGAGCTTGAGGCTAACGCCTTTTTCCAAGGGAACCTGGGTCGGGGCGTGGACATTATTCTATTGGGCCTGGTGGATTGCCTGGGCACCCTTTGTCGGAACGTTTATCGCGAGGGTATCCAAGGGAAGAACCATTAAGGAGTTTGTCATTTGCGTGCTGATTGTACCGAGTCTGTTCGGATTCGTCTGGTTTTCGGTATTTGGCGGAACGGGCATGCAAATGGAGCTGTTCGACGGTGTCCAGCTGGCTGAAGCCGTTAAAGGAGATACGACCACCGCCCTTTTCGTCATGCTGGAGCAATTGCCCTTAGGCACCCTTGTATCGTTAATAGCTACGATCCTGATTATGATCTTCTTCATTACATCAGCCGATTCGGCTACCTTTGTACTGGGCATGCTGACCTCAGACGGCAAGCTGAACCCTAGCGCAAGAGTCAAATTAACCTGGGGAATTCTGCAATCCTCCATCGCTGTAGTGCTGCTGATTAGCGGCGGATTAGGCGGGCTTCAGACCGCTTCCATTGTAGCTGCGCTGCCTTTTGCCATTGTTCTGATCGGCATGTGCTTCTCCCTGCTTAAAGCGCTCAAGGAGGAGGACAAAGAGCGCCGTCAACGGGAAAAGCGCCAACGCCAAAAGCTGAAACGGCTGCTGGAGGAGCAAGAAGCGGCCCAGCCTAATGTTGATTCCATTTGATCATTCATTTGTGGTGTGTGTTAAAGATCACAACGGATACTCTTAGGACAGAGCCTAACGGGATGAAGCTAGTTGTAGAGAACTTAGAAAAAGATTTCGGCGCGGTTTAGCTTGAAGTAATATACAATGTATGAACCCTCAGGAACGCGATTCTAGCGTCCTGAGGGTTTTTTCGTAATCAGCCTTCATTCATAATTCAGATTAATATCTTATAAGAAATTCTTGAAATCACAGAAATTTGTCCGGGTAGGGGGTGCTACTATACAACTATAAATAGAGACGAGGTGATGAAATGCAAGCGAAATTGGCAGCGGACGCCATTCCCCTCTCCAAAAAGCGGAACTCATGGATAAGGACGATAAAAAAGTATAAAGTGATGTACGCGCTCTTGTTCCCGGCATTAATTTATTTTGCCGTATTCAAATACATTCCTATGGCGGGAATCGTGATTGCTTTTAAGAACTATAACCTGGCTTTAGGACTATGGGATAGCCCGTGGGTGGGATTTAGGAATTTCACAGACTTTATGAACGGCGTTTATTTCTGGGACATCATGAGAAACACGATTATCATATCGCTCTATAAGCTGTTGTTCGGTTTCTCCGCTCCTATCATTCTGGCTTTGCTGCTTAACGAAGTGTATACCCAATGGTTTAAGAAAATCGTCCAAACGATCACGTATTTACCCCATTTTCTGTCATGGGTCATTGTGTATGGAATGATGGTGGCTTTATTAGCCCCGGGGGATGGTCTGTTTAACATGATTTTGAAGGAAGCTGGAGTGGAGCCTATCTCCTTCCTGACAGAACCTGCCTGGGGCAGACTGCTGATTATCTTATCTGAAATATGGAAGGATATTGGCTGGGGAGCAATATTGTACCTTGCCGCATTAGCGGGAATCGATCCAAGTCTATATGAAGCGGCTAGAATGGATGGCGCTTCCAAATCGAGACAGCTCTGGCATGTAACCCTTCCCGGCATTCGGGGAGTTATGATTCTGATGCTGATCCTGAAGTTAAGCCATATCCTGGATGCTGGTTTTGACCAGATATTCATGTTTGCCAACAGCTTCAATCAGGAGAAGATCGACATTATCGACACCTGGGTATACCGGGAAGGGCTTGAGCGGCTTAAGATTGGCCTGGCTACGGCTGTAGGATTGTTTAAAGCGGTCATCGGATTTATTTTAGTGCTGACGGCGAATAAGATCGCCAAAAAATTCGACGGGCAAATCTGGTGAGGGGGTGATCGAAATGATCAATTTAACAATCGGGGAAAAAGTCTGGCAAGCCGTCGTTTATTTTATTCTGATTCTGCTATCCCTGCTGTGCTTACTCCCCTTTCTATATGTGGTTGCAGTCTCAGTGACCCCGGAATCGGAAGTGCTAAGAAGAGGAATTGTGATTATACCAGAGACCTTTACCTTTCTAGCCTACAAAGAAGTATTCATCTCTCATGGCATCGGGCAGGCCTATAAAATCACCTTATTCCGGACGATTGTAGGCACTTTGCTGAATGTGTTTTTTACGGTAATTGCAGCGTATCCCTTATCCAAAAAATATTTGCCGGGGCGAAGCCCATTCCTGCTATTCATTGTCTTCACGATGATGTTCGGGGGAGGATTAATTCCGACTTATTTATTAGTCCGCTCGCTGGGATTGCTGAACAGTCCATGGGTACTGATCATTCCACAGCTCATCAGTGCCTTTAATCTGGTCATCATCAAAGGATTTTTCGAGCAATTGCCCGCAGAAATCGAGGAATCAGCGAGGGTAGACGGGGCAAGTGAGCTTCAGTCGTTATGGCGGATCATTTTACCCCTGTCCTTGCCCGTCCTGTCCACCATCTCCTTATTCTACGCAGTCGGGCATTGGAACAGTTACTTCGATGCTATTGTGTATATCAATGATTCGAGCCTGATGCCGCTTCAAGTCATCTTGCGTAACATCCTGCTTAACGTCGCCACCCAAAGTGCTGATTCGCTTGCCAATTCCGGAGCGGTGAGTACGTTCGCAGTGCAAATGGCTGCAGTTGTTGTGACTACCGTCCCGATCTTAATCGTCTACCCCTTTATGCAAAAGCATTTCACCAAAGGTGTACTCTTGGGGTCGGTCAAAGGTTAAAAAGCATTTCAACCGGAGTTGTTACGGGGAAACCGTGATAATATAGAAGCAAAGGAGAGGTCATTATGCAACGTAAAGCGATTTCATTGGCTATTCTGGCAGCAATGGTCGGGGTGGGAACGGTGTTGTCTGGATGTGGGGAAGCTAAAGAGGATACATCGACAGCTCCAGGTAATTCACAAGACCCGTCGAGTCCCTTTAAAACTAAACTAAAAATCTCGATGTTCAACCAGGGGACGTTCAATGCTGCTGCTCCGATTCCTCCCCGTGAAGAAGATATCCAGCGTCAAATGCTGGAGAAAGCCGTCAACATCGACCTGGAAATGATGATTCCTCAATCCGGGCAAGCAACGACTAAATTAAATACGCTCATTGCCGGCGGAGATATTCCGGATCTGATTTTCTTGAAAAGCCGGGCGGATCTCGCGCAATATTATGATCAAGGTGTTCTTGCGGATCTGACACCGTATCTGGATCAATTCCCTGAATTGAAGAAACGGTTCAGCAGCGACTCCTGGGAGGCGGTGTCCTATCAGGGACAAACCATTGGGGTTCCCGGTTATGATAATGTGAACGGGATCAGCCGAAGCTACTTCATCCGCCAGGACTGGCTGACCAAGCTGAATATGGAAGTGCCCACGACACCTGACGAGCTCTTTGAAGTTATGAAAGCCTTTACAGAGAAGGACCCGGACGGTAACGGCAAAAACGATACGTACGGCTTCATAGGCGGTATGAATAAAGAAGGCAATCTGCAAACCTACGGCTTCGATAGCCTGATGTGGATGTTCGGCGTCAATCCGCCATCAGCCATTGATGTGAAGGACAATGAACCGGTGTTCCTGTTTACCGACCCCAAAATGAAAGAAGCGCTCGCCTATATCCATAAAATGATGGAAGCCAAGGTTGTAGATCCGGATTGGGTGACGATGAACACGCCCGATTTGCTCGACCAAAAGCTATTTAAGGGGAAAGTCGGCTTCATGATCAGAGACGCCCGCAGGCTGGAACCGGATTATCAGCAGAAAATGAAAGAAATCAGCGGAGAGGTGCCGGAATGGATCGTGATTCCTCCAATGACAGGTCCTTATGGTGATCAGATTGTAGAGAGAAAATCGTTCCAGGGCAATTCATGGGCCATCTCCAAAAAAGCGGATAAGGAGAAAATCATCCGCATCTTGTCCATGCTGAATTATTTCTTCACGGACCAGGAAGCCTATCCGAATTTTGCATACGGGATCAAAGGGATTCATTGGGATGTGGTGGACGGCAAGATCAAAAATAAAACCTCCGAATTATCGAAGGATATGAAAGAAAAGTACCTATGGGTCGATCATTATAGAATGCCGCGCCGCGGGGATGATGCGGAGTACTTCAGCTTCCAGAATCCCAAGACGGCAGAAGCTTTTGAGAACAACCAGCAATATGTGGCGGCTACCTTGCCCGGGAATCTATTGACTGAAGACCCGAATGATTCATTGGCAGCCGACCGCCAGCGTTACATTAATGAGAGCCTGGTCAAATTCATGACTGGCAAAGAACCTCTGTCGAACTGGGATAATTTCCTCGATACACTGGAGACCAAGTTTGACATGCAGAGATATAAGGAATCTGTAATCAAACAATTCAAAGAAGCAGGCTTAATCAAGTAAAATCAAACGAAGAGAGCGGCTAACCTTAGCCCCTCTCTTTGTTGTCATATGCTATGATTTGTTCAATACAGATGCAGAAGGAAGATGATCCATGCGAAGAAGAATCAGCTTGCCTTTGAAATTGTTTTTAATCGTGTTTGCCTTTGTGTTAAGCTGCATCATCTTGATCAGCCAGTTGTCTTACCGTTATGTCCAGAAGGAAATAAGAACCACGGATGTGTATTACACCAACCAGATTCTTGACAAGATAGACCAGTATTTCACCGTTAATTTCTCCTCCTTCCAGACGATCCTGTTCTCGGTCGAATCATCGGTGAAGGCCAACATTAACAATACGGATGTGATTAAAAAGCAATTAAGAGTGCTGTATGAACTTAACAGTAATTACGTCAGTAATATATATCTGATCAAAAGCGATTTATCCATTCTAGGCGGAAGCACACCTACCCGGATATTCGATGAACCTTTAGCGGAAAGAGAACCGTTGTTTGCTGCGGCTGACAAGGACAGAAGGACTACCTTTGTCAGCGACCCTTACAAATCCAAGTACTCCGGCTGGACAGTGACAATGGTCCGATATCTGAACGGCGCTCCGTTTCCTATAGCCATTGCGGTAGATCTGGATCTCAATGCCATTGAAGAAACCCTGTTCAAGATTAATCGGCAAGAACAAATGAATTTGGCTCTAATCACCGCATCGGGCAAAATCATTGCCGGATTCTCGGAAAATAAGGGCCCTCTGAATATTCAGGACCATACGTTCTCCATCGGTGAAACGTCAGCGGAACAAATTCTGGATACTGCAGAATCAAGCCTTCAATTGCATACGAGGGAGGGGATTCCCGTCTCCCTTCTGAAGAAACCGACGGAGAAATTCAACTGGACCATCCTCTCGATCAACGATGAATCTCGCCTGAAAGCGGCTTTGTCCAGATTGGAAACCTATTATATCGAGCTTCTGGCCGCAGGTTTTCTCTTAAGCCTGTTCGTATCCTTCGTCATTGCCAAATATATAAGGACCCCGCTCTATGCACTCAAAACAAAAATGAAGCGGGTGGAGCAAGGCCTTCTGACAACTACGATATCTATTAACCGGAACGATGAGTTTGGAGATCTCTCCCGGGCCTTCGACCGTATGCTGCAGCAGATTGTGGAGCTGATCCGGGGAGCAGAGCTTCACAATGAACTGGAACGCAAGCTAGAAATTCAAGTGCTGCAGTCTCAAATCAACCCTCATTTTCTGTATAACACGCTGGGTTCTATCAGCAATGTCATCCGGCTCGGACAAATCGAGAAAGTAGATGTGGTGATCGAGTCTCTGATTTCAATCCTGGAATACGGGATAGCTGACGCTTCGGAGAAGGTCTCACTGCGTCAGGAACTGCAAAATGTATCGGACTATATCGCGATCCAGAACATCCGCTATAACCGAAACTTCCAATTAATTGAAGATATTGAAGCAGGGTTAATAGACTTTCCTGTTTTCAGAATGCTGCTGCAGCCGCTTGTAGAGAATAGCATCTTCCATGGTTATAACGGAGGGGGGATCGAAGGCCCTATTACTATTCACGCTTACAGGGAGCGCGGCAGGGTCATCATAGAAGTCGTTGATCAAGGCGAGGGTATTCCAAGCGATAAGCTCCAGCATGTTCTAATCTCAGAACCCAGTGATGTGGAAGTGAAACGGAAAAGAATCGGATTAAACAATATTCATGACCGGATCAGACTGCACTACGGAGAACAGTTCGGACTCCAAATCATAAGCATACCCAAGGAAATTACCCGTGTTCAGGCCTTATTCCCGGCAGGCTTGTTTAAAGGAGATGCATCATTGTGAGAGACTACACCTGCTTCATTGTTGACGATGAGGATCTAATCATTCAGAGACTGGAATTGTTTTTTCATGAGCTTTCCCTTAGGGACAGGCGATTTCATCTGGTGGGCAAAGCGAGTAACGGGCTGGAGGGGCTGGAGGAGATCGTAAAGCTTAAGCCGGATATCGTGATCTCTGATATTGTTATGCCGCGAATGGACGGGATTTCCATGATTGAGCAGCTGAAGCCCATGCTTCCCCGGACCCAGTTCATTCTTTTGACCGCTTATTCATCCTTTGAATACGCCCAGAGAGCGATTCAAGCCAACGTACTGGAATACATTGTTAAGGTTCCGCTCAGGGAAGCCGATTTGAACCGGGCTTTGGATAAGGCGGCCGGAATTCTAAATGAGGTTAAGAAAAAAGAAGCGGAATTTCAATCGTTAAACGTATCCGTGCTGGAAAATAAATATAGAGTCCGCAAGCAATTTTTCAACGAGCTGATCAGGGGCGAAATTCCTTCGCACCGGGCATCGGATTTTGCCAACCGCATGCAGTTTCATTTCTTTCAAGCCAACTATCGCTGCTTCATTGTCGAAATGAATCGGTATGAGAGCTTCCGGAACGCGTATTCAGCTTCTGATCAGAACATCTTGAGATATGCGATTACGAATATCATCGAAGAAACGGTGATGAATGGCGGCAGTGGTGTAGCTGCGGATCTATCCGATAACCGTTTTATTGGCTTCCTGTCCTGGGAGAATAATCGCAGTGATCTGGAGACGGAATATGATTGCCAGGCATTAGGGGGACAGATCGTCTCCCATTTGGACCAATATTTGAATCAAAGGGTATCTGTCGCCTTCGGAGGGCCGCACCGGGGCTGGGAATCTATCAAACAAGCGTACACGGAAGCACACCATGTGAGTGACGATTTCTATTATCATACGGAGAAGGCCGTACAAACACCTATGCATCGCTTCCAATACCAGAATGACAGAAAAGAGGAATTTCAGCAGAAGCTGGCTGAATTTCTGGCCGGGGTGAAAAGAAAGGTCTCCAAGGAAGAGCTGGAGCAAGCCTTTGCGGAGCTGAACCAGTGGGTTACAGACCATAAAATCCATAAATCCATCATGGCGCCTATGCTGCGGGACTTGTACAGAGACATTACTGTGAAATTTAAATCAGGGAACAAGCTGACCACGGAAGTAGCGGAGTTTCCCATAGAATGTATGTCTTTCCGGGAGCAGCTTGCCTATATTGGTGACTTCACCTATGAATATGTACATGCCGGCCAGCTTTTACATCGAGTAGAGATCATGAGTGCTATCCGGTTTATAGAGCAAAACCTGAAACAGAGATTAACGCTTGAGGCGATTGCCGAGGAAGTGAATTTAGCCCCATCGTATTTCAGCAGCTTATTCAAAAAAACAATGAACGAAGGCGTTATCAGCTACATCAATCGTAAAAAAATCCATGTAGCTCTTGAGCTGTTAAATGTTCAGGATTATTCAATATTGGAATTGTGCGAGGAAGTAGGGATTGTGAACGAAGGTTATTTCTGCAAATTATTCAAAGAATACACCGGGGATACGCCTAAGCAATACCGGATAAAAATGACGCGGTATGAATCCAGATAACATTGCAACAATTGTATAATTTTTTCGTGAAATCATGTAAAAAAAAGCTCTTCAAAAAGCTTACCATGAGAGCAGGATCTAATCATGGAGGTTATCAAAATGGAGCTTATTAAAGCAGATGTAACTGTCATAGGCGGAGGGATTGCCGGGATCTGCGCTGCCATCGCTGCCGCACGCCAAGGGCTGCAGGTCTCCCTAATTAATGACCGCCCGGTTCTTGGGGGGAATGCGAGCAGCGAGGTCAGGGTTCATATCAACGGGTCGGCCTATCTCGGGAAAAGTCCATCCTATTATGCACGCGAGGGCGGATTGGTAGAGGAACTCAAACTGAAGATTTTCCACTACAATCCGTTGTACAACAAGAAGCTAATGCTGTCGCTATCGGATACGGTCTTGCTTGACATGGTCTATGGTGAGGCTAACATTTCTCTATTCCTGAATACAAGCATGCATGACACGGGCATGGAGAACGGCAGAATTAAGTGGGTGGATGGCCTTCAATTAGCTTCGGAGCGGAAATTCCGTTTCCAAAGCCGGACCTATATTGATTGTTCGGGAGATGGAATTGTCGGATATCAGGCAGGGGCGCTCTTCCGGCGGGGGAGAGAGGCGAAGCATGAATACGGGGAAGAATTGGCGCCTGAAGTGGCGGACCATTACACCATGGGCGATACGATCCTGTTTCAAGCCCGTGACGTAGGATATTCTGTTCCCTACCAGAGGCCTGGCTTTGCGTATGATATTACGAAGCTGGCTTTTTTCGATAGTATCCGAAAAGGCTTGAACCACCGGGCTTTTCCCAGAAAAATCAACGGGCTTGGCGGCTTGTGGTGGCTGGAATACGGCGGGCATCTGGATGTTATCAAGGATAATGAAGACATCGCCTTGGAGCTGCGGAAATTGGTGTACGGAATTTGGGACTATATCAAAAACAGCGGCGAATTCGATGATGTAGACTCTCTCATCCTGGATTATGTATGCCCGATTCCGGGAAAGCGGGAGTCAAGGCGGTTTATTGGTGATCACATGCTGTCCCAGAACGATCTTACGGCAAAGCCGCATTTCGAAGATGCTGTATCCGTCGGCGGATGGTATATGGATTTACATGCGAATAAGGGCATCTATGATGAGGGACCGGCTACAGCCTGGAATTTCGTGCCGGGACTATACAATATCCCTTTTCGCAGCTTATATTCACGGAATATTCCTAATCTTATGTTCGCCGGCCGCAATATAAGTGCTACCCATGTGGCCTTCGGATCGACCAGAGTAATGGCAACCTGCGGTTGTATGGGTCAGGCGGTTGGAACGGCTGCTTCGTTATGCCTGAAATATGAGATAGACCCTGCGGCCATAGCTGAGGATCATATGGGGGAGCTGCAGGCGCTGCTGCTCCGGGACGGGCAGACCATTGTAGGACTGCAAGAGGAATTGGACCCTTACTTAGCGGACGGATTAACGATTCGGGCCTCGTCTCAGCGCAGCTATGACAATCTTCATCCCACCGAAGAGATCTCCTTGGAGACCGGGTTATGTCTGGTCTTGCCGGTTCAGACAGCCGCGGCTGACAGCGTACAGATCAGAATTAAAAATAAGTCCGGGCATCCGGAAACACTGCATGTGAAGCTGCTTGGCGGGGACCGGAAGGAGAATTATATTCCCAACAGCGAGTTGAAAGACTACCGGTTGGCGATTGCAGCCGGTCATGACGACTGGATTACGCTGGACCTCGGCTGCAAGAAACCGGCTGACGACAAAATCTACATCGTATTGGAAGGTACGGCGGGCCTTGCCGTATATGGCAATGAAGAGAAAGTGACCGGAGCGGTCAGCTTCTATTATAGACCGGAAGAGCCGTCCAGACTGAAGAAATTCAACAAGAGCATCTGCTTCAAGGATCTGTTGCCCGCCCAGGATATGTACAATCCCGGGAATGTCGTCAACGGCTTCTCCAGACCTTATGGTCTGCCGAACAGCTGGATCTCTGAACGTACGGAAGGACACGAATGGCTGGAATTCAGTTGGGCCAGCCCCAAAAGTCTGGACGAAATCCAGCTTGTGTTCAATTCGCAGCTTGATCTGGAGCATTTCGACGATCCGATCCAGTCGCTTATCCAAGATTATGTTATGACCTTAACCTTAGAAGACGGAAGCGAGCGGACCATCATCACCCGGGGGAATTATCTCACCTTGAATAAACATAAGGTGGAGGCCAAAGGCGTCACCCGAATCCGCTTCGATTTCTATGCAACGTATGGTTCGCCTTATTTTGAAGTATTTGCTGTGAAATGCTTTGCTCCTAAAAACGATAAGTGAGGTCAGGTGAAGTCGAGATGAAGGAAGCATTCCCCCGAAGAGGGCTGCCTAATGTAATTCAGAAGCTGGAAAATGGGGATACCGTAACCATCGTCTATTTCGGTGGCAGCAATACGCGTTCGGAAGGATACAGGGTCATGACGGCAGACTGGCTGCGTGAGCAATATCCTCAGGCAGATATCCGCACGGTGAATGCAGGCATTAACGGGACAGGATCGGATCTCGGCTGTGCCCGTGTGGAGACAGATGTACTGCGTCACAAGCCTGATCTGGTATTTGTTGAATTTGTCGGTAACGATGGCGGAGATCCCGAATCCAAGGCGCGGATCGAGGGGATTGTCCGTCAGATCCGCAAGCGGAGCCGGTTTACCGATATCCTGTTCGTGTATACGCTGAAGGAGCGGGATGTGGCCTTATTTCAGGCCGGGGAATACCAGAAGGGGGCTCTGATGCAAGAGGAAGTGGCTGACTATTATGGTATTCCTTCGATTCATCTGGGCGTAGCGGTCAGTCATCTGGTGTCGAAGGGTCAACTCATATTCACCTCCAGAGAAGACGTATCTATTTCCGGAGCCGTTATTTTCACACATGATTCGATCCATCCGACCATTCCCGAAGGACACCAGATTTACACGGATACGATCACCCGGTCCTTTGAGCTCATTAGAGAGCTACAAGATCAGCCGGGAAGGTTCGTACATCACCTGCCTCAGAATCCGCTGGTCCCCGCTAATCCTTGGGAGTATGCGACCATGCTGCCACTGGATAGTTTGACTACTTTTTCTGCAGGATGGTCATATCTGACACCGGGTGATTCTGCTCTAGCTCGCGAGTACAGCTGGTTGTTTCCCGGCCTGTGGCGGGCAGCCGATCCTGGAGAGGCGGTCACGGTGCAGTTCGAGGGCACCCGTATCGGATTATTCGATATCGGAGGACCTGATTCCGGCAGATTGAAGGTGACGGTGGATGGCGGAGAACCCTTTATTGTCGATCGCTTCACACTATACAACGATCATAACCGGAATCAGTATGTATTCCTGCCGGAGCTCCCGAACGGGCAGCATACGGTCCGCTTCGAAGTCGATACCGGCAAGACAGACAAAGCGGCTGTGTTCGAGGCATCCGGCAATGAACGGAGCAGTGAGCATATCCGGCAGCATCCGGATTGGTATGATCAAACGGTGATCCGGCTTGGGAAGCTGTTATTGGTGCAGCCTCCCTTATAATGGCTCATTAGACATTATACAATGGATGAACCCTCAGGAACGAGATCCTAGCGTCCTGAGGGTTTTTAGCTTTTGTTTCATTTCTTTTGTCCGTTCATATTCAGTTCATATTGACGTCACGGGGAGTACACTTTCATTGGTTAAGCTTACATCTTAGCAAAAGGAGAAGTAGAAAGAGAGGGTGTCAAATGAGAATATTTGAGATACTTTTAGTTCTATCCTGTTTCGCGCTACTCGCAGATCTATTGTTTATCAGAAGAGGGGCAAAGACAACAGGACTGGTTTTGGGAATAGGAAGCAGCGTTATATTGGTAGTTCAATTATTTGTAGAGGGATACAGATGGCAGTTGCTTTTGGTATACATGATGACGGTGTTACTCATACTCATCGTTATACTCAGGCATTTAGGCAAGATGGGGAATATAGGGAATATAAAAGCAGGGAAGCTGTTGAAATATAGTTCATCTTCCATCATCGTCATTCTGCTTGTTATATCTACCGGCTTGTCTGTATACTTGCCAGTCTTTCATTTGCCGAAGCTTGAAGGTCCGGAGAAGGTGGGTACTCAAACCTTTCATTTTACAGATCAGAACAGAGATGAAATCTTAACTGAAGATCCTAGCGATAAGAGGGAACTAATGGTTCAAGTGTGGTACCCTACTGCAAATAGCAGTAACAAGAAGAGTGAAGCTCTTTTTCCAAAAGATAAAGAAATGTTCAAAAAGTATATCCAGACCTATTCTAATTCATTAAACCTACCAGACTTTGTATTCGATTACTGGAAGTATAGTAAAACCAACTCTTATGAAAATGTAGAAATATTGCCTTCTACAAGTCCTTATCCTGTGGTACTGCTATCTCACGGTATGGGAACCAGTCGGGTTCTACATGCTTCACAGGCCGAGAATCTCGCCAGTCATGGGTATATCGTGGTCACCATCGATCATACGTATAGCACCTTTGCTACCATTTTTCCGGATGGCCGTGTAACGGACTATACAACCAAGACGACTACCGTAGAAGATCGCAGAAGAATTGGTGATATATGGACGAAAGATGTGGAGTTTGTAATCAACCAAATTGAAAAGCTAAATTCAGGTGCAGTCGAAAGTCAGTTTAAAGGAAAAATAGATCTAAATCATCTAGGCGTAATGGGGCATTCCTTCGGGGGGGCAACGGCGTTTAATACTACTTATGTAGATCCTAGAATCAAGGCCGGAGTCAATATGGACGGGTCACTGATCGAAGTGGAACATAGAGATGATCTAAACAAGCCGTTTATGTTCATAAGATCGGGAAGCTTTAAAGACTGGTTAACAGATTTTAAGAAGGATACCAATCCGGATAACGAAGTCACTAAACAACTTGCAGAAGAGCTGCACATTATTAAAAATGTGATCAATCAGGGAGGGCGTGCAGTTTATGTTGAAGGTACCGAACACTTCAATTTCACGGACCTTCAATTCTATTCTGAGCTGATCAAACTGACTGGAATCACAGGCGATATAAATGGTAAAAGAGGATCAGACCTCGTAAATCAATATGTCCTCGATTTCTTTAATAAGCAGTTGAAAGGAGAAGGGGGACAACTGATTGAGGGTCCCAATGACAGCTATCCAGAGGTGAAATTTATAAAGCCGGAAGACCTTTAATATGAAATAATATACGATTTTGACATAATGATAACTGAAGCTATTGGAGGATATTCGCACCAAGACATTGTGAACCTCAATAGAGAGATCTATAGAGCTCACTGAGCTTAATAAAAGTGGCTGTTTCCGGCAGTGTGCAACAGCTTGAACAAGCGGCAGCTTTGTAGTCTGGGGCGATAGTATAGGTCTGTAAGTACATTGATTCTGCTTGTGTGATCAGACCAAAGCTGCCATCTTCACGCTGCTGTACCGTAAATGAATCAAGTGGCCGGGACAGCCCGGTGCCAATCGCCTTGACATAGCTTTCCTTCAATGTCCACAAGTCATAAAAAAAATCCTGCTGCTCTCCGGCAGACTTGCCCTGTAACGCCTCTCGCTCCTCCACAGAAAAAAACCGCTCCGCTATTTGAATATCTATAGGCCGTATCTGCTCAATATCTACTCCGAGAGAACCCTCATTCATTCCCCAGATCATCAGCACCCAATCTCCTGAATGAGACACATTATACTCAAAATCCGGCAGCCCAGACACCCCCGGTTTGCCGAATGCATTCTCCTCGAATTGAATATTTCCATTCCGTTGACCCAGCTGGCTGCAGAGGATGTAACGCACCAGTATCTCGCCAAATAAAGAACGATACGCATCTTCCTTATGGAAAAACCGGGCGAGCCGTGCACGACGTTCTTCTGTTACCTGTGCTGTAAAATAAGCATAGCTCTCCAGACTTAGCTGCTCCGGGAGCTTAAAAGCAAGAATTTTGGACATATCCAACACCTGTCTTAGAAGATTTTGATTTGTTTTCGTTATTGTGAAGCTTGCGAAATATGCAGTCCGTTCTCAAAACAGGATAGCTATACGATTCTACGATTCTAGCATATTAATTTGAAGTCACTCTATACCTAAATTGATACTAATAGCACTTTCCGGAATTTGCGCATTATTTAACTACTGGCATATTACGACATAATCGGACGTCGAATGCTGTTGATACATAGACTATTTTATTATTTAACTTAAATTTAAAATAATAATTTTTATTGTTATATAGTCCTAAAGTATGGTATTTATTTAAATATTTTCATAGTATAGTAGGTAATATCAAGCCCTCGTCAAAATCAGTTTTAATACTACAATGATATTGAATATAAGCAATATTACGGGAGTGATCTCATGTCATTGGAGCACGAATATGATGATAATAAGGCGGATATTGCCATTATCGGCCTCTCCATCCGTCTGCCTGGAATTGATACCGTTTCCCAATTTTGGAATTTAATTCTGGCTGGCGAAGAGGTCGTTGCTGACACATCCTTACAGGATACAGTAGAAGTTACTTCTGCGGAGGGAAAGCACAACTTTATTTGCACAAACACCAACATCCGGAACATTGAGAATTTTGATGCTACATTCTTTAATTTCAATATCAGAGAGGCGTCTTTAATGGACCCGCAGCATCGTCTGCTGCTGGAGATGGCTTGGGAAGCACTGGAGGCAGCGGGATGTGATCCGGGAACCTATGAGGGTCTTATCGGGATGTATGCTGGTGTGTACGCGAACTATTATCAGATGTTCAACCTAATGCCGCTTCTTAATGGCAACAGAGCAGCCTCCGAACTCCAAATGCAGATCGCAAGTGAGAAAGACCATGCGGCGATGATGGCCGCTTACAAGCTAGGCCTTACCGGGCCAGTGCTGAATGTCCAGTCTGCCTGTTCCAGCTCGCTGGTTGCTGTACATTTGGCGTGTGAGAGTCTGCTCACTTACTCCAGTGACATGATGATATGCGGAGGGGCGACACTTGGCATTCCCCAAACCAACGGCTATTACTATCAAGATAATGGGTTGTTGTCTGCTGATGGGCATCTCAGGGCGTTCGATAAGCAGGCTACTGGAACCCTATACAGCGACGGGGCAGGTTGCGTCGTACTGAAACGATACAGCGATGCCCTTGAGGATGGCGACACCATTTATGCTGTTATTAAAGGTTCTGCCGTCAATAATGACGGAGCCCTCAAAGCCGGATATACAGCTCCCGCTGTCACAGGTCAGATTCAGGTTATTGAACGCGCACAAATGAACGCTGACGTAAGCGCCAGGGACATCAGTTACATAGAAGCTCATGGTACCGGCACTCCTTTAGGAGATGCGATTGAGCTTGAAGCACTGCATGAGGTATTTGCCAGACATACTGAAAAAAACGCTTTTTGTGCTTTGGGTTCGGTTAAATCTAACGTCGGTCACACGGGACCAGCCGCAGGTATCGTTGGGTTAATCAAGACCGTCATGGCCCTGCGAGAGAGAATACTGCCACCCGCTATTCACGCAGATACACCACATGACAGGTTGATGACCGGCCAGAGCCCGTTTTATCTGAATCCAGTTCCGCTGGAGTGGAGCAGCCCCAATCAACGGCGTCTGGCTGGGGTCAGCTCATTCGGGCTTGGAGGTACCAATGCACATGTTATCCTGCAAGAAGCACCGGCGTTGCCGAAGGGACCTTCCTTGCGGCGCAGCAAATTGTTCGTACTCTCCGCCAAAAGTGCAGAGGCGCTCAAGAGGAAAAAGCACTCCTTGCAGCAATTTCTAAGCCCGGCTTCAGAAGAGCTGTTAGCAGATGCAGCCTTTACATTGCAAACCGGACGGAAGCTGTTTGAGCACCGGGCCATTTGGCTATACGGCTGTGGAGGGGAGACAGAGTGGATGGAACGGGAGACTGGGAAGAAAGATGCCCCTGAGCTTGCGGGCATGCCCTTGTTCCACTTCCCGGATCTATCCAGTTTCGAGACTCCTGAGCTTGGGGAATGGATGGCTGAGGAAAAGGTATTCTACAGCAACTTCGTGCAGGGTAACAACCTGGCAGAGGAATGGTTCAGCAAGGGAGTTGAGGCATTGCAGGCACAAGCCGCATACGCCTTAACCGTGCAGATCTCCTTATTCAAACTCTGGGAGAGCTGGGGAATCCATCCCTCGGGCTGCCAAGTTACAGGCAGCGGCTTATTTGCCGCCGCTTATGCCTGTGGCCTCCTGACTCATGAGGATGCTTTGTATCTGGGCAGCTCCTACACAGCCGCACTCGCAACTTCGGGGGAGGCGCAGGATACCATTGTCCGAAGCTACCGGCAACGCGTCTCCAGTATGAGAACGGGACCGATGAAAGTTCCGCTTGCAGCACCTCCGGGGAGGAGCCAGATGACTCATGCAGAGTGGAGCAGTAGTGATTATTGGACAGCGTATCTCACGGATGCCCTGGAAGACGGAGCCTCAGTACAGACCAGCAGTAGGAATGAGAACGATCGGCTGGTGCTGGATATGAATCTCGCTGAATCTTCGGGGAGTCATGGAACCACAGAATGGAAGAGCGTTTACCTTCTTCTCGGCAAAGTCTGGATGGAAGGCTACCCCGTCAATTGGAAGGCTTATTATCAAGGGGAGCGCCGCCGCCGCATTGAATTGCCTGCCTATCCATTTGAAAGAACACGCTGCTGGGTGGAGCGTGATGATTCTGCACTGGATACTACGGGACCGCTTCAGCCCATGGTGGAACCCGTCAACTTGCGGCCAGAGCAGCTGGGTGGATACATCGCACCAAGAACAGAGGTTGAACGGGAGCTGGTTGCAGCTTGGGAGCTGTATCTGGGGGTGGCCCCGATCGGAATCAACGATAACTATTATGAACTGGGAGGCAACTCGCTGCTGGCAGCTTCCTTACATGCACATCTATGTGAACAGCTTTGCGTGACACTTAGACTTGAAGTTTTTTTGGAGCAGCAGACGATAGCCCGATTAGCCGAATCCATTGAATCCTGGAGATTGAATTCTATATCTGCGAAAGGCGGACACTGACATGGATCTTGTGAATAAGGCCTTGCATCGTTTAAGCCATCCCCAAAAGAGAATTTGGTATACCGAATGCCTTCATCCCCAGACAGCCGTACATCATATTGGTGGCTGTGTCCGTATTCACGGAACGCTCGATTTCCCCCGTTTGGAAACTTCGATCCAGCATGTGATTCAGTCTCATGATGGCCTGCGCCTGCGTTTGCAGGCACAAGACGGTGAACCGCAACAATATGTAGCGGATATTCATTCGCTACAGCCGTTGCCCCACTACGACTTCAGTTCATATGCCGATCCCCAGACGGTTTTTGAGAGGTGGGTGAAGACCGAAGCGGCCCAACGATTTGAGCTTTTCGATGCTCCTTTATACCACATCGCTACCTTCAAGGTGGGGGAGCTGAATAATGGTTTTCTCCTGAAAGCCCATCATATCATCTGCGACGGCTGGTCCATGGACCTGCTGACCAGACAAATTCTCGGACATTATGAATCGCTGGGCAGGGAAGACATCTCTGACAGTGCTGTGTCCGAACCCTCCTATTTGACTTATCTCGATCTCGAAAATCAATACCTTAGCTCTCAGCGTTGTCAGAGCAACAAACAATTCTGGGAGAACAAATTTGATGTTCTTCCCGAACCGCTATTTGACAAAAGGGCCACTGCTCCCGCCGGCAGACGTTACACCCGCCTGCTCGACAAGCAGGCCACAGAGCAGATTACCCGTATTCTTCCAGAGCTTAATGTGTCATTGCCCCTATTTTTATCTGCCGCATTCGGTTTGGTATTAGGAAGGTATTACCAGAGAGAAGATGTAATCCTGTCTATACCCGTATCCAACCGCTCTTCTCACACCAAGGGAACCGTTGGCATGTTCACTGGCAATCTGCCGCTGTCGCTGCATCTGAAGGAAGGCCTGTCCATCCGGGCATTTTTACAACGGGTACGCCGTGAATATTCACGTAATCTCGCTAATCACAAGTATCCGTTCGATCTCCTTGCACAGCAGCTTCAGCTGCGGAAAAATGGGCATGGCAGCCTATACCAGGCCGCTGTGAATTATTATAATACCCACCTGTTAACCACCGTGGACAACATGAGGATTAGCAATGAGGAGTTCTACTCCGGCGAGCAGGCTTATCCCGTACAGTTGATGATCAAGGACTGGTCTGAGGATGGCACGTTATTGTTCACTCTGGACTACCAGACTCAGATCATTGGCAAGGATGAGGCTGAAACGCTGGTGGACTGTCTCCTGCATGTATTGAATCAGATGGTGCATACTCCAGACCTCCCATTGAAGGAACTGACCCTGACTACCGAAAGGCAATGGAAACAAACCTTGATTCATTACAATCAGCCTTCTATCCACAACTATTCACTTGAAAAGACGGTTATGGATCTATACGCAGAGCAGGTTCGGCTCCATCCCAACCGGATTGCCCTGAGCTGTGCAGAGGAGCAGCAGACCTTTGCAGAATTGGCGCAGCAGGTTAATTGCCTTGCGTCAGCACTGACCGCAGAATTCCCGCATGTGTCAGGCGTAATAGGTGTACGGATGCATCATTCTCCCGAACTGGTCATTGCAATCCTGGCGATTCTTCAGTGCGGTGCGGCTTTTCTGCCGCTTGACCCCGGAGTTCCGCCCGCCAGAGCGGAGTATATGCTTCGAGACTCGGGGGCAATATGCCTGTTGACCGATCTGTCAGAGGAACCGGCTTCCGGCTGGCTTATCCCCACGCGCAATCCCCGGCATCTGCTCCGGCATAGGCCGTTGTCTCAGGAGGCACAGCAGAGGTCGAGGCCTGAAGAAACAGCTTACATTCTATATACCTCGGGATCTACAGGAGCACCCAAAGGGGTAAAAGTTCTTCACTCTAACCTGGCCAACTATATCACTTGGGCAGCGGCAGAATACTTGACCTCGGAACACGAGGTGTTCGCCTTTTATTCCTCAATTGCCTTTGATCTGACGCTGACATCCTTATTCGTACCCCTAGTCAGCGGCACCCAGTTGAGGATATACCCCTCCAGTGGCGAGGACTATACCTTGAGCCGGATTCTGAACGAGAACAGGGCTACAGTAATCAAGCTTACCCCATCCCATCTTGCGCTTATGGGGCAAGAACGGAGGCCGAATGCTGCCTTGCGGACACTGATTGTGGGCGGGGAGAGTCTCAAGACCGGTCTTGCGGCGGCTGTTCAGCAAGCCTACGGTCCTACTCTGGCTATTTATAACGAATACGGGCCAACGGAAGCAACCGTAGGCTGTATGATTTACCGTTATGATCCCTTAGCAGACAAGGGAGCAACCGTGCCTATCGGAGTACCTGCTGCAAATGCGAAGCTATATATATTGGATAGGGATTTGCGGCCCCTGCCTCCAGGCGCGAAGGGAGAACTCTACATTTCCGGCCCCGGTGTTGCAGATGGCTACGTCCATCAACCCGGGCTGACGGCGGAACGCTTCTTGCCGGATGCAGTGAACAAAGGCAACCGGATGTATCGTACGGGGGATCTGGTCCGGTGGGGTGAAGGCGGTGTGATGGAATATATCGGCCGCTGTGATACCCAGCTTAAGGTTAGAGGCTACCGAATCGAGACGGAAGAGATCGAACATCACCTGCTGGAGATGGAGGGTATCCGTAATGCAGTTGTCATGACGGAGGGTGAAGGTCCCGGCATGGAACTGGTCGCCTGTATTGTCGGAGGCTCGCTTACAGCGCTCAATATCCGCAGCCGTCTAGCAGGCATCCTGCCTGGATACATGGTCCCGGGACGTATCATTTTTAGAACAGAGATTCCGCTCACTGCTAATGGGAAGACCAATCGGAGACAGCTTGCACAAGAACTAGATGACGCCGCAGTACAGGTCAAGGAGTACGAAGGGGGGGGCCAGACTGAATGGCTTTTATCCGCACTGCGGACCGTTCTGGAGCGTAAGGAAATCAGCCTGGAGGACCGTTTTTTCAATCTGGGCGGGGATTCCATCAAAGCCATTCAGATTTCAAGCCTACTCAAAAATCAAGGACTTCAACTCAGCGCGGCAGATATTCTGGATCATCCTCTCATTAGCGAAATGCTTCTGCATCTCACTGAAGATAAAGAGGTTCATACACAGGGGCCGCCGGAGGGAATCATCCCGTTGACACCGATCCTGTCGTGGTTCTTCTCCCGTGAGCTTGCGAATGAAGACTACTATCTGCAATCGATGCTGCTGGAGATCCGGGAAGATATTGCCATGCATACCCTTGAAGACAGTGTAAGGCAGTTGATTCAGAACCATGACTCCTTGCGCTTGTATTATGACTCTGTAGAGCAGCAGCTCTCCTATAACAACGAACTTTCTGTGGCTAAGTTTCAGCCTAATGTACTTGATTTGACCGAATTTGATCCTACACAACGGGAGCAAGAGTTCCTGACGTATACCTCTGCACTGAAGGCAGGCATACGCCTTACTAAGCAGGATCAGTTCCCTTTCCGCGCCTGCTTAATTATTGAGCCGGGACGTGCTAATCGTCTGCTGCTAGCGGCTCACCATGTCTGTATAGACGGTGTCTCATGGCGGATTATTTTGGAGGATTTGGGACGATTGCTTCGGGGAGAACGCCAGTGGCTGCCCAAAACATCATCGTTCAAGCACTGGGCGCTGGCACTGAGCGAACGCGCTGAACCGCTGGTCCAGCGGGAGCTGGAATATTGGAATGGAAATTACAACCTCCCAGATGATCATTGGCTTTGTTTTGGGCAACCGGGTAGTGGACGCACAACACTTCGTACGCTGACGTTCAGCCCTGCTGAAACGGGGCTATTGCTTGAACAGTGCCAGCAGATTAACGGTCTGCAGCCCCATGAGCTGCTGCAGACTGCACTTGCCCTGGCATTTCAGGATACCGGGAACTGGCAGACGCAGGTCATTTGGCTGGAAGGACATGGCCGGGAGCCCTTATTCCCTGACATGGATCTCTCGCGTACCACTGGCTGGTTCACCAGTCTGTATCCGGTCAGAATCACCGCTCAGGCCGGTACAACTGTAATCGAGAGGAGGGATAACATCCTCCAACAGTTCAGGGCGGTGCCCCGCAAAGGTCTGGGATATGGCATTTTAGCTTATGGATTGGGACTGATTACACCGGCTGTTCCCCGGATTGTGTTCAATTATCTTGGGGAATTTCAGGAGGATTACGCGAATGGGCTGTTGCGTGTTCTGAATGAACCCACAGGACCGGATATAGCTGAAGACAATGCAACACCATTCGTACTGGAGATCAACGCTTATATTCTGAAGCGCATACTGTATCTGGAGTTGCGTTCTCCCTCCAGTATGCCGGACAAGGTCATGGAGCAGTGGATGGAGCGGTATAAAGCCCACTTTGCAGAACTCCTCAGTCAACCGCCTGTTCATAGGGAGCCAAGCTGGACGCCCGCTGATTTTGATGCGGTGGATATAACGCAGGAGGAATTGGATTCGTTATTCAAGTAACAGGGGGGAATAACATGAACCGCTTGCTAATCAAAATGCTCTGTGTCTGTATGCTGCTTGGCATAGCTGCGATGCCGCCAGCTTCGGCAAATACTGCTAATAGCGGGATTTCAGCTGAGTCCGTTGATAAATATGTGCTTAAGCTGATGGATCAGATGGATCTTCCCGGTGTCTCTGTAGCGGTGCTTCGCGGTGACAAGACTTATGTTAAGGGGTATGGAAAAGCTGATGCCAGCCGGAATATACCGGTAACCCCAGACACCTTGTTCGAAATTGGCTCCAACAGTAAAGCCTTCACCAGTGTCGGTCTGCTGCTGCTTGTCGAACGAGGGCTTGTAGACCTGGAAGCGCCAGTAACCCGCTATCTGCCATGGTTAACACTGCAAGCAAGAGGGGAGTCTGCCGAACCAACGGTTGGGCATTTCCTTAACCAGACCAGTGGGCTGGGCAGTGATTCCGTTGCGCAGATAGATCCGTCCACCGAAGACACCGCACTTCAGGATACGGTGCGCGGACTAAGCGAGCAGCCGCTCTGGTCTAAACCGGGGACCCAATTTCTGTACTCCACCGGTAATTATGATGTGCTTGGTGCAATTATTGAAGCTGTGAGCGGGATGTCCTATGAATCTTATATGTCCGCTGAAATCTTTCAGCCTTTGGGTTTAGAGCTGACAACCGCAGGCAGGGCGATATTGCAAGGCGGCAAGGAAATCTCCCAAGGCTACAAGCCTGGACTTATCGGCAACAGAGAGTATCAAGCCCCCGTCTACCGCGGGAATACACCCGCAGGCTACATCTTGTCGAGCGCTACGGATATGGCCCGCTGGTTGAATCTGCAGATGAACCCGGCAGCGGCGCCTTCAGCGCTTGGGGGAGCCATTGCCCGTGCACAGATTCCTGATGAAACGGTCAAGGCAACACTAACTCCTCCGTATATAACATCTTTTCGCTATGGGGGTGGCTGGCTAGTATTTAACAAAGGAGATCATACCCTTTTTTCACACGGAGGCAATAATCCCAATTTCTCTTCGTACGTCTTGTTTGATCCAGTCCAACAAATCGGAGTTGCTGTTCTGGGTAACCGGAATACGACGGCGACTTACGCCATTTGCGAAGGACTATATGCCTTGCAGCAAGATCTGAGTCCTGCCGCCGCACCCATGGATACTATGGACACAGCGAATCTCGCAGGACAGATCATGATCCTTATTTGTACGGCTCTATGTCTCTGGCTGCTCTACGCATGGGTCAAGGATCTGCGCTTGATCCGCAATGGCAGACGGCTGCGCAGGGGACCTTCTTTCTCCCTATACGCCAAGACATCAGGTTTGGTGATCCTGGCCGCTCTTATTATGGGCGTGACCTGGTATATACCCAAAATGCTTTTTTGGGGTTATCCCTGGAGATTTATTGTCGTATGGGCACCGTTTACGATAGTTCCGGCTATGATTATGACCGCAATTACAGGAACGATGTTCTCCGCCTTAAGACTGTTAAAAATGTGGTTCCCGCTAAACCCAGCAGTGTTAACGGACAACCGGACACAGCCGCAAGTGATTCAAGAGGAGGCTTCCTTATGACTATCAAGCTTTTTACAATTCCTTATTCCGGCAGCTCCGCAGCCATCTATCTGAAATGGAGGACCCTGCTGCCGGCCAATATCGAAGTGGTTCCCCTTGAATTTCCAGGCAGAGGCAAACGGTTCGGGTCCAAGCTATGCGACAGTATGGAGTCATTGATTGACGATCTTGTACAGCATATGGGCAGCCAGCTTCAGGGGAGTCCCTATGCGCTGTACGGACACAGCCTGGGAGGACTGGCGGCTTATGAACTGAGTGTGCGGCTTCTGGAGAGCGGACAGGCGCTTCCGGTACATGTCTTCTTCTCCGGCTGTAATCCACCGCACCTGCGTTATGGAGAGGAGCAACTGCATAAACTGCCTGACGAGCTATTCCTTCAAGAAATTCTCAAGCTGGGCGGTACGGCTCAGGAACTGGTTAATCATTCAGAGCTAATGAGAGTTTTCCTGCCGATCATCAAAGCGGACTATAGAATCTACGAGTTGTATGCCGGCAACGGCCGGCGCGTGAAGCTTCCGGTGGATTGCACGGTCATGGTCGGCACCGATGATCCCTTGATGCCTGCAGAGAACGGGATAGAGTGGGAGCAGTATATCAGCGGGAGCATGAAGATCAAAAATCTGCCCGGCGGGCACTTTTTCATTCATGACCGTCAGGATGATGTGATCGCCGCCATTCAGGATGCACTTGCCGTTCATAAGTGAGGAGGCCCAACATGAAGGTTGAGAAAAACAACGTCCAGGATATATGGCCGCTGCGGCCGCTGCAGCAAGGGATGCTGTTTCATTATTTGCAGGAGGAATCCAAAAGTGAATACATGGAGCACCTTATACTTAGTCTACAGGGGCAAGTAGATAACCGGCTGTTCAATGCAGCCTGGCTCGCTGTCTACCGTGCGAATGACGCATTGCGGTCCGTGTTCAAATGGGAGGGGCTCCGGGCACCTGTGCAGATTGTGCTTCGGAACCGTGAACCGTTGCCGGAAATCTATGATTTCACGGGCGGAATGATCCCTGATGAATTCAAGGCCGTCCTTTCCACTGAAGACCAACAGGCACTGAAGCAGACGAGGAGCAAGAAAGAACGGATACAGCTAATTTCAGAAATCATAGGTAAACGGAACCGTACCATGCGCTTCGATCTGACCCGGGAAACCCTGCGAATCGTATTATGTAAGTTCGACGGGGAGTGCAGATTGTTCCTGACATTCCATCACATTGTGCTGGATGGCTGGAGTCTCGGCATTGTGCTGGAAGAATGGCTTCATGCCTACCGGGCACTCGCTGAAGATCAGGAAGTATCCCCTTCGGCAAAGCCGGGAATGAAGGCTTACCTGGCGGCTGTCAAAGGCTCACGCCAACCGGAACGTGAAGCGGTATATTGGGCTGATTGCCTGCGGGATTATGAAATAAAACAAACGATACAACCGTTCTACAAACCCCGGCGCCCGGGATTCAAACGGGTATCCCTGAGCATACCGGAAACGGCAGCGGCGGGAATGCGTCTATTCTGTCAAAACAATGGCATGCCGGTAGCCACCTTGATGAATGGTGCATGGGGCCTATTGCTCCAGCGGTTCAAACATGTCGATGATATTGTATTTGGCTCGACGTTATCCGGCAGGGGCGTTAGTCTTACCGGCATCGAGCGTATGGTCGGGCTGTTGATCAATACGGTGCCGCTGCGTCTTTCCAGCCGAAAGAGGGAAAGTGTTCTGGAATATTTGGCGGGCGTTCAATCCGCAATTACAGCCAGGCGTCCCTATGAAATGGCCGGTCTGTCCGAGATCCGGGGATACGCCGGGATTCAAGGTACCGAAGAGTTATTTGATACCTTGCTGGTCATGGAGAACTATCCGCTGGATAAGGTGCTCCTGGAGCAGCCAATGGCAGGTTCCGCAGCGGAGGGCCTAACCGGACAAGCTCCCTTGTCGATCAGCTCCTTTGAAATGGTGGAGCACACGCATTATCCGCTTACCCTGCTCATTCGGGAGAGCAGCGGTTTCGAAATGGACTTCATTTATGATCAGGAAAGCTATGACTATTTTGTGGTAAATCAGATGTCACAGTGCTTTGTGCAACTGCTGCACAATCTGGTCACGCAGCCGGAGGCACAGGTGTCAGACATTAGGATCGCCGAACCTGACGCCTTAAAAATGAACGGACTGCTATCCGCCGCCGGACCCCTGAAGCAGTTCCGTGAACAATCGATTCCGCAGTGGTTCACCACGATGGCACGGAGCCATCCCCAGAACATTGCCATCATTCATGAGCAAGTCAAGTGGACCTATGCTGAGCTTGACCGGAGGTCTGACCAGGTAGCCGCTGCACTGGTTCGTCTTGGAGCCGGGCCGGAGCAATACATTGGAATCGAGTCTCGGCGGAGCCCGGAGACGATCATGGGACTGCTCGCGATTCTGAAATCCGGGGCGGCTTATGTGCCTCTGCACCCGGATTATCCTGAAGAGCGGATCAGATTCATGATCGAAGATTCAGGGATGCGGCTTATGCTGTCTGACAGGGACAGCCGGCTTTCTTTTATGACATCGATGAATGTAGACACGCTGTGTTACCAAGATATCCTTGAGACAGAAGATACGGATCTGCTGGGCAGCTTCCCTTCTCCGCATGATGGCGGACACCGTGTAGCCTGCATTGTGTATACTTCCGGATCTACCGGAAGGCCCAAAGGCGTGATGATCGAGCATAGAGGGATCGTGCGGCTGGTGAAGCATACAGAGTTTGTTAATTTCAGCACCAGCGATGTGATTTTGCCGACATGTCCGTTTGAATTCGATGTCTCCAACTTCGAGATCTGGGGGGCACTGCTGAATGGAGCGTCACTGTACCTGATGGATCAGGATAAGCTGCTGATGCCTCAGGTATTAAAAGAAACGCTGCTCCAGCAGAAAATAAGCCTGATGTGGATGACTACACCGCTGTTCAATCAATTAGCCAGTGTGGATGCTTCGCTGTTCCGTTCACTGCGTTATCTGATTATTGGTGGGGATACGTTGTCGCCAAGACAGATTAACAAGGTGAGACAGGCCTGTCCCGCTTTGACACTTGTCAATGGCTATGGTCCATCCGAGAATTCGGTGCTGTCCACTACATTTGCGATTGAACGGGAATATGAGACCAGAATTCCGATCGGCAGGCCTGTCTCGAACTCCACTGCCTATATTCTGGACCGGAATCAACAGTTTTTGCCCGTGGGAGCGATTGGTGAACTATGCGTCGGGCTGGAAGGCGTGGCAAGAGGGTATCTGAACAACCCTGAGCTAACCGAGGCCAAATTTATTCCCGATCCGCTATATCCAGAGTACAGGATGTACAGAACAGGGGATTTAGCCCGCTGGCTGCCCGATGGGAATATTGATTTTCTCGGAAGAGCTGACAATCAGGTGAAGGTTCGGGGATACCGGCTTGAGCTGCAAGAAATCGAACATGAATTAAGCCGGTTGCCCGGAATCGAAGACTGTACGGTTATTATGATTCACTCAGTGGACCGGGAGAAGGAGCTGGCTGCTTATTTCGTAGCGGGTAACACACTGCAACCAGGTCCGCTAAGAAAAGCTATGCTGGAACGGCTGCCCTCCTATGCGGTGCCTACGCGTTACATGCAGCTTGCTGCGCTGCCGCTGACGATTAACGGAAAAATTGACAAGAAGGCGCTGCGCAACCTGCCGTTCCCTTCCTCAGTCACTGGAGGTACGTCTGTTAAATCACTGGCCTCAATGGAAATCACGGTGCTGGAAGCCTGGAAAGAAGCCTTAGGGGTGGAACAAATTGGACTGGATGCCCCTTTTTTTGATATCGGCGGCAATTCGCTCTTGACGATCCGTATCAGCGATACGCTGCGTGCTTCCACCGGTATTGAACTGTCGGTAACCGATTTATTCCGATATCCAACGGTCAGAGAGCTCGCCGCGTACATGGCAGCGAAGCAGTCAGAAGATAGTCCAAAGAACGACACCGATCATGTGGCTGCTGCCTCCCAAGTAGAGCAACCGCCGAAGGAAGACGCTTCCGTAACAACCAGTGATATTGCTGTCATCGGACTTGCGGGAAGGTTCCCAGGCGCTGCTGATCCGACGAGTTTTTGGAGCAATCTGCGGGAGGGGAAGGAGAGCATTTCGTTCTTTTCCGATGAAGAATTGCGTGCTACCGGAATTGCCGAGACGCTGCTGCGTGACTCCAGGTATGTGAAAGCGAAGGGGATGCTTGAGGATATCGAATACTTCGATGCGGAGTTGTTCCATTACAGTCCGCAAGAGGCCGAACTGATGGACCCCCAGCTTCGCATTCTGCATGAACTCGCCTGGGCGGGCCTGGAGGATGCCGGATACGATCCCATGCGGTACCGGGATGCCATTGGCTTATTCGTGGGCGCAACGGTCCATTTGAACTGGGTGAACCGGCTGTTCGATTCCCTGGAGGACGATACAGAACGCTGGAGGGCGGCCAATCTAAATGTACATTCCTTGAGCATGCCCGTCTCTTATAAGCTCAATCTGACAGGTCCGTCGTTAACCGTAGAAACCGCATGTTCTTCGTCACTGGTTGCGGTGCATCTAGCCTGCAATTCCCTGATGAGAGGAGAATCAGATCTGGCGCTTGCAGGTGGGGTGTCGATCTCAGTACCCAAGAAATCGGGCTACACCTACCAGGATGGCATGATTAAATCGCCCGATGGGCACTGCAGAGCCTTCGATACAGATGCCAAAGGAACGGTCAGCGGCGATGGTGCGGGTCTTGTGGTGTTAAAAAAGCTGGATCAGGCGGTTCGGGATGGCGATCACATCTACGCTGTTATTAAGGGTTCTGCGATTAACAACGATGGAACGCGCAAGGCTGGATTCACTGCACCTAGCGTTCAGGGACAAATAGATGTTGTGACGGCTGCCCTGGAAGCCGCAGCTGTCTCAGCGGAATCCATTAGTTACATTGAGACACATGGTACAGGCACCCCACTGGGTGATCCCATTGAGATCGAGGCCTTGTCCGGGTTGTTCCCCGCCTCCAATGGAACCGAAACAGCCATCGGGTCTGTCAAAACCAATATCGGACATCTCGATGCTGCTGCCGGAATTGCCGGATTCATCAAAACCGTGCTGGCACTGCATCACAAGCAGTTGCCTCCCAGCTTGCATTATAAGCAGGCAAATCCAGCCATTAGCTTCGACAAAAGTTCTCTGTATGTCAATGCCACGCTTCAGGATTGGCTGCCGCCGGAGGGTTCGCCGCGCCGTGCCGGCGTAAGCTCGTTCGGAATCGGCGGAACCAACGCGCATGTCGTCCTGGAGGAGGCCCCGCTTCCCGTCGCCGCAGATTCCGGGAACAGACAGAACCGGAGTGAGGGGTCACCTGAATTATTCTTATTATCCGCTGCGACAGAAGAAGCCCTGCTGCAAAAAACAGAAGACTTGCTCCATTATCTCAGTTCAGCAGAAGGGCAAGGGCAACAGATTGCGGATATTGCCTTTACGCTGAATACAGGCCGGCAAGAACTGAACTTCCGGATGGCATGGATTGCCACAGATGCTGCTGAGCTTGCTGCCGGCCTGCAGGCTTTCCTGAGTGGAACACGCAACATTGCCCGTATCCGGGAGGTTGTGCATGTGGTATTCGCATTCCCGGGCCAAGGAACCCAATACGCAGGAATGGCACGTTACCTGTATGATACGCAGCCGCTATTCCAGCGTGAAATGGATCGCTGTCTGGAGCTGGCCTCACCGATCCTGGCGACCGATTTGCGGTCCATCTGGCTTCCGCTGCAGGAGCCGGACCCGGGAGGGCCATCACTGCCGGCAACGGCTTTACACGCTATCGACCAGACCGAAATTGCCCAGCCGCTGCTGTTTATGGTGGAGTATGCGCTGGCCCGGCTTTTGCAGCATTGGGGCATCTCGCAGACGGCTATGATCGGGCATAGCCTGGGTGAATACACAGCGGCCTGCCTCGCAGGCGTGTTGACATTGGAGGAGACCATCCGGCTGGTGATCCGCCGATCCTCGTTAATGCAGCAGATGGAACACGGCGAGATGATTAGTATTGGCCTCGGGCACGAGCATGTGCTCCCACTACTGGGCGGAAGACAAGCTCTGTCCGTTGCTGCGACCAACAGCCCGGAACTCACAGTGGTCTCGGGACCGCCCGCATCCATTCGTGCCCTGTCAGCCGAGCTGCGGCAAAGTGGCCATGAGCCCTTCCATCTCCAGGTATCGCATGCCTTTCATTCCGCGATGATGGAGCCGATGCTCGGCCCCTACAGCAAAGCGCTCCAAGAAATCAAATGGGCGGCTCCGGCAATTCCGTATATCTCCAATGTTACGGGGGAGCTGATCACAGCCGAACAAGCGGTGGACCCTGAATACTATGTGAATCATGTCCGGCAAACCGTCAGGTTCTCGGAAGGCGTGGCAACGCTGGCGGAACAGCTTGAGCCTGTATTTCTGGAAGTCGGCCCCGGCCGGACGCTGGGTCAACTGATCCGCCGCAATCCGGGTGTCCGCAGCAATAGTAAGATTCTTAGCGTAGTACCCAAAGCCTCCGAGGCACAGGCTTCAGGTGTCCATCTGCTTCAGGCCTTGGGCGACCTATGGATGAGCGGAGTGGCTATCCACTGGGAGAGAGTATTTGAGAAGCGCAACGGACGGCGGGTTTCCCTGCCGGTATACCCGTTCGGGAAGCAATATTACTGGAAATACCAGCAGGGGAAGGCAGAGGATATCCAACCGGACAGCTCGATTGCCCGCAATCGCCCCGTTTCTGAATGGGCTTATGCCCCGGACTGGAGTGAGCAAGAGGACAGTATGGAAGACAAGCGTTCTGGCTGCAACGGACAGACGGTGCTGTTGTTCACTGAACGGAGCCTTCTCGCTGACCAGTATGCAGCGTTGCTGGAGGAGCAAGGGGCTCAGTGGATCAAGGTCTACCCCGAAGGGACCTTTCAGAGGGAGTCTGCTGCGGAGTATACCCTTGATCCAGGCAACCCGGCCCATTATGCTCAATTATTCGCAGGGCTTGCGGAAGCCGGGATACAGCCACCCGAACAGATCATTCATTTGTGGAGTCTCGAATTGGACCAAGCTGAGACCTTAGCTCAGGCCCAAGTAGCGTCTGGACGAAGCGGGGAGAATCTTGCCGACACTGAGGTGCTTAACCGCTGCATGTACAGTGTACTGGAGCTGGTGCGTGCTGCCGCTGTAGCTGCGCAAGGGAAGCCGCTGGAGCTAACGCTGGTCACAGATCAAATGGAACGGGTCCATCCGAACGACATCGTAGATCCGCTGAAAGCTACCCTGCTTGGGATAGCCAGCGTGATCCCGCTGGAGTATCCGCATATCCGGGTGCACACACTGGATCTCGATCAGGAGTCCATCGCCGCGAATCCCGGAATTCTGCTGACCCTGCCTTTCGAAGGATCGGCTAGTAAGGCTAGCCCGTTGCCCATCCGGCAAGCACTGCGGTCCTCACACCGATATGAACATGGTTTCATCCGGGTACCCCTTCCCCGGAGAGCCCTTCCGGCCGGAGCTTTGCGCAAGGGAGCGGTGTACCTGATCACTGGCGGCCTTGGCGGAATCGGCCTAGCACTCGCCGATTATCTGGCTAGTCAATATCAGGCCAAGCTTGTGCTGGTTAGCCGCAAGCCGCATCCGGTACAGGACCGGCTGGAACAGCTATATTTGAGCGGAGCACAGGTGCATGTCGAATATGCCGATGTCGCTGATCTTGCTTCGATGGAACGTGTCATTTGTGCAGCGGCGGAGCGCTTCGGCCCGCTGGACGGAGTATTTCATGCCGCAGGAGTGCCGGATGGAAGCATGATCCACATCGCAACAAGAGAGCAAACCGCAGCGGTGCTGCGGCCCAAAATCGCAGGGACCACAGTCTTATATGAGGTGCTTGCAGCTATGCAGCAGCCACCGGCATTTCTCCTGCTGTTCTCTTCGATCAGCGGCACATTCGGTGCTTTCGGACAGAGCGGGTACGCAGCGGCCAATGCCTTCATGGACGGATTCGCCCGTGCACATGCCGGGGATTCGTCTGGAATGCGAGTAGTCAGCGTGGATTGGGATGCTTGGAAGGAGACGGGGATGGCAGTCGAAGCTGTGAACCGATATAACGGCTCCGGCACAGATGAGGCGGAGCACCCGGCCGGCACAAAAGGGCAAGCGGAGCTCCCGCTGCGCATCACCCACCCGCTGCTAACCTCCAAAAGGGAGTCGGCAAGCGAGACGCAGACGGTCTATATATCCAGATTGTCGGCAGAGCATCATTGGATACTGGACGGCCACCGGATGCTCGGTTCCTCCATTTTACCGGGAACAGGTTATGTAGAGATTCTGAGGGCATCGTTTGAAGAGTTAACCGGAGATACCGGCCTGAACATTGTAGAACTGTTTTTTGTACAACCGCTTGTGGTCGAAGAAGGGTGTGAGCTAAGAACCGTATGGTCCAACAATAGCAGCGGCTGGGAATTCTCCATGTCCTCCATAGGAACAGCAGGGGAATGGATACAACATGCCAAAGGCTGCGCGGAGCGCCTGGATGAGCAGAATGATCGGACCCTCAGCGGCGCAGAGCTCAATAAGCTCCAGAACGGTCTACTGGCAGCAGCGGTTCCTGTAGAAGCAGAACGATCCGGCGAGAGCACGGGGGTACGCATGCAATATGGCCCTCATTGGAACAACATCCGCCGTTTCTTCCGCAACGGGAACGAAGCGGTTGCCGAATTGTCACTGCCAGAGGGTCTGGCAAGAGACTCGGCTGATTACGGAGTTCATCCTGCTCTGATGGACCGGGCAACGAGCCTGCTGGGCGGACAGTCGGAGGACAGCCGTGCGTATCTGCCTTTTGCCTATAAGAACCTCCAGATTCTCCGGCCGTTCTCTGCTAATCTCTACACCATTGTGCAAGAAGGGGAACAAAGTGAGGAAGCCCGGACATTCACCTGCCGCATTACCGATCTGGAAGGCAGTGTACTCATGGAGATTGAAGAATATGTCATGCACAAAGTCCGCAACCAGTCACTGTCAGACCCATTGCCGCTGGAACGCAATGGAACATTGCCTGAGGTCGGCAATTACCGGCTGGGATTAGCTGTGCCGGGTGAACTGAACAGCCTCCATATCCTGTCTGAATATCGGCTGCCTCCAGAACCGGATGAGGTAGAGATTAGAGTGGTAGCTAACGGCCTGAACTTTAAGGAAGTGCTGTATGCACTCGGTGTGCTTAAGCTGCCGGATTCCTATGGTTTCAGCTTCGGCCTGGAATGTGCGGGAACGGTAACGAGGGTGGGGGCAGGTGTAACCGATTGGCTGCCTGGAGATGAAGTGATGGCGATAGCCGGAGCAAGCTTGGGCAAATACGCGCGGGTCCCGGCAAGCTCGGTGGTACGCAAGCCTTCACGGATATCGTTTGCTGAAGCGGCAACCCTGCCGATTGCCTTTATGACAGCTTACTACGCGCTAATTATCCGTGGACAGCTCTCGTTGGGCGAGAAAGTGCTAATCCATACGGCAACAGGCGGCGTGGGTCTGGCAGCCGTGCAAATCGCCCAGTGGGTTGGAGCGGAGATTTATGCAACGGCCGGTACCGAAGAGAAACGAGACTACCTGCGTTCACTAGGTATCTCGCATGTGTACTCCTCGCGGGATCTTGCTTTTGCCGACCAAATCCGTGAGTCTGCCGGAACGGTAGACGTCATTCTGAATTCCCTAACGGGTGAGGCTGTCGAGCAAGGGCTCTCCTTATTGGCCCCGCACGGCAGATTTCTGGAAATGGGCGTAAAGGACATTATGGAGAACAGCACGCTGGGAATGCGGATTTTTGAGAAAGGAATTTCTGTGTCAGCCATCAGCATGGACAGCGGCCTGCCAGGCTACACAAGGCTGTTCCGAGAGCTTGCCCGGCATGTGGAAGAAGGTACGTTCATACCGCTGCCTGTGATCCCTTACCGGTTCGCAGATACGGAAGAGGCTTTCCGGTATATGGCATCAGCCAAGCATATTGGCAAAATCGTCATTACTCAGGAACATGCCGCAGCTCCAAAGCCGGAGATGGCGCAGCTCCAGGGTGGAATGACCAATGCTGAAGGAATGGATGTGCTTGAGCATATTTTATCCAAAGTCATGAGTGTAGAGTTATCACCCGTTCAGTGGCTGTTGTCAACGACCGACCTGAACACCCGCTATTCCTTACTTGAGGCCAACACGCCGGAGGGGATAAAACCTGTTAATAATAAGCCTCTCCCTACGGGGCGCAAGCGCAAACGGATGGCTAGCAGCACCGAATATGCACCTCCGCTTACACAGACACAGAAGAAGCTGGCAGAACTGTTCATGGACTATCTGGAGCTGGAGGCGATTGGGCTGCACGACAATTTTTTCGAAGCGGGAGCAAGCTCACTGGATCTGATTCAGATTAATGCCCAACTCAATGCTTTATCTGTCAAAGATACGTCGATTGTCAAAATGTACTCCTACCCGACGATTCATCTGCTGGATGCCTATTTGTTCGCGGACAGGGAAGACCAGACAGACAAGAGCGAGGTTCTCAAAGATTCTGAAGACCGTAAAAGAAAAGCAAGCCGCCTAAAAACACTGGAGTCCATCAAGGGAAGAAGGTGATGTAATGAGTGAAGAGACCGCAGAGACCGGACTTGAGATTGCCATCATTGGCATGAGCGGTAAATTTCCGGGCGCGGATACGATCGAGGCGTATTGGAATCTGCTGATCCACGGCGTATCCGCGGTAACCCAATTCAGCTTCGAGGAGCTTCGGGAACAAGGGATTTCTCCAGAACGTTTGAACCATCCCGATTACGTCAGAGCGAAGCCTTACCTGGATAACGTATACGATTTCGATGCTTCTTTATTCGGATATGCCTCCTGGGAAGCCGAGAACATGGACCCCCAGATCCGTCTGTTCCACGAAATTGTCTATCATGCGCTAGAGAATTCGGGCTATCACCCCGACCGCTATGAAGGACAAATCGGCATGTATGCCGGGGCTCCGCTCGACCTGAAATGGACGGGTGATCATCTGTCCCGCCACGGAGACGGTGAAGATGTGCTGGAGTCGGGTATCGTGTCGAGCAAGGATTTCTTAAGCCAACTGATCTCCTACAAGCTCAATCTGACGGGACCCAGCTACACCCTGTACACCGCCTGTTCAACCTCACTTGCAGCAGTACATCTGGCTTGCCAGGGTCTCCTGCTTGGAGACTGCAATCTGGCCGTTGCCGGAGGGGTGACGCTGGAGCAGCCGGGCAAGTCGGGTTATCTCTACCAGGAGGGCACTATTTATTCCAAAAGTGGCGTTTGCCGCCCTTTCGACAGCCGGGCCGATGGGACCATCTTCGGGGAAGGCGCGGGTGCAGTGGTGCTTAAGCGCCTCTCGGAAGCTATAGAGGACGGCGACCATATCTATGCTGTGATTAAAGGCTCGTCAAGCAACAATGACGGGCGGCGAAAAGTAGGCTTTGCTGCCCCCAGCCTGGAGGGCCAGAAGGAGGTTATCCGCTCGGCCTGGAACCTCGCGGATATTGAACCGGATACCATCGGTTACATCGAAACCCACGGTACCGGCACCAACGTCGGTGACCCGATTGAATTTACCGCCTTACAGCAAGTGTTCGGTCAGGAGAGCCCGCACCGGCCCATCGGCTCGGTCAAGGGCAACATCGGACATCTGCACGCCGCTGCCGGAATTGCCGGCTTGATCAAGACTGCTCTATCGCTGGAACGGGAGATGATTCCGCCGACAGCCAATTATGCTGAACCCAACCCGCTGCTGGAGATGGAGAAGTCGGCATTCTACCTCAGCCGGGAACCCGTGGCGTGGCCTAGAGGGAAGCTGCCGCGCCGCGCAGGCATCAGTTCGTTTGGCGTTGGCGGCACCAACGTCCATATGGTTCTTGAGGAGCCGCCTCTCCGGGCAAACAGTGAGCCGGCGGAGCTTCCGGCAGTTCTGCTGCTCTCGGCCAAAAGTCCTGCTGCCCTGGAGCGGATGCAAGGCGAATTGGCAGAACATTTGGAGAACCTCTCAAGCAGTGTACCGCTGGCCGATGTTGCGTTCACGCTGCAAATGGGACGGGGGCAATTCAAATACCGGCTCGCCTGTACTGCAGCGCAGACAGAAGAGGCTGTCCGCCTCCTAAGAGATTCTGAAGGTGCTGGACTGATTCGATCTTCTCAGGAGCGTCTTAACCGTCCGGTGGTATTCATGTTCACGGGCCAAGGTTCGCAGGTCATGGGGATGGGCGCGGAGCTGTACCGGCGCCATCTGTCCTATCGCCAGGAAGTGGACCGGCTGTCGGAGCTGCTGCGTCCGAAGATTGGCCTGGATATCCGCCGCTATATCGGTGTGGCGGACGCCGAAGCTCTGAGTCTTGCTGGCACTTTCTCCGATTCGGAACTAGACCAGACCTGGCTCGCCCAGCCCGCATTATTCGTCTTGGAGTATGCGCTTGCCAGTGCCTGGATGAAGCTTGGCGTCCGCCCTTCCCACATGGTGGGACACAGCATCGGAGAATATGTTGCGGCAACACTCGCCGGGGTCTTCACCCTTGAGGATGCGCTCGATATTGTGGCGGCTCGCGGACGACTGATGCAGTCCGCTCCAGGTGGAATGATGTTAGCCGCAGCTATTCCTGCATCTGAAGCAGGCCGGTATGTCAGTGCAGACGTATCGCTCGCAGCTATTAACCAGCCGGGGTTATGCGTATTCTCAGGCGACGAAGAAGAGCTGCGGCTGCGGCAGGAGGAGTGGAGCCAAGCGGGGATCTTCACGGCTAGGCTCAACACCTCTCACGCGTTCCACTCTTCACGGATGGATACCATTCTGGAGCCGTTCCGCGAAGTACTCCGCTCCAAGCACCTGAATACACCTGAGCTGCCGTTCTATTCCTGTCTGACCGGCGAACCTGTCACCGGCGAGATGGCAGTGAATCCCGAGTATTGGACTGCTCAGCTTCGCGGGACGGTGAACTTCTCGGCCATGGTCAGCGGCTGTCTGGCTGATGAGGACAATATCTTCCTTGAAATAGGCCCAGGCCAGACGTTATGCCGTCTGGTGAAAGCCCAGAGCGGAGGTGACCGGCTGGTGCTGTCCAGCCTGGGGGCTGCGGCAGCGGCCAGTGAAGCAGCCGTTTTCGTGCAGACCTTGTCCCAGCTCTGGCTAGCCGGGGTACCTGTCCAGTGGGACCAGCTTTATCCGCCGCAGTCCCGCCGGCGGCTGCCTCTGCCTATGTACAGCTTCGACCAGCAGACCTATCTGCCTCGGCCAGCGATATCAGAACCGCCTCAGGCGGTAACGGCGGGGCCGGACATTTCCTTGCTCTATCTGCCTGCATGGAAGCAGGAGCCGCTCTCGGACCCGCCAAGCAATACAAGCCCGCATCCGCTAACCTGGCTCATTCTGCGTGGAGAAGGCCGGGCTGCCGAGCGATGTCAAGAACGGCTTGTTGAACAAGGGGACCGCTGTATCGGGGTGCTGGCTGCCGCGCAGTATCAACGACATGCACCGGATCGGTACGAGCTGAATCCGGTCCATGCCGGGGATTACCAGCGGCTCGCCGATGATCTGCGAAGGGACGGCATCGTCATCGACCGCATTCTCCATGCCTGGATGCTGGAAGAGCAGGCGCCGCGCGGAATTCCGTCTGCTGTAGAGATGTCAGGAGCAGTAGCCGAGCGCGGATACCTGTCGCTCATTCATCTGGTCCCTGCCCTGGATAAAGAACTCTGCGGGTCGCAAGTCCAGTTAACGGTTGCGACTAGCCGGATCTTCACAATCTTTGGAGCAGGAGGAGGTGAGGCCGAACGGCGGGCCATCCTTGGGCCGCTCCTGACCTTGCACCAGGAGCAGAACGGCTGGCAGGGCCGGCTGATTGACTTCCAGCCTGAGGAGTCCGAAAGACGTCTGACAGACAAGCTTTGGCTGGAGCTTATATCGCCTCCCGGTACTTCGGTAGTAGCCGCTTATCGGGGCGGGACGCGGCTGGTGCAGGCTTTTGAACCCTTTACAGCTCCAATTCATAAGGGTGAGCCTGCTAGCTTCTCTGAAGCAGCGGCAGCAGCACCCGGAGAGGTTTATCTGGTGGTCTCTCCCGCTGGCGGTGCGGAGTTGATCCGCAGTTTCTTGGCAGCTCGGCCTGGTGCAGAGATCATAGCATCTGAAGGTCTCGGATCAGATCAGCTTCGCCAGGCCATTGCGGCAGCGGCGGGAATCTGCGGCCGAATTGACGGGGTGGTATACGAACCGGAGCTGCAAGCCTTGGAATGGCGGACACTTGCGGCATTATCTGCGGCGAAGAATCCCCAGGTTCCAGCGCCCCGTACCTTCCAGGAATTGAACAAGCTGCTCCAGAGCTGCGGTGCTGAGATCGGTTTTGGCTGGATATTATCTTCCTTATCCTCCGTAGTTGGCGGAATCGGCCTCACCGAACTGGCAGCGGCAGCAGGTGTGCTTGATGCGGCTGCGGAAGATGCGGGCTGCGGGAATATCCCCTGGCTGTCGCTAAGCCGTGATTTCACCCGCAGCAAGACAGTCCAGGGTCCGGGCATTACCCGGGAACAGGAATATGTCTTATATGAGCAGCTATGGCCGATCCGGGGACAGATCAGCCGGGCGGTCATCTCTGCCCAGCCTCCCCTGGCCCGGTTGAAGATCGCCTCAGAGGATCGGCCGCTTCCGGCGGAATCCCATCCTTCCGCCCATCCTTACGATGCTGCGGGCAGTCGTGAGCGCCCGGCTTATCTGGGGCCATATACACCTCCAGTGACAGAGCAGGAGGCGATCATCTGTGAGATTATCGCCGAACTGCTTGGCGTACATCCAGTGGGTGTGGACGATCATTTTTACGATTTGGGTGGACATTCGCTGCTCCTTACACGACTTCTGTCAAGAATCAAGGATGTGTTTCGCACCGAGCTGCCGCTTCGTACCGTGATGGAGAATCCAACGGTGGAAGGGATGATCCACAGCTTGGTGAGCGAGTGGGGGGATGCCGGAACCGTAGCAGACATTGCAGATGCCTACCGGGAGTATCAACGGCTGACCTATGGAGGTGTGCAGTGAGCAGAATTAAGGATGGAGGAAGAACGATGGAACAGAGGATTGGCGTTGTAGGCTCAGGTGTGATGGGCAGCGGTGTAGCCCAGGTCTTCGCTCAAGGGGGGTACGACACGGTAGTTGTCGATGTATCCGAAGAGCAGATGCGCAGAACCCGGGAGAAGATCCGGGAGAGCCTTCGTTTTCAGAAAATGATGACGGGTGTGGCCCCGCTAGAACGTGCCGAGGCGGTGCTGGACCGCATCCACTTCACCCAGGAGATCGAAGCGCTCGCTGCGTGTTCGTTCGTGGTGGAGAATGTAACCGAGAGCTGGGAGATCAAGCAGGCGGTATACGAACAGCTTAACAAAGTCTGCGCGAAGGATTGCATTCTGGGGGTCAACACATCGGCGATTTCAATCACCCGGGTTGCTGCACTAGTGGAACGCCCCGAGCGGGTTGTCGGGATTCATTTCATGAATCCGGTGCCGCTCAAGCCTATGGTTGAGGTCATCAAAGGATATCATACCACCCCGGAGACACTGCAAATAACGCAGGAAATGCTGGGAACCCTCGGCAAGCAAAGTGTAGTTGTTGAGGATTCGGTCGGGTTCGTGACGAACCGGGCAATGATGATTTTTGTGAATGAAGCCATCTTCATGGTACAGGAGCAGGTGGCTTCACCGGAGGACATTGATATTTTGTTCAAACAGTGTTTCGGGCACAAGATGGGTCCCTTGCAGACAGCCGACCTCATTGGTCTGGATACCATTCTCAAATCACTTGATGTGCTGTACGAAGGCTATAACGACAGTAAATACCGCCCTTGTCCCTTGCTCAAAAAAATGGTCGATGCCGGGCTTCACGGTATGAAATCCGGTCAGGGTTTCTATTCTTACAATTAATTTCAGGAGGCTGATCCCAATGAATCATGAAGAAATCAAAGCACAGGTGACCACATTTCTTACCCGCTCACTGCGTACCAAGGAGCTTAAGGAGGACGATAACATCCTGGAGCTGGGCCTTGTGCATTCCCTGTTCATGATCCAGTTGATTATGTTCATCGAGAAGACCTTTCATCTGGAGCTGGAAGAAGAGGATTTGGATATGGACAATATCAAGACGGTCCGCGATCTGGTAGTTCTGATCGAACGCCATCAACCTACGGGAGCTGAAATCTAATGAATACGCCACTAAAAGCGACCTCCGTCCCTACTGCCCTGGGCATCCGCCAGTTTGTTGACACGCATATCCTGCCGCAGGCCGCCCAGATGGATCAGGAGCAGGAGATTCCGCGCGCATTGTTCACTGAGATGGCAGCCGAAGGACTTACAGGCCTTGCGGTTCCAGTCAAATATGGGGGAACTGCCGTCGATTATGCCACACTTGGAGCCATTCATGAGGAGCTGGGGCGCGGATATGCTTCTGTGCAGAATGCCTGTACTGTGTTCGGCATGGTCTGCAAACCGCTGGCGCGGTTTGGGTCGGAAGCCCAGAAGCACAAATGGCTGCCCGCCATCGCGGCTGGCGAGGTCATCCCGGCGATTGCAATCACCGAACCGATGGTGGGCAGCGATATTGCCAAGCTGGAGACGGAGGCGGTGCAGGAAGATGGACAAATCATCCTGAATGGCCGCAAGAAGTACATCACGCTCGGGCAAATCGCTGATGTGTTCCTGGTGTTCGCCCGATTGAACGGGCGCGGGGTCGCTGTACTGGTGGAACGGGGAACTCCCGGTTTGCAGATCGATCCCATGCGGGGGCTGATGGGGCTGAGGGCCAATATGATCGCTGAGCTGACCTTCGAGCATTGCAGTGTGCCTGTGGAGAATTTGGTTGGCAAAATCGGCTTCGGGTTCACCCATGTGGCGAACTATGCGCTGGACGAAGGCCGTTACACCACCGCCTGCGGCAGCGTCGGGTTGGCACAAGCCTGCCTGGAGCAAAGCATCCAGTATGCCGGTGAGCGGTTCCAGTTCGGTGAACCTTTGCGCAAGCATCCGCTTGTGCAGAAGATGCTCAGCGAAATGATTACCGGGTCCAAAGCCGCCCGTGAGCTGTGTGCCGCCGCCGGGAGACTGCGGGAGCAAGGTGATCCTGCGGCCATCACAGAGACCTTGGTTGCCAAATACCATGCTTCCAAAACGGCTGTCCATGCAGCAGATCATGCCCTGCAAATACATGGGGCTTCAGGCTGTATGAGCGGCAATCCGGTAGAACGGTTCTACCGCGATGCCAAGATTATGGAGATTATTGAGGGAACTTCACAGATGCATGAGCTGCAAATCGCACGCAACTTCCGTTTGTGACACTGCGCCGCATCTTTGGCAGAAGGGTGAGGATCGGATGAACCATCAAGCAGACCTGGCTTTGTTATTCCCTGGATCAGGGTCCCAATATAAAGGAATGATGAGGAGTCTCTATGAATCCTCGCGCATGGTGCAGGACACCTTGCTTGAGGCAGATGACATTCTCGGTTTTGAATTATCCCGGCTGATGATGGAGGGCAGCACGGTCAAGCTGAACCGGATCGGGCATATGCTGCCGGCCATCTGTGCGGCGAGTGTTGCCCATTACCGCCTATACCGGGAGCAAGGCGGACCGCTTCCAGCCTATATGGCGGGACACAGTCTGGGCGAATATTCCGCACTAATCTGCAGCGGTGTCTTGTCCTTCAGGGACGGGCTGACTCTGGTCCGCTTCCGTGCCCGACTGGCGGAAGCGGTTATGGAATCCACGGGCGGTGCCATGAGCATTATGAAATCGGTTAATCCAGCACAAGTCGCATTGCTGTGCCTGAGCCTGCAAGCCGAGGGACGGGCGGTCAGCATTGCCTGTCAGAACTCCCGCAGCCAGATCGCGGTTTCCGGTCAGGACGCTGCACTGGTCGAGCTGGAGCAGCGGGTAACAGAAGCGTCAGATGATGCACAGATCAGCCATTTGATCGGAAGCGCCCCTTATCATTGTGCTCTAATGCAGCCGAGCGCGGCGGAAATGACGGAGGAACTGCTCAAGTATACCTGGAGCCTACCGGCAGGTCAGCTTCTGTCCAATGTAACCGGACGGCCCTATACATCGATTCAGGAGATGCAGGGGCTGCTGGCGCAGCAGCTATATAAACCGGTGTTATGGCAGAACTCCATCCTGTATCTGCTGGAGAACGGGGTCCAGACTTTCATTGAAATGGGTCCGCAGAACATCCTCAAAACACTGATGCCCGAAATTTCTGCACAGACCCGTGTATATGCCCATGATGAGAAGGTAGACCGGATGACCATCCGAGATCACTTCGCCGCTGCTTCCGCCACTCCTGTGACAAGGCCCAAGGCTGAGACAAGCCCGCCCGCCGCAGATTTGCGGCTTAAAGCAATAAGCATGTGTCTGACACATGCCATGACCACCCGCAATAACAACCAGGCTGATGTTCCGGTTATGCCGTCCTTGGAGCTGTATGCGCAAGTCAAGCAGATGAAGCAAGAGCTTGATCAAGGGGGACTAACACTTGGGGAAGAGCAGGTTGCCCTGGCAATATCCATGCTGCAGGCTGTGTTTGAAGATAAGCGTACCCCGGACAGTGAACGGGAGCTTCGATGGCTGCAGATCAAGGAGAAGACCGGTGTAGAACGGCAAGCTGAGAGTACTCCCACCACAAGGAGGGGACCGGAATGAGTCTGCCTACTGTTGAGAACGAATTGCTGCTGCATACACTGCGCGGCTTTAACGATACCGCTGCGCCTTATTCACAGGACACCACCATTATCCAGCAGTTTGAAGCACGCGTGGCAGAGCAGCCGCTCGCGCCTGCTGTATACGTGAAGGAGGCCATCTATACTTACGGGGAATTGAACCGTGCGGCGAACCGGCTGGCTCATGCGCTGCGGTCCGGCGGTGCCGGAAAAGGGTCGATAGTCGCCTTAATGCTTGAGCGTTCCTTTGACATGCTGGTTGCCATATACGGAGTACTCAAAGCCGGAGCCGCGTATTTACCGCTGGATCTGGAGAGTCCGCCTATGAGGCTGCAGACCATGCTGTCTGACAGCGCCCCGGGCTGGGTTATTACGGAGAGCGGCGTTTCCCGTCCGTCTGTGCTGCCTGTAACAGCAGAATGGGTCACGCTGGATAGTCTGGCGGACCGTGATCTGCCGGAGACGAATCTGCCGGACGGACCAGAGCCAGGTGACCTGGCTTATGTAATCTATACTTCCGGTTCCACCGGTAACCCCAAGGGTGTGCTTGTAGAACATGATGCCTTGACCAACCGGATCGAATGGATGCAAAAAACCTTCCCCATTACCCGCAAGGATATCCTGTTCCAAAAAACAGTATATACCTTTGATGTCTCGGTCTGGGAATTAGTCTGGTGGTCAACCGCAGGCGCTGCGGTCTGTCTTCTGCAGCCGCGCAAGGAAAATGATCCGCGCGTGTTCGTGAAACTGATCGAGAAAACAGGGATTAGTGTCATTCATTTTGTTCCCTCCGTCTTGCGTTTGTTCCTTGAATATATCAGCAGCGGTTTTGCACTGGAACGCTTGCGCAGCCTGCGGTATGTCTTTTGCAGCGGAGAAGCGTTGACCGTCCCGCTGGTCAGGCAGTTCTATCATAGCTTCCCGCCCGGACAAGGCGTGAAGCTGATCAATCTCTATGGTCCTACAGAAGCGGCGATTGATGTCACCTATCATGTCTGCGAGCGGGAGACTCAGGACCGGCCCGTTCCCATCGGACGCCCGATTGACAACATCCGCTTGTATGTTCTGAGGAATGATTCGACGCTTGCGTCCATTGGAGAGACAGGACAGCTGTATATCTCAGGAGCGGGGCTGGCACGCGGATATCTGAACCAGCCACAGCTAACGCTGGAGAGATTCGTGCCCAATCCCTATGAACCCGGACAGCGCATGTACCGTACAGGCGATCTCGCCTCTTGGACATTGGAAGGGGAGGTCATGTACGCCGGACGGGAGGACGATCAGATCAAGCTGCGCGGACTCCGTATTGAGCTGGGTGAAGTGGAGAGCTGTCTGCTGCGGGCAGCCCATGTACAAGCCGCAGTTGCCGGGGTACGTATAGGCGATGACGGGGAACAATTCCTAACCGCCTTTGTGGTTGCGGCTGCGGGCGCGGAACCCCTGCCGGAGCAGGACAAGCTGCGGGCGCTGCGCGCCGAGCTTGCTATGTATTTGCCTGCGTATGCGATTCCGACAGAGATCCTCTGGGTGGATGAGATTCCACTGAAACCAAACGGTAAGGCAGACCGGAGCCTCCTGCTTGCCAGTCACGGAGGTACGGCCGCACGAAGCTAAGGGGGCGGAATAATGATGATGAACAATGAGCTGTATGACCGATTATTGCGTAACAAAGGCATTTCAGTTCCGGGCCACAGGCACACCGCGATTCCCCGTACAGGAGAATCTGATTCCTTCGGTTTGTCCCCCGCGCAGCGCGGGATCTGGTTCCTCCAGCAGTTACACCCGGGCAGCGCAGCCTTCAATAACAGCGCAGTGCTGAAGATCGAAGGGAACCTCGACTTAGACTGCATGCGGGCAGCACTGCGCTCCCTGCTGGAGCGCCACGAACTGCTGAACGTAAATTACAGACAACACCATGGCGAACCGTACGCCTGCCCTCGCGCAGGAGCTTTAGCTTTTGAAGTCGTGGGAGTAGAGGGCATGGAGGGCGGTGGCGCAGCCATTTCTTCTGGAGGGCTGCATGCCGAAATCAGACGCATTGCAGGCAGTCCGATAGACCTGGAGCATGATCCGCTAATTTCTTTTACACTGCTGCAGAGGAGTGAACAGGAGCATATCTGGATCATCCGCATGCACCATATTATTGCGGATGGCTGGTCCAAGGGAGTCCTCCTTCGTGATTTCACACAGCTGTATGAAGCGGAGCTACACCGGAGAGCTCCAGACCTGCAGCCGCTGGCGATCCAGTACCGGGACTATGTAAGGTGGCTTGAGAGCCGGAGCGAAGAGACGGCGTATGCACGGGATCTTACATTCTGGTTGGATAAGCTGGAAGGCGCGCCTCCTATGCTGGACATACCCGCCGATTTCAAACGGCCAAGCACCATGTCGGGTTTGGGCGGGATGGAGCCGTTTCGGATAGAGACTGAAGTATTCGAGCGCATTAGCAGCTTTTGCCGGAAGGAACGCTTATCCGTGTTTCACTTCCTGCTGACCGTCTTCAAGACGCTGCTCTTCCGGTACTGTGCAGAAGAGGATTTACTTGTCGGTACGCCGGTAGCCGGACGGACAAGAACCGAGCTGGAGCCGCTGATCGGGATGTTCGTGAATACCGTGGTAGTCCGTACGCAGCCGCAGGACGGCCTGTCTTTTATAGACTATGCAAGGAGTGTTCAGCAAGAGGCTTTGCTGGCTTTTGACCATCAGGACCTGCCGTTCGATCTGCTTGTCGAGAGACTGAACCCGGACCGCGAGCGAAGCGTACAGCCTGTCTTTCAGACCATGTTCCAGCTTGATAATCTGGAGCTGCCTGTTATGGAAGCGCAAGGCCTCCGTATGTCAGCCGTCCCGCTGGACATCGGAATTGCCCAGAATGATCTGTCCGTATCCTGCTGGGAGGAGGACGGAGGACTACGGGGGACTTTTGAATTCAGCTCCGATCTCTTCACAAGAGCAACAGTGAGACGAATGATCGGGCATTTTATCCGGCTGACGATGGCCGCTCTGAACGATCCGCAGGAGACGCTTGGACGGCTCAATCTGCTGGAGGCCTCAGAAGAGAAGCTGATTGTACGGACATGGAACGAAACGGAGCAGCCCATACCGGAACATGGATTTGTAAGCTGGATTGAGCGCAGAGCTGGCCTGACTCCAGAGAAATGCGCGGTGCTTGAGGGAGAACATGCCCTTAGTTACCATACCCTGAATCAGTGGGCGAACCATCTTGCGGCACAACTTATGGACAAACACTTCTACGCGGAGATGCCGGTGATCGTCTGCCTTCCCTCCTCGGGACGTTTTGTGGCCGCTGCACTTGCCATATCCAAAGCAGGAGGAGCCGTGGTACCCGTTGATCCTGCGATGCCCAAGGAACGTATCCGGCAGATGGTAGAGGAGCTTGGCGACGTGTATGCACTGAGTGATGCCGTCCATTCCTTGCTGCTGCCGCTCCCGCCAGAGCGTGTAATCCTACTGGACGAACAGCTCCCGGTGTTCGATGAGCAGAATGAGCGGGGACCGGAGCATCGATTACCGCCGCAGGCGCTAGCTTTTATCATCTTCACTTCCGGTTCGACAGGGGTTCCGAAAGGAGTGCTTCTGGAGCGGCGCAGCATCGATAACCTGGTCCACTCCTTTCTATCATCGTATCAGGTGACGGACGCGGATTGTCTGCTGCCCATTACATCGGTTGCTTCAGCCAGCTTCATCGGAGAGTCGCTGCCGATTCTGGCTGCCGGAGGGACACTCGTCCTGCCGGATACCGAAACAGTGCTGCACCCGGGCAAGCTGAGGGCCTACATGGAGCAACATCACATCACGATCCTCAGCACCGTACCCTCTATGGTTCGGCGCTTGAATAGCAACGGCGGAACCTCTTCCCGGCTTCGCCTCATTCTGAGTGGGGGAGAGACTCTGCTGCCCACGCATGTGGACAAGCTGCGCGGAATGGATATTGCCAACGGTTATGGACTATCAGAATCCGGCGTGTGCAGTACGTATAAGTTACTGAAGCCTGGCCAGGATGGGGGGCAAGCCGTGTCCGCCTCACTAGGCCGGCCGGTAGCCAATCAGCAGGTCTATGTGCTGGACGCTCATTTACGGCCGGTTCCGATTGGGGTCAAGGGACAAATCTGTATCTCTGGACACGGATTGGCCCGCGGATATTTGAATCGTAGTGACTTGAGCGAAGCGGCATTTGTTCCCCATCCGTTCCGCCAAGGCGAGCGTCTGCTGCTGACAGGGGATACCGGATATTGGCTCCCCGGCGGCGAGCTTGCCTTTATCGGCCGCAGCGACCGGCAGGTCCAGATCCGCGGGTACCGGATTGAACTAAGTGAAGTAGAGCGGCATTTGTGCACATACCCGGAAGTCGAAGAGGCAGCCGTGCATCCTCAGTCCGATTTTGAAGGGAACCTGCGGCTGATCGCATACTATACGGTCCGCAGCCAAGCGAGCATTATCGGCCAGCAATTGGCGCATTGGCTGGAATCGCGGATACCTTCGTACATGAAGCCAGCGGCTTATATTCAGCTTGAGCGTATACCTTACAATGCCAATGGCAAGCTGGAGGTTTCTTCCCTTCCGCAGCTTGGCGATAGCCTTGCCCGTAGCGGGGCCGCCTATGAACAGCCCCAGACCAGCGCAGAGATAACCATTGCAAAGCTCTGGGAGGAGATTCTACAGCTCCGGCACTTTGGCGTGGAAGACAACTTTTTTGATCTGGGCGGACATTCGCTCCTGCTCGCCAAAGTGCATGACCGGCTCAGCCGGGAATTTCCCGTTCCGCTGACGCTGGTAGATTTGTTCAAATACCCTACGGTCCGTTCACTTGCCGGATATCTCAGCGAAGGCTCGCGCAATACTCTGGGGACAGACATTTACGAGACGGCCGCGAAGCAAAAAAATGCATTTCTCCGTTACCGGAAAACAGCTTCTTCCGTAGCGGTTCGCAGCACCATAGAGAAGGAGGAATAGATGCTATGAGTCATCCTGAGTATCCTTATAACGGAAATGAAATTGCGGTCATCGGCATGGCAGGAAGATTCCCGCAGTCCGAGAACCTGGAGGCCTTCTGGCAGAATCTGACCGGGGGAAAAGAGTGTATTTCCCATTACTCCAGCCGGGAGCTGGAGGAGGCAGGCATTGATCCCGAAATTCTGAGTCAGCCGAATTATGTCCGGGCCAAAGGGGAGATCGGCCAGCTTGATGCGTTCGATGCCGCTTTTTTCGGGATCAATCCCAAGGATGCGGAGCTTATGGACCCCCAACACCGGATGATGCTCGAATGTGCTTGGGAAGCGCTGGAGCATGCTGGCTACCAATCCGCGGAGTGTGGAAGCTCCATGGGCGTTTTTGTAGGAAAAAGCATGAGTTCCTATCTGTTCCTGAACCTCTATCCTCATATTCAAAAAATGCTGGCCACCGGCAATTTGCAGGCTGCCATCGGCAATGACAAGGACAGTATGGCTACAACGATCTCCTATCGCCTGAACCTCAAAGGCCCGTCTATGGCGGTGCAGTCCTCGTCATCCACCTCTCTGGTCTCCGTCTGCATGGCAGCCCAGAGCCTGTTGACCTATCAATGTGACACGGCACTGGCTGGCGGCATCACGGTTGGCCCGCCTGAACGTGCCGGCTACCTGTTTGAGCCTGGAGGAATTATGTCCGCGGACGGGCACTGCCGCGCTTTTGACGAGAATAGCAGCGGATTTGTTCCCGGCAACGGTTACGGTCTTGTCGTGCTGAAACGGCTGGATGAAGCGATCCGCGACAAGGACCATATCTGGTCTGTCATCAAGGGATTTGCCGTCAACAATGACGGAGCGGATAAAATCAGCTATACCGCGCCAAGCGTAGGCGCCCAATCCGAAGTCATCGCTTCGGCCCAGGCGCTGGCAGAGGTTCACCCGGAGACGATCGGTTACGTTGAAGCGCATGGAACCGGCACCCGGATGGGCGATCCCATTGAAATAGAGGCGTTGACCCAAGCGTTCCGCCTTGGCACGAATCAGCGCGGGTATTGCCCGATCGGTTCGGTCAAGACGAACATAGGGCATCTCGATTCTGCCGCCGGCATTGCCGGATTCATCAAAGCGACGCTTATGCTGCACCACAAGCAAATTCCGCCGACGCTCAATTATGAGCGCCCTAATCCGGCGATTGACTTTGACGGCAGTCCTTTTTACGTAAACACAGGGCTTATAGATTGGAAGGGGCAAGCCTACCCGCGCCGCGCCGGAGTGAACTCGCTCGGTATGGGCGGCACCAATGCCCACGTGATCCTTGAAGAGGGTCCGCGTATGGACAGTGAACCAGCCGCGCCCAGGTGGCATATTCTTCCAGTGTCGGCGAAATCCGAGACCTCCCGTGACGGTAATCTGTCCCGGCTGCAGCACTATTTAAGCGAAGAGACGCAGACGAAACTAGCGGATGTGGCATATACACTGTCGGTTGGACGGCAGGCGTTCGGGATCAGGGCGGCTGTGGTCTGCTCCACGCAGGAAGAAGCTGTCCTGGCCATGGAAGCATCGGACCCGCAAGGGCTATACCAAGGAGAAAGTCCTTCCAGAAACCGTCCTCTAGTGTTTATGTTCACGGGGCAAGGCTCGCAATATATCGGGATGGCGGCAGGCCTATACGCTGCTGAGCCGGTATTTCGTGAGTATTACGACCGCTGCGCAGTGCAGATCCATAGCCTGACGGGGATGGATATTAAGCCATTGATGCAATCCGTGAAGAATCTTCCACAAGCACTGGACGTGAACGAGACCGCGCTTACCCAGCCGCTGTTGTTTGCTGTTGAGTACGCTATGGCCCAGCTCCTGATCAGCCGGGGACTTCGTCCACAGGCCATGATCGGTCATAGTCTGGGAGAGTACGCTGCAGCCGCAATCGCAGGTGTGTTCCAGCTCGAAGATGCCGTTATGCTGGTCTGCCGCAGGGCAGAGTGGATGTCCCGGACCGAAAGCGGAGCGATGCTGGCAGTTGGGCTCAGCCGTGAAGCAGTAAACGGATATCTGCAAGAGAGAATTACGCTGGCAGCGGTCAACAGCCCCGGTCTATGCGTGTTGTCGGGAGAAGAGGCCGCCATTGCCAAACTGGAACAGCGGCTGACAGAAGAAGGTATTTTCAATAAAAAACTATTCACCTCTCACGCCTTCCATTCGCCGCTGATGCAGCCGATGGCCGCCGCTTACCATGAGCTGTTGATGCAGGTGGAACTAAAGGAACCCTCTGTTCCAATCATGTCCTGTCTTACCGGGAGCTGGCTGAAGGCTGAGGAGGCTATCGACCCCGGGTACTGGACCCGGCATATCCTTGAGCCGGTTGTCTTTATGGATGGACTTGGGGCTCTGCTGCGCGAAGGAAACCGGTTGTTTGTCGAAGTTGGACCCGGCTCCACATTATGTGGGCTCGGGCGGCAGAACCCGGCTGCGGCTGAAGACAGTCTGTGGGTACCCGCCTTGCGTTCTGTCCAAGGACAAGACGAGGACACGCGGGTGCTGGCACAGGCTATAGCCAACCTATGGGTATGCGGTGCAGAGGTGGATTGGGGGCTTTATTTCGGAAATGAGACGCGCCGGCGGGTTCCGCTGCCAACATATGCGTTCTCCCGGCAGAGCTACTGGGTATATCCCGAAGCTGCCCCGTCCGGCTCAAATGCCTCGGTTACGGTTACGTCAGGGACACAAGCATCCGGGAAATCCGTACCGTTCAGTTCCATTCCCGAGCAACGTCAAACCGGATCACGCCATGCCCGCCCCAAGGTAACGGCAGCGTACCGTGCAGCGGAGGGGAGCATCGAGCAGCAGCTCGTGGAGATTTTGGAGCGGGAGCTGCATATTCATCCGGTGGGTGCGGATGATAACTTTTTCGAGCTGGGAGGTCATTCGCTGCTGGCTACCCAGGTACTGGACCGGATTCGGCAAGCTTTGGGCGTACAGCTGTCCATCGAGAGCATATTCCTTCGTCCGACCGTTAGCGGAATGGCCCAATTGCTGGAGAATACGTCCGGGGAGACCCGCAAGGAGCAATCCATTGCAGGTTTGTTCCAGGAAGTGGCTGCCATGAGCAGTCGCGAAATCGCCAGCAGCCTTGCAGAGGACAAACTCAAACCGGGCGGAGGGAAGGGGTAATGGCCGAACAAGTAACCTTCTCCTCATTGTCGCCTGAGCACAAACAATGGTTCCGGCGGCAAATGCGGGAACGGGGTATTCCCGTGCTGCAGATTCCTTTGGACAAACAACCACGCGACGGCAATGGATTACCGTTGTCCTACAGCCAGGAGCGTTTATGGCTGATGGAACAGCTCGGCGGCACCGCCTCCAGTTATCATCTGCATCAGGCCATCCGAATTACCGGTGCGGTGAAGAAGGATCATTTGGAAGCCAGCCTGCGCTTGCTGGCGGCTGCGCACGAGAGCTTCCGGACCTCATTCACCGCTGCAGAAGGGAAACCGCAGCAGCACATCGCCGCCGACAGCGCCATTCCGCTGCTGCAGGTCAAGGTTACAGGGGCAACGGAAGCGGAGCGGCTGCACCAGGTCGAACAAGCGGCCCAGCCGCTGCTTACGCAGCCGTTTGATCTCGGCAGGCCGCCCTTGCTGCGCGCCGGATTATACGAGCTGGCAGAAGACGACCACATGCTGGTGTTCGTCATTCATCATATTGTTGCCGATGGCTGGTCGCTAAGATTGCTTACAGAAGAATGGGTGCAGCTCTATAACGTATTATGCAAAGGCCTGAACCCACCGCATAATCATCGTGCATCCGACTATGCCGATTATGCCTGCTGGCAGAGAGAATGGATGCAGGCAGAGATGCTGACAGAAGGTTTGCATTACTGGAAAGAGCAGCTGGAGGGCGCAGATCCTTTCTATACAATTCCTTCATCCTGCCCGCGCCCGCGCTTGCTGACCTCGGGCGGAGACAGCTGCATGCTGCGGATCGAAGCGGAGGAGCTTGAAGCGCTCAGAGTTCTCGCAAGATCGGCTGGCGCCTCGCTCTTCATGACTGTCCTGGCTGCCTTTAACGTGCTGCTGTACCGATATACCGGCAGGGGTGACGTTGTGGTCGGCACTCCGACAGCGGGAAGATGCCGTGAAGAAACCGAAGAGATGCTGGGCTGCTTCGTGAACAATGTGGTGTTAAGAACGGATATCCGCGAAGCAGGCAGCTTCACAGAGGTTCTGCAACTGACCATGCAGACCGTGCTTGGAGCCCTGAAAGCTCAGGACATCCCGTTCGAGCATGTACTGGATGCATTGAATCCGCCCCGGGACATGGCTTATTCACCTTTATTCCAGCTCTTTTTTATCTTCCAGCAAGGCGGCAAGGCATTAGATCAACTGGACGGTGCTGTCTGCACGCCGCAGAAGTGGACTCAGCCGTCTGCCAAATTCGATATCACACTGGAAGTTATTGAGCATCTCCACCATTTGGATATCATGCTGGAATACAACACTGATCTCTATGACAAAAGAATAGCCGAAGGACTGCTCGCCAACTATGTCTGGATGCTTGGTCATTTGCCGGCGAAAGCGCAGCAGACGCTCCCGCAGCTTCCTTTGATTTCCCCGGTTGAAGCTGCGGAGCTGCATAAGGCAGGCACCGGCCCGGGGGTTGTTTACCCGGAGCAAGCGACACTGTATTCACTGGTAGAGCGGCAAGCCGCTGCCAGTCCGTCCGCCATTGCTATGGTATGCGGCCCCCGTTCCTATACTTATGCCGAATTGTATGTCGCGGCAGAGCGGTTAGCAGCCTATTTGCAGGACTCCCTCGGTGCAGGGCCGGGGCACCGCATTGGGATCTGTGCCCGTTCTTCGTTCGAGCTGGCAGCAGGCATCCTGGGCATTCTGATCAGCGGCGGCGCTTATGTTCCGCTCGACCCGGCCTTTCCAGAGCAGCGGCTGCAATACATTGCGGGCCACGCCGGGCTGGACTGCATTCTGGTAGATCATCCTGCGGAAGCCGTGCGGTTCGGCAACCATCGTTGCTGTGACATCAGCCCAGGCAGCCCGTGTTGGCAGACTAATCATGCTCTGCCTGACTTCAAGGCATCTGAACGACCGCAGCTCGCTTATATGATTTATACCTCCGGGAGTACAGGCCAGCCCAAAGGGGTAGCCGTGACTCACCGGAATGCGGTCCATTTCCTATATGCCATGCAGGACCTGCTGCAGCTGAATTCAGAGGATTCTTTGTTGTCTGTCACGACATGCTCATTTGATATTTTCTTGCTTGAGCTGTTCTTGCCATTATCCGCAGGGGCCACGGTGGTCTTTCCACAGGAGGGAAGCAGCAGCGATCCGGGACAGCTTATGGAGAATATGAATCGTTATAAGCCGACCATTATGCAGGCAACACCGGTATTGTGGCGGCTGCTGCTGGCGGAGGGCTGGCAGGGTTCACCGCATATGACCGTACTCTGCGGTGGTGAGGAACTGAAGCCGGAGCTTGCTGCACAATTGTTGCACCGGGGTAAAGCGGTATGGAATCTGTATGGTCCCACCGAAACGGCGGTATGGTCTCTGGCCCACAAACTTACGCCGGACGACCTCCTGCACAAAGTCCCGATTGGCAGACCGGTCGGACGTACAACCTGCCGGGTCCTGGATGAAGCACTGGCACTTGTGCCGTTCGGAGCCGAGGGCACACTGTACATCGGAGGTGACGGCGTAACGGACGGCTATCACCGTCAGCCGGAGCTGACCGCGCAGAAGTTCATCAAGAATCCGCTGGATAAGGCGGGAGGGCGGTTATTTAACACAGGGGACCGGGTCCGGCTGCTGCCTGGAGGAGCAATGGTCTATCTCGGCCGTAATGACCAGCAGCTCAAGCTGCGGGGCTTCCGCATCGAGCCTTCTGAGATTGAACAGCAGTTGAACCTTCAGCCGGAGATTGCGGCAAGCGCCGTGGTCGCTTGCGACGACGGACAGGGAGAACCCCTGCTGGCAGCGTATTGGGTGCCGTCCGCTTCAGCCGCCGGCAACGAAGCCACTGCTGATGAAGCAGACTGGAAGGAGATTCTGCGTAAGGTGCTTCCCAGTTATATGATCCCGGCACGTTTTGTTAAGCTTGCTGAGCTGCCTTTAACACCGAACCGCAAGGTAGACCGGCAATTCCTTTCACGCCTGCCACTGGATAAGGCGGTGTTAACCCGCAGCTACACAGCGCCGCGAAGCACAACTGAGAGCCGGCTCGCCGAGATATGGGGTGAGGTGCTGAACCGGACCGGCGTTGGAATTCACGATCATTTTTTTGATTTGGGTGGTAATTCACTGTTGGCTGTCAAGCTGCTGACTGAAATCCGCTCCAGGATGCAGGTGGAGCTGACGCTCCGGGAGCTGCTTATCGCCTCCACCGTTGCCAACATGGCAACAGAACTGGATGACGCTGCGGCATCACCTTTGTCAGAGACGGGAAGCTCAGCCAGAGTGGGCTTACCCGAATTTATAGTATCTCCGGAAGAAGCCTTTGAGACTTTTCCTTTGACCGAGGTGCAGATGGCCTACTGGAGCGGAAGACGGACAGACAGCGCCGCTACTCATGTCTATCAGGAGATGGAGTTTGCAGGGCTTGATATTGAACGTTTCGAACAGTGCTTCCAGACACTTATTAAGCGGCACCCTATGCTGAGGGCAAGGGTTATGCCGGATGGCATGCAGCAGATTCTGGAAGAGGTTCCGCCTTATCCGGTGAGAATGACAGACGTAAGCGGCTGCTCCGAATCGGAGCGCGTCTCACGGCTGGACGACATTCGTCAAGTGATGTCGCAGACGATTCATACCGGCAGTTGGCCCATGTTCACCATTGAAGCCACCCGGCTGCCCGAAGGACTGACCCGGCTGCATATCAGCTTTGACCTTATGATCGCGGATGCGCTGAGTTTTCGGATTATCCTGGATGAACTGGCTGCGCTGTATGCCGGAACAGACCCATTGCCGCCCCTGGAAGCAACTTTCCGTGATTATGTGCTGTCCTTGCAGTCCGTAACCTCCGCAGACCGTTATAGAATGGCGCAGAGCTATTGGCAAGAGCGGCTCCCCCGCCTCCCGGCCGGTCCGCAGTTGCCTGTTGCGGCTTCTCAAGGCCTCAAGCGGCAGGCATTCAAGCGCTGGAAGGCCGTTCTGCCGGCCAGTCTCTGGTCGAGGCTGTCAGCGGCGGCACGCAGACGGGGGTTAACTTCCTCCGCCTTGCTGCTCGCCTGTTATGCGGAAGTACTTGCGCTGTATGCCAAGCAGCCGCATTTCTTGTTGAACCTAACGCTGTTTAACCGTCTTCCGCTGCATCCGCAGCTGGAGCAACTGGTTGGCGATTTCACCACCATCAGTCTGCTGGAGGTCGATTACCGTGACCCTCTTCCTTTTGGCAGCAGGGCTGAACTGCTCCAGGAGCGTCTGTGGTCCGATCTCGATCACCGCCTTTACAGTGGCATCCGTGTGACAGAACAGCTTATGGCCTACAGCATTCTGAGTGAGCCGGTTCCGGTGGTGTTCACAAGCCTGCTGGACTTGTCTGACAAGGAGCAGACGACTGCCGGATTCGATGAGATCTTCCAGCGGAGGAATGAACCGGATACAGAAGCACGCAGTCTGTCGGAGACACCTCAGGTATGGCTGGATCACCAGGTAGCTGAGCGGGACGGCGAGCTTCACTACAATTGGGACGCGGCCCTGAGCAAGTTCCCGCCGGGAGTGCTGGATGAGATGTTTGACATCTATGGCAGCTTGCTGCGCCGTTTGGCAGCAGAAGAAGAGGCTTGGGAGCTGCCCCTGCCGCTGGCCGATTCAGGTTCAGCCGGATTCGCACACCGTCTTAGACTGGCGGATATTGATACACGGCACCAACACCTACAGGAGACGCAGGACATTGCCCTGCATCATGGCTTTCAGCGGATGGCCCGCACTCAGCCCAATGCTCCGGCCCTGATCGCGGGTGGAACTACTTTCTCTTACGGAGAGTTGAACCGCAGAGCCAATGCTATAGCGCATCAGCTGGTGGCGTATGGCATACAACCGGAGACATTGGTTGCCGTAGTGATGGAAAAAGGCTGGGAGCAGGTGGCCGCGGTTCTAGGGATCTTAAAGGCAGGAGCTGCCTACCTGCCGGTAGACGCAGGTCTGCCCGCCTTCCGCATTGGAGAGCTGCTGGAGCTCGGACAGGTTCAAGTGGTACTGGTCCAGTCCTCTGTCCCTGTATGGGATTGGGCGACTACCTCTATTCACACCATAGAGGTCAACGGAAATACTGGAAACGAAGAGACACCGGAATATGGAGGCAATGCGGACGGAATAGGCGCGCAACTGGCCTACGTTATATTCACTTCCGGCAGTACAGGAACGCCCAAAGGGGTGATGATCAGTCATATAGCCGCAGTTAATACGTTGTCTGACATTAACCGCAGCTATGGGCTGAACCCGCAGGATGTCGTGCTGGGCCTTTCTTCGCTAAGCTTCGATCTGTCCGTATTCGACATCTTCGGCTGCCTGGCGGCAGGAGGCACACTGGTGCTGCCGGACCCGCAGCGGCTGCGTGATCCGGCACACTGGCTGGAGCTGATGCAGAAGCACCGGGTTACGGTCTGGAACAGCGTTCCCGCCTTCATGAATATGCTATTGATGTATGCCGCATCTGAAGTACGGCTGAATTCCCTCAGACTGTGCCTGCTAAGCGGAGACTGGATTCCTTCTACTCTTCCGGGAGCTATTCAACGCCTGAGTGCTCAGGCTGAGGTCATTGCGCTTGGCGGGGCAACCGAAGCTGCGGTCTGGTCGATTCAATTCCCGGTTCATACTGTCGATCCGGCTTGGACCAACATTCCCTATGGTCTATCCATGTCCGGCCAGCGAGTATATGTGCTGAATGCACGGATGGAAGAATGTCCAGTATCGGTGCCGGGAGAGTTATATATTGGCGGTCTGGGCGTTGCCAGCGGCTACTGGCGGGATGAGCTCCGCTCTGCAGAACGTTTTATCCTGTCGCCTATCACCGGAGAACGCCTCTACCGGACGGGGGATTGGGGCCGCTATGGCTCAGACGGAGTCATTGAATTCCTTGGACGCGACGACCTCCAGGTCAAAATCAGCGGCTACCGTATTGAATTAAGCGAAATCGAAAGTACCCTGAAGGCCTGTCCCGGCGTTCAAGAGGCTGTTGTGCTTGCTGAAGGTGAGGAGGACGCGAGACGTCTGCGCGCTTTTGTAATTCTCGGTTCGGAAAGCCTGTCCTTGCCGGACTTGGCAACACTGCGTTCCCATCTGCGTTCCCGGCTTCCGGGCTACATGGTTCCTTACAGCATCAGCATTCTCGAACAATTCCCTTTGACTCCCAACGGCAAAACGGACCGCAAAGCACTGCTGGCCATTCTGCCTGAGACGATTGAACTTGCAGCGGTACCGGCACAATCCTCATTGGAAGAAGGAATTATCTCCATATGGAAGGAGCTCCTGAACCGTCCGCATATCAGCAGGGATGAGCATTTTTTCGACCTTGGCGGCAATTCGCTCAAGCTGGTTCAGATGCAATTGAAGCTGCAGAGTATGCTTAACCGCGAGATTCCTATTATCGAGCTGTTCAGGCATAGCTCTGTCGCAGCGATGGTTGAATTTTTCGGAAGTGCTTCAGTGGACAAGTCCCCGGCAGGGATGGAGCAAAAAGCGGTGGACCGCGCAGACAGACGGTTTCAAGCCCGGCAGACACGCCGCAGATGATTATGAACATAAGGGAGGAAACACATTGAGCAAGCAACAGTCGGAGCAGGACATAAGCAATGATATCGCCATCGTCAGCATGGTGTGCCGGTTCCCCGGGGTAGATTCCGTGGAGCAGTATTGGGAGCTTCTCGCCAGTGGCACGGATGCGCTTCAGCTAAGCCCCGCACCGGCAGGACCCGGCGTAGAACCCTTGAACCGCTTGGGTAGGGAAGGCCTGATCCCGGTGAATACCGCACTCAAGGATGTCGAGAAATTTGATGCAGCCTTTTTCAAGCTGACCGGCAGGGAAGCCGAAATCACCGATCCGCAGCATCGGCTTTTTATGGAGAGCGCCTGGGAGGTACTGGAGAAGGCAGGTTACAACCCGCTGAATTATCCCGGACTGATCGGTTTGTTCGCAGGAGTCAGCACCAGTACTTACCTGATTAACCACTTGCTTGCGGACAGGGACCGGAACGAATCCGTCAGTGATTTGCAGCTTATGATCGCCAATGACAAGGACCATATGACCGCCCAGATTGCCTATCGCCTAAATATTTGCGGGCCTGTCGTTGCTGTACAAACGGCTTGTTCGACTTCGCTCGTAGCCACGCATCTGGCCTGTGAAAGTCTGCTCAGCGGACAATGCGACCTTGCACTGGCAGGGGGCGTGACGTTCAAATTCCCGCAAGTTCCGGGCTATCTGTATCACCAAGGGGGGCTGAGCGCAGCAGATGGGATGATTCACGCTTTTGACGCTGAGGCTACTGGGACTGTATACAGCAATGGCCTGGGAATCGTCGTCTTAAGAAGGCTTGAAGATGCACTGCGGGACGGAGATATGATCCAGGCTGTAATCAAAGGTTCGGCTATTAACAGCGACGGTGCTAACCGGATCGGCTATGCCGCCCCCGGTGTAGATGGCCAGGCGGCGGTCATTGCGGAAGCCATGAGCATCGCCCAAGTCCAGCCGGATGCAATCAGCTACGTGGAAGCTCACGGCAGCGGCACGCCGCTCGGAGATGATATTGAGCTTGAAGCGCTAAGCAGAGCGTTTGCAGCAGCGCGCTCCAACCATTTTTGTGCAATTGGTTCAGCCAAAACCAATATCGGCCATGTCGAGATGGCTTCCGGGGCAGCCGGTCTGATCAAAACCGCCTTGGCGCTCAAGCACCGGAAAATTCCGGCCAGCCTTCATTTTGAGACACCGAATCCCAAGCTTGAGGAGCATAACAGCCCCTTCTACGTGAATGATATGCTTGCGGACTGGGATGCCGGGGAACATGGGCGGTATGCCGGAGTCAGCTCCTTTGGACTAGGTGGAATCAATGCCCATCTGGTGATGACAGAAGCACCGCTTCAGGCGGAAGGGGAGGAGGAGAACCGCTGCGAGCTTCTGGTCCTGTCGGCCAAGACAGCAAGTGCACTGGAGCGGATGTGCGCCAATATGGCGGCCCATATAGAAATACATCCGCAGCTTAATCTAAGCGACGTGGCCTATACCCTTAAGACAGGACGGGCGGTATTTGCCGCTTCAAAAGCGATTGTCTTTCGCGGACGCACCGATCTGCTGGAGCAGCTAAGGGCTGCGGGTGTAACGGGTATTACACATCAGGGAGCTGCACCGGAGGGCAAGCAGGCCGTTTGCGTAAGCTTCTCCCCAAGCTGTGTGCTCGCTGCAGAAGAGGCCCGCGATTTATACGAATCGAATCCGTCATTCCGCCAGTTGATCAGTGAGCTGTCCGACCAAATCCGCCGCTCCTATCCACTCGACCTGAGACATTATATTCGGTCCGCCCTTGCACCTGATCCCTCTTCCGCTACCGGGAGAATGCTGTCGTTTGCACTGCAACTCTCGCTTGGCCGCCTATTCCTTGGCTGGGGTATTCAAGCCTCTTCCATCGTTGGCAGCGGAGTAGGTGACTGGGTCAGACAGGTGTTGATGGGCGAATGCGCCTTGGAGGATGCTGTACATCACCTATCCAGCGAAGACAAGGATTATACTTCCCCTCATGCATCTGAACAGGTGGAGCAGGTCTATGTCCTGAACCTGGGCAAGCCCGGCGCCTCCGGCGGCCAGATTGCAGTGGCAGGCCAAGCGCCCGGACTATATTGGCTGCACAGCGAAATCGCCCGGTTATGGCTGGCAGGGGCAGAACTGGATTGGGCGCTGTATTACGAAGGAGAACGCAGACGTAAGGTGGAGCTCCCAACCTATCCTTTTGAACGAGATGTATTCTGGATTGGCCCTTCCAGCGGGCGTGACGCAGCAGAGGTTGATCGTGACAGCCGCCAAGAGAACAGAACGGCAGACAACAGCTATTATCAGCAAAAGGTCAAAGAAATCTGGGAGCAGAGCCTGGGGCTTAAAATCGCGGACGGACAGGAGACCTTCTTCGAGCTGGGCGGCCATTCCCTGCTGGCGACCCAAATTTTGTTCGTAATGAACAAGACCTTCCGTACAGAAATTACGCTACAGCAATTTTTCGATCATCCTACTGTGGACGATCTGGCTGCATTGGCAGCGGAGCAAGCCGGGCAAGGCATCAGTGCGTATACGGATCTTCCCGAGGTGCAGGTTGCCTTGGCGGAGCGGTATGATCCCTTTCCTCTGACCGATGTGCAGAAGGCTTACTGGATCGGACGTTCGGAGGGTCTAGAGCTTGGAAATGTATCGACCCATATGTATTTTGAAAATGATCTCGCTGACCTTAATCTGAGCACGTTCCAGCTGGCGTTCCAAGCGCTGATTGACCGGCATGACATGCTTCGCTCAGTCATTCTTCCGGATGGGCAGCAGCAGATCTTGCCTCAAGTTCCCAGCTATATCATCCGCTCCAATGACAGCACCACTTCCGGGGAAGAGGAGCGAAGCGCCCATGTGCAGTCTATACGTGAAGAGATGTCGCACCAGGTGCTGGATTGCTGCCAGTGGCCGTTGTTTGATGTCCGCGCGACGCGGCTGCCTGAAGGCAAGGTCCGGCTGCATATCAGTGTCGATCTGCTAATCGCCGATGCCTGGAGCCTGGAGCTGCTGCTGCGTGAGCTCTCTGTACTTTACCTGAATCCAGCCCATGTCTTCGAGCCGCTGACCTTGTCCTTCCGCGACTATGTGCTGGCCACGGCAGAGATTGAAAAAAGCGAATTATTCCGCCGCTCCGAGACGTACTGGAAGGGACGGCTGGACTCCCTGCCCATGGGACCGCAGTTTGAACTTGTGAAGGAACCGTCTCAAGTGCTGAAGCCGGAATTCAGACGGCGGCAGCATGTCATCTCCGCCCCAGACTGGAAGCAGCTCAAAAAGAGAGCGGAACGTTATGGCATTACCTCAACGGTGGCTTTGCTGTCTGCTTTTTCGGAGGTGCTGACGTTATGGAGCCGCAAGGCGCATTTCGCCCTGAACCTGACCTTATTCAACCGCTTGCCGATCCATCCCGAAGTGGGCGAAGTCATTGGGGACTTCACCTCCCTGACTCTGCTGGAAATTGACAACCGTGAACCGGGTGCCTTCATCAGCCGGGCCCAGCGCCATCAGCGCAGGCTGCTTGAGGATATGGATCACCGGTATTTCAGCGGTGTGCGGGTGACAAGGGAGCTGCTGGCCAAATACAAAGAGCCATCAAAGGCGATTGTACCCGTAATCTTCACAAGCATTCTGAATCAGACGGAACAAGCTGCGACCGAAGGCCAGCCCGCCCAGGCCTTGCAGGAGGATCGCTACAGTGTCTCGCAGACCCCTCAGGTGTGGCTGGATCACCAAGTGCTGGAACGGGATGGGGAACTGCATTTCAATTGGGATTCTGTGGATGAACTGTTCCCGGACGGCATGCTGGACGAGATGTTCGCTGCGTATTGCGGGCTGCTGGACATGCTGGCCCAGGAACCCCAAATATGGGAAGAACCACTGCCGCTAAGTACGGAGCTTTCGCACAGGATGCCCCACCGTGAGCGTCTTCAGGAGGTTACAGACTTCCATACCCGGGTACTGCCGCCGAATCCGTCACCTGGATCACTGCTGGAGCGTTACCACAACAACGTAAGGCAACGACCATCCGCAGTGGCACTTATCGCCTCTGGCAGGCAGCTTAGTTATTCTGAATTGAATGACTACGCCGATTACGTTGCCGGTCAGCTTATCCTGAATGGAGCCCGGCCGGGCGGCCCGATAGCCGTTGTAATGCACAAGGGCTGGGAGCAGATTGCTGCCGTGCTTGGGATTCTCAAGGCTGGCTGCGCATATCTTCCCGTGGATGCTTCGCTTCCCCAAGCCCGGATCGCCGAGCTTCTGCGGCTTGGACAAGTTGCTGCTGCTGTCATTCAGCCCGATTTGGATCATACCGATTGGCCGCAGCTTATACACGTTGTTCTGAACGGACAGTGTAAGCCAGACGGCACCTACGGAGCTGAGGACCCGGAGGCGGCGGACCGCTTGGCCTATATTATGTTCACCTCTGGAAGCACAGGCGTTCCCAAAGGTGTCATGGTCAATCACCGCTCTGTCCTCAATACCACAGAAGCTATTCTTCACACTTATAACGTTGGACCGAAGGATGTCATGTTTGGCTTGTCTGCGCTGAACTTTGACCTATCCGTGTTTGATATCTTCGGTATGCTCTCTGCTGGGGGCACACTTGTTCTGCCGGACAAGGATCATCTCCGGGACCCTGCACATTGGCTGGAGCTGATGAACCGGACAGGCGTGACCCTCTGGAATACAGTTCCTGCACTCCTCAGCATGCTTACCGAACTGGTCAAAGATACGCCATCGCCTGTCTGCGGCTCACTGCGTCTGGCTCTGCTTAGCGGTGATTGGATACCGCTGGGCTTGCCTCAAGCCACCAGCCGGTTGAAGCCAGGGCTTGAGGTAGTCTCATTAGGCGGTGCCACTGAAGCAGCCATCTGGTCGATTGCTTACCCGATTCAGGAGGTTATGCCGGGCTGGACGAGTATTCCTTACGGACGTTCACTCGCCAATCAACGGGTATACGTGCTGAACGAACGGATGGAGGAGTGTCCTGTTGGCGTATGCGGGGAATTGTTCATTGGGGGAAACGGCCTCGCTACAGGGTACTGGCAGGATGAGCAGCGAACCATAGAACGATTCATCCGTCATCCTCTGACCGGCCAGCGGCTTTACCGCACCGGCGATCTTGGGAGATATGCGGAGGACGGAAATATAGAATTCCTGGGCCGGGAGGATTTGCAGATTAAGGTACGCGGGCATCGTATTGAGCTAGGCGAGATTGAAGCTGCCCTGAAATCCCATCCCTATGTCAAGGAGGCTACCGTAATCAGCCAAGGGGAAGGCGAACGCAAGCGGTTATCCGCTTATGTTACCGTAGACCGTGAACAGGCTTACGGTGTCGCGGGGATGGCCGGGCAGGAATTGATTACGGGGGCTGTGGACCGGATGTTGTTCAAGCTGAATGAACCCGCACTTCGTAAGAATCTATCTGGTAAAAGCTTCAGTCTAGCCGATGCAGTGGACGGCAATGTTCCCTTCCTTCAGCGACGCAGCTACCGCAGCTTTGTGCAGGAGCCGATTTCGCGGCAGCAATTCGGGGCATTTACGTCCGCTTTGTCACAAAGGACATTCGACGGTCTTCCTTTTCCCAAATTCCAATATGGTTCTGCAGGCGGGCTGTATCCAGTCCAGGTCTACTTCCATCTGAAGCCTGGAGCGGTAGAGGATCTGCCTGGCGGGCTGTATTATTACAACCGCAAGGAGCATCAGCTTGTACTGCTCGAAGAACATCCAAGGATGGAGGCTGCCATTCATGCACCAGGGAACCGTGAAGTTTTTGAAGCCTCGGCCTTCCAGATTTTCCTGATCGGCTGTATGGATGCAATCGTCCCTATGTATGGACAGAAGGATGGCCTGGGCTATTCGCTGATGGAAGCCGGGATCATCTCGCAGCTCCTGGAGGATAAAGGGCCTGAACACGGCATTGGCTTAATACAGATGGGGACTCTGGGCTTCGATCACATTCGCCCGCTGTTCCGTCTGCGCAGTAACGATGTATATATGCATTGCCTGCTTGGTGGAGGAATTACGCCTGAGCAGATGACTCTGTCCGGACAGGTGGAAGAGATGAACCTCTATTCGTCCAATAAAAACACTGCCAAGGAGAGCAAACCGGACATTAGCAAGGCCCTAACCGGTTATCTAAAAGAGAAATTGCCTTCCTACATGGTGCCGTCCGCTATACAGGAGCTGGAGAATTACCCGCTGACCGCCAATGGCAAAGTGGACCGCAAAGCGCTTGCTCTTCTGGAACCGCAGCTCCCGCAGAGCGAAGAAGCGTCTGGGATGACGACCGGCGAACTCCCCTCTGGATCAGCTTCGTTGTTGCAGCAGATTGCAGATGCCTGGCGCAAAGTTCTGAACCGTCAGGAGATTGGCCTGCATGATAACTTCTTCGATCTTGGCGGCGATTCGATCAGTATGGTTGCGCTCTTCCGCGAATTGCAAGAGGATTATGGAAGCCGACTGACCATGGTCGAGCTGTTCAGATATCCGACGATTACAGATCTCTGTGAATTTCTGCTGGAAGATGCCGCAGACTCACCGCCGCAGGATGGCTTGCCCCTGGAGCGTGAACGGGCTGATTCACGCCGCAGCTCCCTAGCCCAGTTAGCCGGTAAACAGCGGCAAGGCCGATAGACAATCTAAATTCAGGAGGGAATAGAATATGAAGAAATTGATGCTGCTATTATTTATTGCGCTGCTGGCCTGTTCGAGTGGCACTGCCTTATCGGCGGCCGCTCCGGCGGTCAAGATCACGTGGAATGGAACACCCATTACCTTTACAGGGGCCACACCGGTCCAGGAGGGCAAGACCTGGCTCATACCGATCCGGCCCGTCTCCGAAGAACTGGGTGCAGATTTGCAATGGGCTGCCAACGAAAAGAAGCTTACCCTGTCAACTTTTGCCCGAACGGCCATCCTGGTTGTCGGCAGCAAGCAAATGAAGGTCAACGAGCAGACCCTTACTCTTCATACCGCCCCTAGACAGTACCAGTCCGCCATCCTCGTTCCACTGGAGGCCCTGGAGGCGCTTGGGCTTGTAACCGCCTGGAATCCGGCGAAAACCGCAGTGGATCTGAAGCCGGAGTTCACCGTTGTCAAAAAGTACGTTTTCCCCATTCAGGTTGCAAGTATCCGTTACCGCGGCCAATACGAGGAAATCACCAAGGTCTTTACCCTGCTTGACAGCAAGGTGAAGGATGTCATCAATGGTAAAGGCATGAGTCTGTATTATGAGCAGAATTATGAACTTGGACATGACACAGAGATTTGCATTCCGGTCAGCAAGGCAGTGGAGGGCGAGTCTATAGAGTACAAGGGCCAGAAGATTCCGATAGTTACGAAGACGCTGGAAGGCGGTTATTTCCTGTCGGTGGTTCATCAGGGAACGCCGGATACGCTGGGTGACGTCTGGGCGCAAATAGACTTATATGCTAAAAATACAGGAGTCCAGCTCACATCACCGTCACGGGAAGTATATGTCCATGAGGATCTGAAGGATTACCGTAAGCAGGTTACCGAAATTCAGCTCCGGTTCAAAGACCTATGAAGCCTTATCACGAAGGTACGTTTTGCTGGGCTGAGCTAGGCAGTGGCGATCCGGCAGCATCCGCTGCATTCTATACCGCATTATTTCCTTGGAGCACGCAAACGACAACCATGGAAGATGAGCGAAGCTACACAGTATTCCAATCGGACGAACAAGATGTGGCTGCCATATATTCCTTAGGTGATCCCAAGCTGGCCGCTTTCTGGGGCTGCTACATTGCTGTTCAGGATGTGGAGCTATCAGCTGAACGGGCACAATCACTTGGAGCGCAAATGCTCATTGCTCCAAGACGTATAGCGGACAAGGGCGTAATGTGTGCCTTCCGTGATCCTGCCGGAGCGATGGTGGCTTTATGGGAAGCAGCAGAGCATCTGGGATCAGGTGTTCAGCACGAAGCGTACTCTATCGACTGGCATGAGCTATATACAATTGATCTGAACGCCGCCGCTCATTTTTATATGGAACTACTGGGGTGGTCCATGGAAGAAGTGCCTACTCCGTCAGGCCGTTATCTCCAGTTCAAAGTTGGAGCAGACTACGTAGCCGGCATGAAGGAAATTCCCCAAGACATGGCGAACATGAGCAGTGGCTGGGGATTATATTTCAAGGTTCCCGGATGCGAGAAGGTCACTCAGCAAGCGATAGCCTTGGGAGCTGTTGTGATTATCCCTCCAACGCCAGTGCCGGGTGGCGGGACCTTTGCCACTTTGCAAGATCCGCAGGGAGCTTTCTTTTCGATCCAGCACGGGTTCTAGGTATAATTCTTCCGGGATAGCCCTAAACAACTGTTTGGCTATCCCGGATATCTCAAAAAGAATAGTGAGGTAGTGACACAATGACCTACTTGCAAATTACCAAAGAAAACATCGAACAAGAACATATCTGTTGCGCCCTGGGCGCGAAGCAATATGAGCAGGGTGTCCGGGACAAAAAGCAATGGCTGAGCGAACGGATGGAGGAAGGGCTGGTTTTTTACCGGCTGAATGACCGGGCGAAGGTTTTTATTGAATATTTGCCTGCCGAGAAGGCTTGGATTCCGCTTAATGCCCCTAACTATATGTACATTAACTGCCTGTGGGTATCCGGAAGACACAAGGACAAGGGTCATTCCAAACAGCTTCTGGATAAGTGTAAGGCAGATGCCCAAGCCTTGGGCATGGATGGCATTGTGCATATTGTCAGTAAGAAGAAAATGCCCTATTTGAGCGATAAACGTTTTTTTGAGCATATGGGATTTCAAATCACCGATGAAGCAGCTCCTTATTTCGAGTTAGCGGTGCTCCAATGGAACGAAGAGGGAAAGACCCCGTCTTTTACACATTCCGTGAAGTCTGCGTCAGCCCCGGGCGACGGGATTTGTATTTATTACACCCTGCAATGTCCGTTTGCCGTTGGCGTTTTGGAGGATTTGCGCTCAGTGGCGGTGGAGAGGGGTATCCCGTTTAAGGCTCATCTCCTGACTACCCGGGAGGAAGCCCAGGCCGCCCCTTCGGTCTGGACGACCTTCAGTCTGTTTCTGGATGGTACGTTCATCACTCACGAGATTATGAGTCCGGCCAAGTTCGCGAAGCTGCTCGACAGCTCCAAATAGCAAGGGTACAGGGAGGAAGAAACTTGAATTTAACTTATCGTACAGCTTCCGAATTGATCCGGCTCCTTGAACAGGGTGAAGTGAATTCCAGGCAATTGCTGGATTACTATTATGGCCGGATGGACCTGGTGAATGAACGGCTCAATGCTGTAGTGCAGCAGCAGCGGGAAATGGCCTATGCCCAGGCTGATCAGGCCGACCGGGACAGGAAGGAGGGCCGGAGTTACGGGCCTTTGCATGGCCTGCCGCTTACGGTCAAGGAGTCATTTAATGTCAGCGGGATGTTTACGACCTCTGGTGCCCCGCATTTACAACATAACATTGCTACAGAACATGCGGCCACAGTGCAACGATTGATTCAGGCCGGAGCGATCATTATGGGGAAAACCAACGTGCCGGTGATGACAGCAGACTGGCAGACCTATAATGATCTATACGGCACGACCAACAACCCTTGGAATACAAGCTTGACACCCGGAGGTTCATCTGGCGGCAGTGCGGCCGCTTTGGCGTCTGATTGCACGCCTGTGGAATTCGGCAGCGATCTGATCGGCTGCTTGCGGATTCCAGCGCATTATACCGGTGTATATGCCCATCGCTGCAGTCTTGGAATGCTGTCGCTTAGAGGACATGTTCCCGGCAACCCTCCCGGTGATCCAAGTGAACCTGATTTGTCGGCGGCTGGCCCGCTGGCCCGAAGCGCCAAGGATCTGCGGCTGATGATGGATGTACTGTATGATCCTTGGGTGGAGGTGCCTGCCCCTCCTGATTTCCGCACTAATACATTAAAGGAGCAAGCGAGGATTAAAGTCCTGACCTGGTTTGAAGCTCCGGAGCATGAAATAGATGAACCTATTAAACGCAGATATGCTGATTTCACCGCTGGTTTAGGTAGGATGGAGGGGGTGGAGGTTCACCATGGAATGCCGCCTGAGATCCAGATGAACAAATTGTTCGACCTGGCAATGAAGCTGTCTGGACGGCTTGTCGGCACCTCGTTCAATTCAAGGCAGCGACTGACTGCAAGTCTGGCCTCCCTTGGCCTGCGGGCTTCCCGGTTGGTGACGAAGGCTTTTCCCGAAGGGCTGGAGGACTATTACCGGGCAATGAATCAGAGTGAGGCAGAACAAGAGGAGACGGACCGCCTGCGTCAGGAATATAACCGTATAATCACTTCCTTACTTCAGGAATATGATGTTCTGCTGCTGCCCATCAGTCCGGTACTGGCAATTCCCCACATGCAGCAAGCGGTAACTAGAAGAATTCTGGAAGTGAATGGACGAGCAACCGGTTATAATGAGCATTTAATCTGGAATATCCTTGCGACTGTCTTTGGGCTGCCAGCCACAATTTTGCCGCTCAACCGCTCTAACGATGAATTACCTTGTGGAATCCAGATCATCAGTGGGCATTTCAAGGATCATATCACCATTGACTTTGCTGAAATATGCGAGTCATTGACAGAGGGATTTCAAATTCCTCCAGGCTATTCGTAACTGAATTACTCACCTTAGTCGTGTGTTGTATGCCTATGACGTTTATTGGTAGCCTTGTCCGGAATGGAGAATGGCTGCCAATAAACGTCTCTTTGCCTATTTCCAGCCAATAACGAACATCGTTCTTGACGAACGGTGTTCGTTATGTTATAAATGTATCAACTTAACTATTTCATACGCTTATTTAAGGAAAGGAGGAGAGCGTTAATGTCAGAGACAAATAATAGCCGCAGTATGCAAGCAGACTTTTCCTTAAAACAGATTTTGCCCATACTTCTCGCTGTTGCTTCAGGGATGTTCCTGGTGATATTAGACAGCACCATCATGAATGTAGCTGTTCCGAAATTAGTAAGTGCCTTCGATACCAATCTTAGTACGATTCAGTGGGTCATTACGGCGTACACCTTGTCTTTATCGGCAGTCATTCCGCTCGCTGGCTGGTTCTCTGACCGTTTCTCGCCCAAACGGATGTTTATGACCAGCATTGTATTATTTGTTCTCGCTTCTGTGCTGTGTGCAATGGCAACCACTCCTACTCAGCTTATCGTTTTCCGCATCATTCAAGGTCTGGGCGGAGGCATGGTTGCTCCCATCGGAATTGCTACTGTATTCATGGTCGCTCCTCCGGACAAAAGAGGATCTGTCATGGGCATCCTCGGGATCCCGATGCTGCTTGCTCCCATTCTAGGCCCGTTATTGTCGGGCTGGCTAATCGAGTACATCAACTGGCACTGGATCTTTTTCATCAACGTACCGGTTGGCGTTTTAGCTTTACTGATGGCCTGGAGGTACTTACCTGCATCGGGTGCAAAATTGAGTAACAAGCTGGATGTGACTGGCGCACTTTTGGCCCCGGTTGCCTTTACCTCAATTGTGTTTGCCGTCCATCAAGCAGGTGAGAAGGGGTGGTCCAATCTATGGACTTTAGCTCCACTGGCAGGGGGCCTGGTTATACTGGCCGTCTTTATCTGGAATGAGCTCAGGCAAAAGCACCCGCTGCTGGAGCTAAGAGTATTCCGTTCGCCTACCTTTGTACATGGCATTTCTGTCGCCTGGCTGAATCAGATTGCTTTATTCGGGAGTATTCTGTTATTCCCGCTGTATTTACAGCAAGTAAGAGGGCTAACTCCTCTTGAGGCTGGATTATATGTGATCCCGCAAGCCCTGTTATCTACTGTCGGGATTAACGTAGGCGGCCGGTTATTTGACCGTTTCGGTGTTCGCCCGGTCGCCATCATAGGCATTCTGTCGCTCTGCGGGTCCTTACTTGCACTGACGCAGATTGATGCCCAGACGAGTTCTCTATATATCATTTGCAGCTTCGCTTTTGCAGGGCTTGGCCAAGGATTAACAATGATGCAGATTAATACACATGTCCTCAGATCAGCTCCGAAGGAATTAATAAGCCGTGTTACCCCCATAACCACTTCAGCACAGCAAATCATGTCCTCCTTCGGTGTTACCATCACGATGGCTTTTCTGGCCAAACAAATGAGGGGACTTCCCGCACAGCATTCACCCGATCAATTAGGTCATGCCTTCGGCTCAACCTTCTGGATTACATTGGGCTTTGCAATATGTGCATTGGTATTATCTTTGTTCTATAACTTTCAAACGAAGGAGATGTCTATACATGACAACAAATAATTCTACAGAACAACGCCGGATCGCCATTATTGGAGGTGGACCCGGGGGGTTAACGCTGGCACTGATTCTGCAACAGCATGGTATTTCCTCGACGATTTACGAACGTGAACATGAGGACCTTAGCCATGAACGTGGAGGCTCCTTAGATATCCATGAAGAGTCCGGGCAGCTCGCTTTGAAGGAAGCCGGATTATATGAAGCTTTTCTGCAGGCAGCACGGTTTGAGGGTGAAGACTTCCGGCTCATGGATAAGACGGGAACCCTATACCTGGATGAAGTGGCCGATGAAGAGAGCTCGGAAGGGCAGAGACGCCCGGAGATTGACCGCGGTGTGCTTTGTAACTTGCTTTTAAATAAATTAGATCCGTCTACCATACAGTATGGCTATAAACTGGAGAAGGTTGTGTCTCTGAGTGAGGGGAAGACGGAGCTTCATTTTGAGAATGGACATCTCACTGTGGCCGATCTTGTAATTGGGGCGGATGGCGCCTTTTCCCGCGTTCGCCCTCTGCTTACGGATACAGATGTGGAATATTCAGGTCTGACTATGCTGGAGCTTAACGTTATTGCAGACAAACACCCGGATTTAGCAGCATTCAATGCACGTGGCAAGATGTTTGCCCTGGATGATCACAAAGGGATTCTGGGCCAGCTTAACGGCAACGGGCGGATCAAAGTATATGCGAGTTTCAAGGCCAGCCGGGACTGGTTAGACGAGATCCGCAACGATAACCCGCAAGAGATGAAAGCAACGCTGCTTGAGCTATTTCACGATTGGAGTGAACCGCTCAAGAACTATATCCGGTATGCGGAAGATGCTGTTCTACCAAGACGGATTTACATGCTGCCTGTCGGCTTTCGCTGGGAACGGAACTCTGGTGTCACGTTGATCGGAGATGCCGCTCATGTCATGTCTCCTTTTGCCGGAGAAGGGGTGAATCTCGCGATGCTGGATGCGCTGGAGCTGGCTCTTGCCATAGTAAGGAACAAGAAGACACCTGTGGCCATTGAAGAATATGAGGAGAAAATGTTCCAGTATGCTTCAGAGAAAGCATATGTATCTAACGAAAATCTCATCCTCAGCTTCTCAGAGAACGCCGCTCCAAAGTTTGCTGAACTCATGAAGTCTTATCAAGACCTGTATGAGCAGCAAGGTTGATGTTATCTTCCGCGATGTATTTACTATTGGCTTCCGGCATGTTATAAGGAAAGTATGATGAAACCTAAACGTGAAATTGTGAGCCGCCGTAACCGGCCAGCCAAAGAACCCCTCAGTCATGAATTAATTGTCAAGACCGCGTATGAGCTGCTGAAGCAGGAAGGAACCTCTGGTATGAGCATGAGGAAGGTAGCCAAGCAATTGGACACTGGACCTTCCTCCCTGTATGTTTACGTTAAAAATCTGCAGGAATTAAGTTCTTATGTGCTTGACCTTGGTCTTGGTGAGTTGAACCTGCCGGAGCTGACAGACGATAACTGGAAGGACCAGTTATTCCAAGCACTGCATGCTTATGCGGAGCTGCTTATCGAGCAGCCCGGATTAGCGGAGCTGTCCCTGCAGACGATTCCTATTGGGAATCATGCCTTTCGTCTGAATGAGTATTTACTTACCGTCCTCCAGAAGGGCGGAATCACCTCTACCGCCGCTGCTTGGGGAACGGACCTATTGCTGCTGTACGTGTCTTCCATTGCTTTGGAGAAGGCTAAGAGAGCAAACGAACTGATGGCAACTGCCCAAAGTTACTATAACGAAGCAGATCCGGTACGTTTTCCGTTGATGAACAGTCTGAAGACTGATTTATTCTCGGGGGATACCGCCTCCAAGGAGAGGTTCTTCTGGGCCATTGAAGTGATACTCCAGGGGATATTGCACAAGCAGTTAGGAGACAATGGTAAGTAACCAAGCGACGAAGATCATGAGAGAGGTGTCCATCGAAATGGAAGCAAATCAACCGACGAAAGTAACCGTACAAGCCGTGATTCAAGCCCCTATCGAGAAGGTATGGCGCTACTGGACCGAGCCGGGGCACATAACGAAGTGGAATCAGGCGTCCGAGGACTGGCATGCGCCGAGAGCCGAGAACAATCTGCGGGCTGGCGGCACCTTTCTGACACGGATGGAAGCGAAGGATGGCAGCATGGGCTTTGATTTTGGCGGCGTATACGATGTCGTGAATCAGCATGAGGTAATCAGCTACACCATTGAAGACGGAAGAAGAGTGGATATTACGTTCGTTGATCAAGGGAATGAGACGAAGATCATTCAAACATTCGATGCGGAAAACGCCAACCCCGTCGAACTCCAGCAAGCAGGCTGGCAGGCGATCATGGACAATTTTAAAGCGTATACCGAACACAACTGACTATCAAAGAAGACGCCGGGGAGGATGCCCGGCGTCTTCTTTTGAAATCTGAGTACGAGCGTACTCTTCGTTAGCTCAACCTTGTGCCGCATCCGGGCTCATATAGTAGTTAATCGCCCACAGATGGCCGTCCAAGTCCACGAAGCCCCAATGATACATGAACTCATGATCTTCAGGTTCAGCGTGCAAATTCCCGCCTAAGGAGAGTGCCGTGTTCACGATTTCATCGACCTTTTCCCGGCTCTCCAAGGCCAAAGCAATCGTCATCTGCGCATACTTGCCCGTATCGACGGATTCTTTCTCCGTAAGTGTATTAAAGAAGGCTTGATGGATCAGCATGACCTGCAGGTTGTCGCCGATTAAGAGGGCTACCGAATTCTCGTTATCAGGATACTCAGGGTTGAGCTCAAATCCGAGTCCGGTGAAGAATGCTTTCGATTGTACTACGTTTTTCACAGGCAGGTTGAGGCTGGTGAATACGGAGGTTAATGCCATGTTCAAAACACCTCTTTGTTCAATATTTTCAAATGTTTCACATGATTATACCACATCAGAACCTCTGGATTATTTTGTTCCAGCCCTCGAATGAACATCCCATATCAAACGTATTTGTGTTCCCTCTTTGGGATTAGAACAGACCTCTATTCGCCCTTGCATGGCCTCGATCAGCCCTTTGGTTACCGCCATGCCAAGGCCTGAGCCGACATCGGGTGCCGCTGTATCTGTGCCACGGTAGTATCGTTCAAACAGCTTCCACACCGTCTCCTGATCCATCCCGCGCCCATTATCGGTAAATTGAACGATGAAATCGCCTGCCTCTTCACCTGACTGCACACTGACAATCAGCTTCGTGTCCGGCGGATTATGCAGCAGGGCGTTAGCTGTCAGATTATCAACGATCCGTTCAAAGGATGGAATGTGTACATGCCCTTGTACCTCAATCTGGGCAGGCTGGAAAGTAATACGGCCCTCGCCATAAGCCGGGTTACGTTCAGCGCGATGTACCAAATCCTGAAGCAGAGCATTGATATCCGTTAGCTCAATAGGGGGCTTGTATCCGCCACTACGCAGACGGTATGTCATGGCCAGGTCGTTTACCAGCCTGTCCATGTACATGGACTTGTCCAGCATAATGCCCGCGAATTCGCGGACTTCTTCTGAAGTCCACTGGTATTTCTCTGCTTCCAGCATGTGTGCATAGCCCTGGATGGAGGACAAAGGTGTCTTTAGATCATGGGTGATTCCAGCAATCCATTCCTCACGCAAAGAGTCGGTCTGTCTGCGGAGTTCTTTATCCTGTCTCAAAGTATCGGATAACGTCTGGATGGAATGTAACACTTCCGTATATACCCGATAGTTTCGCCGCCATTTCCCGTTCTTCTTCTGGCTAAGCGGCCTGCCGCGGGGGCCGGCTGGCTCCTCATATTGTCCGCGTTCAAGCCGCTGCAGCCATTGGAGCATATGAAGCATGGGATAACCGAACAGGTTGGCATACCAGACAGCAAGCAGGATAAGCAAGCTGATAATACATACCAGAAGTGCAATCAGGGCAGGACCCAAAATAAACCCGAAGGGATTCTCATTGCTACCCGCCGGATTACTTCCAAGAGGAACACTCAGCATCCAGGTAGAATGATTCTGCTCATCATAGCTGGTCACTGTAGTCACTCCATACCGGGCAGGATAACGTGTACGGAGAATGAGATCCTGGATGCTGTAGCTGTCCGGGATACCTGTTGCGGGCTTGTTGAAAGAAGTAATCACGCGTCCCTGTTCATCCAAAATTTGAAGATAGGCATCCGCCGTGCGAATAATGTCCTGCTGCCCGGGTGCCAGTTCAAGCTTGTTATCGGCATAATGCCCTCCGTTATATGCTTGCTCCAGCATGCTTACAGCCTGGTTATTCTCTCCATACAGCAGGGTGAAATTGATCCCTTTACGTTCCCGGATAAGCAGATATAACTGGTAGGGAAAGGGCTTTTGTCCTTGCCAATAGGATATGAGCTCTCCAGGTTTATAGTGATTCGGCACATCGGGAGGGGTATGAAAAGCATCCAGCACACGGCCTTGCTCATCGAGAATCTGAAGCCAGCCTTTGTTCTCCTCGATTCGCTTCAGCAGCCCGGGATCATACTTAACACTGCCGTCCGGCAATATCTCGGCTGTACTGATTAGCTGGTCGAGCCCGACAGTGGCAAAATCTTCAACAAGGCTGGCCTCATTCAGCTGCTGAATGACCCAGAAAGCTATACTTCCGCCGATGAGCAGGATCAGAATCACCGTACCCGCAAGCAGGCCAATGAACCGCGTCATCAATCTGCGACGTACACTCATCGCCCATGCCCCAGGTCGGACTGAATGAGCTTATAGCCCAATCCGCGAACGTTCACCAATAGTTCAGGGTTGGAGGGATCAGCCTCAATACGCTCACGAATCCGGTGAATATGAACCATGACGGTGTTGTCATCCCGAAGAGCCTCCGATCCCCAGACCCGCTCATACAATTCAGACTTGGTGAAGATACGATTGGGATGTTTGCAAAAGAATAGCAGCAACTGGTATACCAGCGCAGGGCAGTTCACGAGTTGACCTTCTACTCTGAGTTCACAGGCTGGCTCCATGACCTGAAAGCGTCCATAATCATAGATACCTTCCTGCGGCAGTTTTTCTGCTTCCGTCTGTCTGGGCAAATATCGTCTCAGCAGGGATTTGATCCGTGCGACTACTTCCAGCGGGTTAAAGGGTTTAACGACATAATCGTCTCCTCCAACCGCGAAGCCGGTCAGCTTGTCATAATCGGTTGTTTTCGCAGTCAGAAAGAGAATAGGGGCGTCTGTAATTTGACGCAGAAATGGGCAGATTTCCAGCCCGCTTCGGCCTGGGAGCATCACGTCCAGCACGATGCAGTGATAGGTTTTCTTTTTACATGCAGCAATCGCGTCTTCACCGGTAGTGACCGTATCAATATCCAGGAATTGTTCTTTGAGCAATACCGTTCGGAGCATATGCAGAATCGCCTGTTCATCATCAACAAGCAAAATTGAAACTTCATCCATGACGAAATAGAGCCTCCCAGCTTTTTATATAAGTATCATACCATTCTGAAACGCTGTGTTGCGTGCCGGCAACCTTAACGGATGCTTAATTTTGGCGATGTAGCACGCCTCAAAGTTATGATAGACGTAAGAGTAGGTTAGACGGTAGATAAGATTGATGTCGTACACTGGACTGGAAAGATATCGTTCTAACAAAGGAGTACAGGGAAATGACTAGAGTATATTCGAAAAGCTGGAAGCTGCTTGCCGCAGCACTTGGCATGTGTGTGATGTTATCTGCGTGCGGCACCTCGGAAGCATCTGAACCACAAGAACAATTACCGGTAGAACAGACAGCCAAGGAGGACGTAATGATTACACCTGACAATTTCATGGATACCTTAATGAAGGGATCGAAGGAAGACATCTACAAGCAGATGAGTCCGGAACTACAGGGAATCATATCGCTGGACGAATTCAAGACGTCTGTCGATAGCTTTATGGAAGGCGTTACTTCATGGAACAAGGTTACGGAAGTTAAGCTGAACCATCTGGTTGATCGTTCGTGGAAGGATCAGACGGGGACTAAGGGGCTTCAAGCCTCTTTTGCCGAAGATCACCAGATTGAGGGGCTGCTTATTCAGCCGCTTGAGACACATGAAGCAACGGACAAGGCATTGACCAAGACAGAATTCAAGTTTCCGTTGAAGGGCGAATGGTATGTGTTCTGGGGAGGAAACGATGTCTTGTCCAACTATCATTATGCTCATGAAACACAGCGTTACGCACTCGACATTATTCGCACTCAGGATGATGCAAGCTATCAAGGCAAAGGAACGGACAATGAGAACTATTATGCTTTTGGTGAGCCACTCTATGCAGCAGCAGAGGGAAGGGTAGTTGAAGTCAAAAATGACATCCCGGATAACACTCCGGGCGTGATGAACGCTGAAGAACCGGCAGGGAATGTTGTGGTCATTGATCATGGAAACGGGGAGCACAGCATTACAGCACATCTCAAGAAAGGCAGTGTAGCCGTCAAAAAAGGGGATAACGTCCAGCAGGGAGATCTCATCGGACATCTTGGTAATTCAGGGAACTCTAGTGAAGCACACTTGCATTTTCAAGTATCGGACGGGCCCGATCTATTCACTTCCCGTTCGATTCAGATCCGCTGGGCCGATCAGAGTCAGATCCTGACACGGGGGAATTCTTTTCAGGGACTGACCAATTGACGAAGCAAGCAGATTGTGCTAGCATTGCTTTAACTTAAAACGAAAAGGCTATGATGAGAAATAGTAACTATTAAGGATCTCACAGAGAGAAGATGGTTGGTGCGAATCTTCATTGATCTAATAGTGAAGCAGTCTCGGAGCTGTGGACCGAACAGAGGAATCTTAGTAGGCTTCAACGGAGTTCCACCGTTATTCAGGAAACAGTATCGGAGAAATCCCGTAATTGATAGAGCGCAGAGCAATCTGAAGTTAGGTGGTAACACGGACATAATCGTTCGCCCTAAGTTGACAAGAAACATGTCAGCTTAGGGCTTTTTTGTTTTATTTAGCATAAATAATATTTGATGGAGGGACCCAGCATGGTGAGAATGACACCAGATGATTTAAGGAGATCATATATTAATTTTATGAAAGGAATAGGGGCTAGCCAAGTACCTTCTTCTAGCTTGTTACCGGAAAATGATCCCTCGACGTTGTTTACAGGAAGCGGAATGCAGCCAATGGTTCCCTATTTATTGGGGGAAAAGCATCCGGCAGGCAATGAGATCGCTAATATTCAGAAGTGCTTGAGGACAGTGGATATCGATGAAGTAGGGGATACGTCGCATCTGACATTTTTTGAAATGATCGGCCGGTGGGAGTTCAAAGCCAATGAACATAACTATAAGCAAAAGCAAATCGATGCCATTTGGCATTGGCATATCATCGAATTAGGGATGGATCCGGGCAGGCTGTATATCAGTGCTTTCGCAGGAAGTGACGAATTAAATATACCGAAAGATGCGGAAGCGATTCAACTCTGGTCAGCAAAATTCAAATCCGTTGGGATAGACCCCATCATTGAAGATGATCCCTGGCAATATGGGGCATCTAGAGGCGGGAAAATATTCTTATACGATGAAAAAGAAAACTGGTGGAGCCGGGCCGGAAGTCCACTCCATATGCCTGTTGGTGAACCTGGTGGACCTGATAGTGAAATGTTTTATGATCTTGAACCGGGCGGTGATTCACTGGACCATCCTGCTTCTGAAAGCAACAGATTCCTGGAAATTGGGAACAACGTATTTATGTGTTACACAAAAGGAGAGACAGGATTCGTAAAAATGCAAAATCCCAATCTTGATTATGGAGGCGGATTAGAAAGGGTTGCAACAGCCCTTAATGGTGATAAGGATATCTTTAATACGGCTTTCTTCCTTAATCCCAAGAAAAAGTTGATGGAGCTAAGCGGTCAATCCTATACTGACGATTTAAAGTCGTTTAGAATCATACTGGATCATGTAAGAGCGGCTACTTTTCTCATTAATGACGGTGCAGCGCCAGCAAATAGTGATGCAGGGTATATAACAAGAAGGCTATTAAGAAGGGCGATTCGTGCAGGTAAAAAAATAGGGATACAAGGAAGCTTTGTGGGTCTGTTGTCTGAAGTTTATATTGATGAAGCAACCGCTTATGAAGATTTAATCGGCAATAAAGAGAAAGTTATCGAAATCGTAAATAAGGAAGAAAATCTTTTCTATAGAACGTTACAGCAAGGAGAAGTTGAAATCCAAAAACACCTTAAGAATAAGGGTAAAGTTACAGGTGCAGATGCCTTTTATTTTTACGAAACCTATGGGTTTCCCTTGGAGTTGACGGAAGAGTTTCTTTTAGAAAGTGGATATAGCATGGAGGACAAGGCGTCTTATATAGAGGCGGCAAAGAAACATACTGAAATGAGCAGAACTGCTTCTGCAGGTAAATTTAAAGGTGGATTAGCTGAACATTCAGCAGAAACAACCGCACTGCACACGGTATCTCATTTATTACTTGCTGGTTTAAGGGAAGTTCTAGGTGATCATGTTCACCAACAAGGAAGTAATATTACTTCCGAACGATTACGGTTTGACTTCAACCATGATGAAAAACTTACGCCCGAGCAAATAGCTAAGGTGGAGAAGTATGTCAATGATGCGATTTCATCAAAAGCAGTTACTTATATTTCAGAGCTGCCTAAACTTGAAGCGAAAGAAAGTAATGTGGAAGGGAACTTTTGGGATAAATATCCGGATATCGTAAAGGTGTATACCCTCCAAGATCACGAAGGAAAAGTATGGAGCCGGGAAGTATGTGGAGGACCTCATGTAGCAGATACCACAACCTTAGGAAGGTTCAGTATTCAAAAAGAACAATCTTCTGCTGCTGGAGTTAGAAGGATTAAGGGAGTCATTGTCGCTGGAGAATAACATAGTCCCCATAAATGCCCGCGCCCAGCGCGGGTTTTTCAGTTTTAAGGGACCCTTACTGGAAAATATGGAATTATCTTCATCTTTAACTTGATTAGCATTATTCTATCTGTTATATATGTAATATAACAGATAAAGAAGGAGGGTTATTCGTGTTCATAGAGCTTGATCTGCAATCGGAAACCCCCATTTACACTCAACTGGTTGACCAAATCGTTGAGGGGATCGCCTCTGGCAAGCTGAAGCCAGGCGATCCGCTTCCGTCGATCCGAAGCCTGGCGGAGGACCTCGGGATCAATCTCCATACCGTCAATAAAGCCTACAATTTGCTCAAGCAGGAAGGCTTACTTCAAGTGAACCGGAAGACGGGCGTTATTGTTCAGCCGGGCGGGATGCCCGGTGTGACAGAGGTGTTCGCGGAGAAGCTCCGGCGGCAGCTGCGGTCTCTTGCTGCTGCAGCTGCCGTACGAGGCATGGCGGAAGAGATATTCGCACAGGAGAGCAGATCGGTGTACCAGGATATAATCAGAATTCGCGGAGGGGAACAACATTGACACAAGAACCGATGATTATTATTTTCGGAAGTTATTTGATGATTACTCTGATGCTCAGCTTACAGGTCTATCGCGGATTAAGGACATTTCTGTTCGGCATTGTTCTGCCGGAGGATGTTCTGAATGACCCGTCCATCCGTGCCATTCGCCGGAATTACGCTTTGCTTATCAGTGGTTTTGCGGTCGTCATCGGGTGGGCTTGCTTGTTATGGCTTCGCGATCAACCGGCCTGGGGTCTCCTGATTTTGACGACATCCATCTTGCTTTTAATGATTGCTTCATCCTTCGCGGTTTGGCTCAGCCGGATGTCCGTGCAACGCTTGAAGGCTGCCAGAGGCTGGCAGGTTGTCGTGCAGACGAAGCGCGCAGCAAGTCTGATGGTCAGCCGGACGCATAGTCCGGTGCTACGCACTTGGTGGTATTCGGCAAATGCTGCCGTTATGGCGCTATGCATCTTCTTTGCTATTGCAAGGTGGGATACGATTCCGCAATTGTTGATTCTCGGAAATTTTCATTTCAACAAATCCGTGTGGACCGTGTTCATGCTGAACAGTGTGCAAGCGCTGAATATCACCGTGTTTGTCTGCTACAGTCTGCTGATCAGCCGTGCCAGAACTTCGCTTGATCCCCAGGACCGGGAAGGTTCGCTGCAAAAACAGCTGAAGCTAAAGAAAATCCATTCGCTTCTAGCTTGGGGAGCCTCGTTCCTAATGGTTGTATTCTATGGTGTGGCGCAAGCCATAGCGTTGTACGGCTGGAGCGGCAATCTGCTCGCCCTATCCGGCATGGCGCTCTGTACAACGCTCTTCGTGGCACTAATCTGCATCATATTTTACATACGGATCAAGGGTATTGATCAGCTAAAAGACGTTCCATCGCTGGAGGAAAGGCACTGGAAGTGGCTCGGCCTCATTTACATGAATCCTGAAGATCCGGCGTTGATGATACCAAACAATCATGGTTTCGGCTGGACGATCAATATGGCCAATCCGTGCAGTAAGATCATAGCCGCCGGGATCTTAGCCGTTCCGGTAATCGAAACTATACTTGTTTTTCCTTTATTCAATAAATGAAGAATTGAAGAATTATAGTGAAGGGGAGTTCAAATGATAAGAAATCGTTGGATAACTGTAGTTATGCTATTGTTGTGTCTGCTTCTGCTGTTAACCGCCTGTAACGACAACCCACCTGTGGAACTCACCCTGAAAGCTGCACAGGAGAAAGCAGCTCTCCTCACAAGTACTTACGACACGAACAGCGTGCAATACGCCCTTATCGATCATGGTCACATCACCGTATCCGGCCAATCCGGCAAGAATGATGAGCAGGGACAGAGGCCGCTCACGAAAGACACGATGTACGGGATCGGCTCAACCAGTAAAATGTTTACCACGGTTGCCGTTATGCAGCTGGTCGAGCAAGGTAAAATCGGTCTTGATACGCCGGTCGTCCAGTATATTCCCGAGTTTACGATGAAGGATGAACGTTACAAGCAGATTACGCCGCGTATGCTGCTGAATCATTCCTCCGGTTTAATGGGATCCTCGTTTACTAACGTCTTTTTATTCAATGATAAGGATACTTACGCCTACGACACACTGCTGAAACAACTGGCTGATGAGACCTTAAAGGCGGATCCGGGTGCTTATTCAGTGTACTGCAATGACGGATTTACACTAGCCCAGAATGTGGTCGAGCGCGTCAGCGGCATGGACTTCACCTCTTATATCCATCGATTTATCACGGAACCTCTAGGTATGGTTAATACGAAGACGCCGCTCGATTCTCTGGAGGAAGTGAAGATGGCGGGGCTCTATTATCCTACCTATACAGGACAACTTCCTAACGAGACGGTCAACGTGATCGGAACCGGAGGTATTTATTCCACAGCGGAGGATTTGGTTCGTTTCTCACAAGTTTTCACGGGGAAAAAGGAAGAGGTCTTGTCTGATAAATTGGCTACGGCCGCGGCACAAGACGAGTACAAGACGGCACTCTGGCCTGATGATGCGGACAACTCCATCGGATACGGTCTCGGCTGGGACAGCATCGATCTGTATCCCTTCGGGGAATACGGAATGAAGGCACTGACCAAAGGCGGGGACACGGTTCTCTATCACGCGTCGCTCGTTGTGCTTCCCGAACAGGAGATGGCGGCAGCTGTCGTCTCTTCCGGCGGAAGCAGTACGTACGACCAGCTTCTGGCCAGCGAAATCCTGCTTCAGGCGCTGAAGGAGAAAGGGACAATTGCCGAATTCAAGCCTGAGAAATCTTACGGCGTGCCGGTAAAGGCTGATATGCCGGAGTCCATGTTGCAGTATGCGGGAATCTACGGCGCGACTGGTACAACAATGAACATCAAAATATCCGCAGGCGGTGTCATGTCCGTCACATCGGAGCAGCCATCGGCTAATTCGAACCGGATCTTCAAATATTCGGCGGACGGCATGTTCCATAGTTCGGATGGAAAAGAGATGATCAGCTTTGTGACGGAGGAGAATGGACGCACTTACGGATGGATTCGCCAATACGCTTTGGTGCCGGGTCTTGGGCAGGTGGCTATATCCATGTACAACGCTGAGAAGCTCAAAACCCAATATCTTCCAGTGGAGACCCGGGAAGCATGGATGCTGCGCGACGGCAAGAAATATTATTTACTGAATGAGAAGTATACATCGCTCGTTTATTTGATGTTGCCGCCCACCCAATTGAACGTGTCAAAACAATTGCCGGGGTACGTGTTGGATAAACGAATAACCGGCCCGAATACGGCTGTCTCCGAATTGCAAATTCCGGGATCGAACGGACGGGATCTCACAGATCTTACGTTTTTTACACAAGACGGTGTTGAGTACTTGAATCATGGTGGATTCGTCTTAGTGAACGAGGACAACTTGAAGCCATTAAACTATGCTAAGAAGTCAACCGTTACGATTCCGCCCAGCGGATACGCCAGGTGGTATACGATAAGCGACAAAGATGAGGGTAAAATGGTTAAGGTGAGCATATCCTCGAACGGCTCCTTCGCCGTTTATGATGACAAGGGGACATGCCTCTACTTCAGTGTCACCGGAGGCAAGGATCAGACCACGCTGCCCGCGGGAGGATCGATTGTTTTCGCCGGGGATGCCGGCACAAAGTTTGAGATTTCCGTGCAATAACGTCGCTAATTGTACTAAACGTTCGTTTTATTTAGACGAGCTGCGTTTGGACAGTCCAGATAGAGGCGAGATGCAGCCGGGTTTGTGGTGGCAATTCGAACGTTATCTGAAACCGGAAGATCTCCTGTTCGGGGTTAGAATCCTGCCGCGTAAGATTAACGCCTTAAGTCGGAACACGGAAGCCTGTAAATATGTTTGCGGTTGAGGGCAGCTTTTTTTGAGTGCATTGTGATAGGATGAAATGGAATAAAGTGGTTATTCATGGCCATGTCAATCTTGCTTGGTCTTCGCTTACTTATGGCCATTTCTTTAATCTGGCTGGCACCTTATTCCTTCTATATCTCCATTGCTTCCATTCCGAGCATTTGGAACGTATTTTTCCTGCTCCTAGTGGTTCAAACCGTAGCTAACCTTTCATTTTTCAGACGCAAAAAAAACGAGGGCCTTCCCAGTTAGAGGAAGGTCCTCGTTTTTAGTTGGCTGCCTCAAACCCGTTAAACCCGGCAGTTATTTACAAGCATCTTGGCAACCAGTTTATCCATAGTTAAATAAGTTAAATAAAATCCACTGGAAACTATTATATGAAAGTTGTATATTAAATCCACATTCTTGAATTACTATATGATGTAATAAATAGTATTTATCTGCAAATCAATTAAATGGAGAGTACAAATTATGAATGAAAAGAGGGTATAAGATGAGCAACTTAAAAATTTTACTGATGCAACACCCGATCATTACTTCATGGCAATGGCAGGCGAATTCGTTCGCCGTATTAGGCAATTATCCGGAAACAGAACCTTGGATGATGAATCACTTTATTCAGCTTCAGCTCACCTCTAATCCAGACTGGAGCAGCTATGTGGATTTTTACCGGACGCCTACATTCGAATTCTGCCCCTGGCTGTTTCATCAGCATTTGAAGAGGGAAACGGTTCGTTATTTCAATGAGGATATTTGCTCCTTCTTCATAGACTGCATCAATCTGGACAATTACATTTACGCCGTATTCGATCATGCTTATTTTTTGCAGGGGCATGATCGGCTGCCGCATGATTTGTTTATCTATGGGTATGATCAGGAGCGTCAAGTGTTCCATGCGGCTGATTTTACGTTTACGGGGAAATATTCGTTCGCGGAGGTTTCGTTCGAGCAGCTCAAGAAGGCGTACTATGCGATTGAAGGGAACGAGGATTGGCTGTTCTCCGGTAAAGGCGGCGTATCGTTAATCAGCTTCAATGACTCACTGGGCTATGATTTTAATATATCGAATGTGGCGGCGCAGCTGGAGGGTTTTTTAACAGGGCATAACCACTTTGAGAAGAGCAGGGAAATGACTTACCGGACGAATCCTTGCGTATATGGACTGGAAATCTATTCGAAGCTAATCGAGAATCTTTTAAAGATTCAAGATAAGGAGGCGGAAGCGGATTACCGGCCGTTTCACGTGCTTTGCGATCATAAAGCGCTGATGCTCCGCCGAATTCCCTTCCTGGAGCAGAACGGATATTTGAAGCCGGGCACCCATGTTCTGGAAGGTTACGAGAGTATAGAAAATGATGCTCTGCTGTGCAGAAACTTGCTTATCAAATACATGAAGACAAACGAATCGTCAATTATCGACAAAATTATTACAATTATAAGAAAATATAGAAAGAAAGAAGCAGAGCAAATTGAAATCTTATTATCGAATCTGGTGATAAGCTAGTTATTAATTTATGAAAGGAGGGAGTGGTGAAGCATGATTAAACAAGGTGTAACCCAGCAGATTATTCAAATCATCGAGCAAAAAATATCGTCTTCCTCTGGATCTTCCTTTACGGATGTTACCATTACGGCAGACACACTGCTTCGCGATGTGTGGCTCAGGCTGGAATCCATTCAAGTCGTTGAATTTGTTGTGGAGCTGGAGACTTCCTACGAGCTTGCGCTGCCGGATGAACTCCTGGGCCAGATTGACAGAAGCTCAATGAAAGTATCTGATCTGGCCGCCATCATCGAAGGTGCAGTGGGGTAGCGGCTTATGTCCGGATCACGCTCAGCGGTAGCGGCTCATTGACATCCGCCGTGTAAACCTTAAAGAAATAATCGCTGCCCTCAGGAGCGTGGAGCTTTGATTGCGGAGCAACTCCTCTTGCATGCTTTACCATTTGCTTCAACATGCTGGTTTTGGATGACCAAAGCAGGCTTAATTGCGAGCTGTACTTCAAGGATGCGTTTATTTTAGCTTTCAAGTCCCAGTACTGCAGCTTGATCCTTTGTTCATGCAGTCCTGCGGCAAGCTCTGTTCTCCAGGTTTTATCTTGATTAAAGCATAGGTATGGCAGGTCTTCGTAGTACATCAGACGGATCTGCCCATCTGTACCGGCTCTAAGCCTGTACTGCTCGGTGGACTCCCGGACGAGACAGTGATCAATATGTCTTCCGATTCCAAGCGGTACAAAAACGCCCGCAAAATTTTCAAATATGATTTGCTCTGAGAGTACGGAGACGATCTCTTCTATCACCTCATGTTCAGACCCCAACTCCGCCACGAACAGATTTTGCAGCTTGCTGTAGACAGGGCTGCCGTCTTTATTTTTCCGGTAAATGCATTCCAGCAGGTTCAGGTGAATCACAGCTGCACCGAGTGCTTCAGCAGCACGAATATCCTCTTGCCTGCGCACGTCCATCGTATCCATTCCCAGCCCGAATTTTTTGTGCAGAATTCTGGCAAGCATGGACAAATCCGTTCCCATCCCTGTAAAGACTGTAGCAATCGTAACCTGGTAATTATTTTGTATGAGCGCATGGATATAATCGCCGCAGGATAGGATAGCATCATCCAAATGGGCGGAAATAAATAAATAATGTTGTGTCATGGGTACCTCCCGAGTTTTTGATTACAATTATATTCCAGATAGAAAGGAAGAGTAGATATGTTTGAAACTATTACAGAAATTGTTATAAAAGTCAAAGAGGATGAAAGCTTCCGGAGCTCTCTTACACCAAAGAGCGATTTGATTAATGAGGTCGGCCTGGATTCACTGCAGATGATCAATTTCATTCTGGAGGTTGAGGACCATTTCGGCGTAGAGATTGTGTACGAGGATTTGGATTACAGCTACCTGCTGTCCGTTGAACGCTTCATCAATTTTCTGAACGGCATGGAGAAAAAAATTGGCTAGAGCACTGGTTGCCGGAATCTTTGACGCGGAGTCCCACTGGAGAGATGAGAATCTGGCGCTGTTGCCCGCTGTTCGCGATAAAGAAAGAGAACGCATCGTCATGGCGATGGATGAGCTTATGTTTCCGTTCTGCGGCAGCGGAGACGGGCTGTTAACCCGTTTTGCGATGGAGGATGCTCATAAGGCATATCTAACAAGCCTTGGTTTCTCCTTTGAGCATTTGGTCTGGAAAGAGCCGGAAGCTGTGCCTAATCTTTTTGAGGCTATGGCATCCGATCCTCAGCGTGATGAGCAGTACGGGGCATTTGACGTTTTGTCCCCTTTCTCCGTCGTACCTTATACCCACGAGGTCATCGCCAAATATGAGTATGAGACCGAACTGCCGGCGATAGACAAGGTAAAGCGGGTCAACTCGAAAATATACTCTACCCTGTTAACCTGTAAACTGCTTGGCAAAAGCTTTGGACAGCCGGTCTACTCGGCAGAGAAGTTATTGATTCTTGGGCATAGCCTGCTGGCGGAGCATGGATCAGTCCTTATTAAAGACCCGTTCGGAGTTTCCGGAAAAGGCAACATGCTGCTTAAGTCGCAGCCCAGCCTGGAACGAGTGGCGTCATATATCCGCAAGCAGGAAGGCGAAGGAAAAGCAACCGCTTTTGTAATCGAGCCTTTTATGGAGGTTGAGTACGATTTCTCCTGCCAGTTCAACATCATGAGGAACGGTTCGTTTCACCTTCTCGGCTTACAGAAAATGAAGAACAAGCAGTTTGCCTACTTGGGTTCCGAATCTATGGAGGAAGAGGAGTGCAGGGTGCTCGAAAGAGCAGGCTACTTCGATGTGATGATACAAGCTGCCAACGCTCTCTTTAAGGACGGATATTTTGGACCGGTATGCATCGATTCCATGGTATTGAAAGACGGAACGCTGGTACCGATTGTTGAGATTAATGCACGAAAATCTATGGGATTCATTAATCAGCGTTTGGATGAGACGCTCCAGACTAACGGGAAAAAGGGCTTTTTCACCTACGGATCGGTCGGCTTCGGAGAGCGGTTCGATTATGAATGGTGGCTTGACGAGCTAAAGAAGCATAACATTTTATACCCGAACCGGAAAGGAAACGGAATTTTCCCGCTGTCTTCCGCAACGTTATTTGCAGGAGTACCCGGACCCGGGAAGTCCTTTTCCGCAAGCGGGAATTTGTTCAAAGGCAGACTCTATATGACCATTATCGCTGATCACTTGCAAGAAAGGGAACGTTATTTGGAGCAGATGAGGTTCAGCTTTGAGTCGAAAGGAGGGAAATGGTATAGCTAACGCAGCTATTAGACAGGTCACTCTGCTCGGCTCCGGCAACTCGTTAGGCGTTTATGTACCGGTCATGCAGCTGAGCCGCCAACTGAACAGTCGAGGCATACCCACGGAAGTGTGCGTGCTGGAGGATCTGTACCTGGATCACATTAAACAAAGAGTGCCAGCCTACAAAAAAGCTTTTCATCAAAGCTTCACCGTAGCGAAAAAAGGGGCCGAGCTGGCCCGTGATATTTCCGATTGTCTGGATTCTATCAAGCTTCGGCAGCTCTTTGAAGGCTGGGAGCGGGAAGGCAAAACCCGATTTGTTACCGCCACCGGCTTCTGGCTTCCGATTATACAGCAGTATCAGCTTTTCACCGGCGGTCTCCGCCTTGAGGTGGATTGTCTCCATTTCGACGCCATTCACTCTCCTTCTTATTTGGTATACGAGGACATAAGTGATCCGTACAACCATATATGGTTCTATGACCCGGCGGGCAAGGGCATGTCCTATCGGATTGCCATCACCGACGAGACTCCGGTACCGCTGCACATGAGGGAAGAACGGTATATTGCGCACGGAGGGGGATGGGGAATCGGGACCTATCCGTCAGCCGTACAGGAGCTGCTTCAGGCGGGTAAACGGCTCAGTGTACTTGCCTATTACCGCGAGGATATCAAGCCCCACGAGCAAATTCATTATTTTATGAATGATCCCGAATGGAGCCCCTGGGTAAAAAACGAAGACGGCTCCTTCCAATTCCCCCCGCTCGCTAGGATTGAGTACGGGCAAGCGCCAGAATACCGGAATCAGCAGACTTATCCGCCGCTATTCAATGTCATTCGGCATTCCGCTGCGATTATCAGCAAGCCGGGAGGTTATTCCTTGATGGAATCCTTGGCGGCCGCCACTCCTTTCGTCTTTCTTGAGCCGTTTGGAAGGCATGAGGCGAGCAACGCGGCCTACTGGATTAAGCAGGGCTTCGGGATATGGTATGAGGATTGGAAGGCCGAAGGCTATTCCATGGATTCGCTAATTCGCATGCATGAGAACCTCATGCTGGCAAGAAATCATTCGATTGATTATGGAGGTGTCCTTGATGCAGCCCAAAACAACCCAGAAATTCGATGAGCAGGTGTTTAACGATCTTAAACGCACGATTATGAACATGTCGCGCGCAAGCCGCATGCGGGAGGCGGACAGCCGATATGCGATGGACGTTCCGGAGGATATCGGGATTAAGCTGAACAACGGCTGTAATTTGCGCTGCAAGCATTGCTACGAATGGAACGAAGACGGCTTCCACCGGGATATGGCCAGGGAGGACCAGAAGAAGGAAATTGATATTGCTCTTGTAGAGAAGCTGCTGGCGTTTACCCGGGAGAAGAAATCCAAGCTCTACCTATGGGGCGGCGAGCCGCTCTATTACAGTCAATTTTCACTGCTGGCCGACCTGCTCGAACAGGATCAGCGCACGGTTACGATTTGCACGAACGCTATTTTGCTGGAGCAGCAGCTGGAGTCACTGCTCAAGATGGGTGAAGGGCTGGTTGTCCTTGCCAGCCTGGAAGGATTCGAAGCGGAGAATGATGCAATAAGGGGCAAAGGCACTTATAGGAAGGTCTTACAGGCGGTCCAGCTGTTGCTGGAGCTTCAGAGAAAGGGCATCTTTAAGGGCAAGGTCTCGATCAGCCTGACGATGAACGATGCCATGATTCCAAAGCTGTTTTCCTTCATGAAGTATTTCGAGGATATGGGCGTCGATTCTGTCTATTTCGTCTATCCCTGGTATATTTCCTCCACATCCGCAGCGGAGATGGATGATGTGTACATGAAGGAGTTCAGCTGGCTGAATCCGGTAGAACCCGGAAGCTGTAGCTGGCACTCCTTTACCTACCGCATTTCACCAGAGAACGTGGAGCCGCTGAAGGAAGAGGTCCGCCGGATAACGGAGCATACGTGGAGGAATCGGATACGGTTTATGCCGGCCTTGGAGCTTGATGAAATCGGCGATTTCGTGAACGGGGCTCAGATGACAGGGATGAAGCGGAAGAAATGCCTCGCCATCTCCACCCGGATGGATGTGCTGCCCGGCGGGAATGTGACGCCGTGCAAATTCTTTCCGGAGTTTGCTGTCGGTAACATAAGCGAAGCTCCCGTTAAAGAGATTTGGCACGGGGAGAATTACGGCAAGCACCGCGAGCGGTTATCCTGCGGATTGATGCCGGTCTGTTCCCGCTGCGGACTGCTATATCACTACGGACGGTAAATCCAACTTATTAAAAATTATAGCAGCGCAAGCTGCTAAACCGTAGGGAGATGTAACTATGAATACGACTTGGCCTCTGTCAGGAATTACCCTGGTATGCACCGAATGCAAGAGTGGTCTTTATGAGACGGACGACGGTTTGATCTGCAAGACCTGCGGCCTCGGATACGCCCGGGAAGAGGGGCTCGCGAGCATGTTAATCAACCGCCCTGTAGCGGAGAAGCTTGCCGAAGGCTCGGCGCAAAAGGAAGCGGTCATCGGCATGTTTGATTCTATTAACCGGTCGCTTGAGGAGAAAAGACTGTCCAGATTTTCCACCTTTATTAACTGGGGGTATGCCCCAAAGAACGAACAACCTGGCAGTCTTCAAGGTATTAACCAAAGCAGTATCCGGCTGCTTCGCGAAATCATTGGCGGCCTGGATGTTTCAGGCAAGGATATTCTGGAAATCGGCTGTGGACGGGGAGGCAACGTGAGCGAGCTGTGTAAAAGCTATGGGACCCGCAGCGTGGTCGGCATTGATCTGACACCGTCCAATATTCAATTTTGCCAAAGAAACAACCGGTATGAGCAAGCTTACTATTGTATTGGCGATGCAGAGCAGCTGCCTGTTCAAACGGAAAGCTGCGACATGGTGCTGAACATCGAGTCCTCGCATTTGTACCCGCATATCGAGCTGTTTTTTGCGGAGACCTACCGTGTATTAAAGCCAGGCGGGTTATTTTTGTATGCGGATATTATGAGTGCTTCCGACATGCCGCGCTATGAGGATCAGTGGAAAAGACTGGGGTTTCGCACCGCATTGATCCGGGACATTACCGGCAATGTGTTGCAATCGGGAGACGATGCGCTGGGCAGCCGCCTGCATGCGCTTGAGGGCTCCTTTGAAGGGGAAGACCGGGTATGGGAATGGCTGGAGGCGCCCGGCACGCAGAATCATGCGGATATGGTCACAGGCAGAAGAGTATTCACAATTGTTCATCTGGTGAAAGATGCCTCCGGCACCAAAGGGGAGCCTAGCCATGATTGAAGGAGAGGAAGCCGTGAGTAAGGCATGGCCATTAACAGACCTTAACTGGGTATGTCCGCGGTGCAAGCAAACGCTTGCGAAGATGGAGTTCTCATTAGACTGTACGTCATGCGCCGAAAGCTACCCTATGGCCGCTGGCTCGATTCCATGCCTGCTTGTAGAAAGTGATGCGCTGGAAACGATGGAGCATAAGGCGCAGAAGGAGGCGGTTAAAGAGATGTTTACGTCGTTTAACCGGGCTTTGGAGCAAACTGGCGTCTCACGCTTCTCCACGTTTATCAATTGGGGATATGCAGAGGCGGAAGATGAGAAGGAGGCTGCAGGCAGCCTGCCGAGAGGGGTCAACCACCAATCGCTTCGGCTTCTGCAGGAAATCATGCACGGAGTCGATGTGCAGGGAAAAGACGTACTGGAAATCGCCTGCGGCAGAGGCGGCAACGTACGGGCACTCTGCAAAAGCTACGGACCGCGCACCGTCGCTGGCCTCGATTTGACGGAAGCGAATATCGCCTTCTGTCTGGCAGGCAACCGGTATGAACAGGCTACGTTCTGCGTCGGGGATGCGGAGGAGCTTCCGCTTCCGGATGAATGCTGCGATATCGTGCTGAATATCGAATCCTCGGATCTCTATCCCCGGATCACCCGTTTTTATGATGAGGTATTCCGGGTGCTGAAGGCTGGAGGCTTGTTCGTATATGCGGATGATCTGGATGCGCTCAAGTTCGAGACAGGTGAGCGGTATTTACTTGAGCTGGGCTTTGAGATGTCGCTGGTACGCGATATTTCCGAGCATGCTTTGCTGGCAAGCGATTTGGCCAGAGGCAGCCGTCTGGCAGCGCTGGGCGATGCTCTCGGGAAGGAGGACGCCGTATGGGAGACCATGGGCGTTCCCGGAACCCCGATTTACGATGATATGCACTCGGGAAAGCGAAGATACAAAATTCTTCACCTGAAAAAGAAGGTGTGAAGCAATGACGGCTCCCTTTTTGACTATTACTGATTCTAGTGTATATATTCCTTCATTCCGGGCTCCAGTCGATCAGGTCATCCAGGAAATAAACGACGATGGCGTTTCTTTCCGCTTAAGCGCAGCGGAGTACAGAGACAGCGGCTTTGGGTATGTCCCCATCGAGCAGAGTCAAAGTCTGGAGCAAATGATATATAAGGTATGCGCCCCCATTCTAAGGCGGATAAGACGAGATGGCATACCGCTCTCGGCTATTCTCTTCGCATCTGTCACGAGCGCCGGAGTGCAAGCACAGGGCTTGTTCTCCAGGCTGCTCCGCGAGTTTGACTATGGTACAACGCCGGTTATTCAGCTGGAGGAATACGGCTGCTCCACCATTCACTTGTCGCTTTATTTAACGAAGGCTTATTTCGCCGGTGAAGGCCAAAGCGACGATGCTGTATTGTTTGTTGCGGCAGATCAAGCGAACATTTCGCATCACCGCAGCGATTCCTATATGCTTTACGGGGATGCGGCAAGCGCTGCTCTATATCGTAAATCTGCAGCCCGAGGGCAGCAGACTCTATCTGCTAGGCTTAAAGTGGATGGGTTCGTTTACGATCATAGTCCTGAACGAGTCAAAATGTACTTTTCAACCTTTTATTTAGCTGTCCGGCAGGTTGTAAATCAGGTTTTACGCGAATCGGGAATGGATATGAACAAGATAAGCCATATTTTTTGCTCAAATCTGGGACTGCGCACCTGGAGTACTCTTGCCCGGGCGCTGGGCTGCCCATTAGACAAATTTTATGCCTCCACGCTTGAAGATGCGGGGCATCTTCATAATACGGATATTCTGCTTAACGTAAATGAGGCGGTCAGGACCGGCTCTTTGAATAGGGGAGACTTCTATTTGGCGGTATCCATAGGCTTTGGAGGCTACTACGGCTGTTCCTTGCACAAATACGAGTAACACGGGTAAGGCGGTGAGCACGATAAAGACAGAACTAAAGGTTAAAATTCTTTATTCGGGCAGTAGGACGGAGGATCAAAATCAATCATTGGCAGACATAGCCATAGCTCAAATGGAAGCGAACAGGCATTGGCTCATGGACATGGATGTGCTGGTCCTTTGCCATCATGTGAATACCTCCCATGCTGAGCATGTTTGTGCAAAAATAAGAAGAGAGCTTAATCTAATGGACGTGCTGCCTCTGGCACTCGGTCATTCCGGAAGCCTTGCGTTTCCTCATGCGCTTTCACTGCTGGAATGGCTGATGGCAGGCGGCACCTATCGCAAGGCGGTATGCGTTCTGGCGGATGATCACTTTGACCAGAGCAGTGTGATGTTGCCGGCTCAAACGGCCCCATTGTCCATCATTGAGATAATGCCGCAATGAACTACTATTTGACGGGCATTGGACACGCTCCATATAATGAAGAGACGAGAGTGACAGGGGGGCATCGAATGGGAGCATGGGGAGTCAAAGCATTGGAAAGTGATGAAGGGCTGGATCTGGTGGCAGCGATCGAGGACTTGCTTCCTCGTGACACATTGGATTTGGGTGAGTTGATGGCGAAGTTTGGTGAGGATGACTTCCTTTATGACGGAACAGTACTCGCCCTCGCGGAGCTGTATATCGAGTTTCAAGAGAATGGCAGTTTGGATTACGATCATGAGGAGGAAGAACGCGCCTTAACGCAAGTACGGGCGTTCACGGCCGATCATTCCGCGCTGAAGGCTTTGCTCGAGCATTTGAACGTGATTTGGACTGACATTGAGGGGGAGTGCGAGGGCGATTTGGCGGAACTGTGGCGGGAATCGTCAAGCTGGGACGAATGGCGGACACATGTACAGCAGCTCATTTCCAAGTTGGAAGCGCGGCTTGCCAAAGATTAGTAGTAGGGTGATTGAATGAGAACAAAAGCGCTGCAATCCGAATGATAGGGTTGCGGCGCTTTTGTTTAGTTGATTTTCCGAATAAATAAAGGTGTTTTTGCATTGTTAAAAATAGAGATGGATATTAGATTAGTAGTATTGACTTAGAGTGCGCTTAAACTCGTATACTGGTCACGTACGTTGCAAGTAAGCGGAAGTTAATTCAGCAGTTAAAGGGAGGAAATAGTGTGAAGCATTTTCCGTTGGGGAATACCGGATTGCTAGTAAGTGCTTATTCTTTAGGCTGTCTGAATTTTGGATCGCGAACCGACAAAAAAACCTCATTCCAGTTGCTTGATCATTTTTTTGAAGCAGGGGGAAACTTTCTGGATACAGCCAATAATTATGCGATATGGAACGAAGGCTGTGTTGGCGGAGAAAGCGAGGCTTTGCTTGGCGAATGGATGAAAGAAAGAAAAAACAGACATCAGATCATTTTGGCCACCAAAGTGGGCGCGAAACCGGTAGTGCCGAAAAGTGAAAAAATGGAAGGCTTAGGACGCCAAGCGATTGAGAAGGGAATTGACGAAAGTCTGCTAAGGCTTGGAACAGATTATGTGGATTTATATTATGCTCATGTAGACGACAACGAAACTGAACTCGAGGAAACCCTGGAGACTTTTGATTCCTTGGTCAAAGCCGGTAAAGTCAGGGCTATTGGCTGCAGTAATTATCGGCTTTCCAGGCTCCTTGAGGCCAAGGCGGTCAGTCAGTCAAAAGGATGGGAGTCCTATTGCTGCATCCAGCAGCGATATACGTATTTGCAGCCTAGAATGGATGCGAATTTCGGAGTGCAGGTCAGTGCGGATGAGGATTTACTTGATTACTGCAGTCAACACGATGATTTTACGCTCATGGCTTATTCCCCCCTCCTTGGAGGCATATACAACAGAACGGAAGCTGTCCTGCCCGATGCATACCGGAGAGAGGATCAGATGACCCGATTGCATACTCTAAGGAAGATTGCTGGCGAGCTTGGAGCGACACCGAATCAGCTTATCCTTGCTTGGATGCTGCACAATCATCCGAGAGCTCTTCCAATTGTAGCTGCAAGCGGTCTGACGCAATTGGAAGAAAATTTGGGGGCGCTTAAGCTCCAGATTAGCTCAGAACAGCTTGATCAATTGAAACAGATTATAAACTGATGTAAAAGGAGCGTACTCGTTATGATCGGTAAAGAACTGACCATTCAGCAGGCTGCTGAGATGACGGGGTTAAGCGTTCATACCCTTCGTTATTACGAAAGGATCGGTCTGATGGACCCCATACCTCGTGCCGAGAATGGTCATCGGGTATACCGGGAGCATGATTTTGAATGGATCATATTACTCGCAAAACTTAAGACTACAGGAATGCCGATCGCACTTATGCAACAGTTCGCTGATATGATGCGACTTGGCAATGAGGGCATTCCGCAGCGCAGAAAACTTCTGGAAGAGCATGAGCGGAAATTAATCGAGCAGGTTCAAACGATTCATCAAACTTTGGACATTCTGCGGAATAAAATTGATTACTACCGTTCTTGGGAAGATGATATCAGTCGCGAAGAAGACAGTTTGGAGTCAATTCGATGACCAGTACAGTCATGACCGTGAAGATTCCTGAAAAGGGGCTTTGCCGTATATGACCACTATAACCAAAAAGAGAAACATTGCTGGCAATAGGCTGGCACGTTTTTCTTTTTATTTGCCCCAAAGAACATTTCATGTGAACATATATTAGCAAGAATGTAACCGTTGACAACAAAAAATAATATGATAATATATTTTTGTAAAACGTTTTACCAATGGAGAAGGGCCCAGTACCGCAGAGAGAATCCCACTGTGCTGAGACAGGATTACACTTTAATTGATGGAATTAGAGGGAGAGGCAAATTTATCGGCAGATATATCTCCTGGACTTCGTATAGTTGTGCAAGTAAATCCGCAGAGGTGCAGCAAATGGCAAAACAAAGAGTTACACTAGTACAGGTCGCCAAGGATGCAGGTGTGTCGCCGGCAACGGTCTCCCATTTCATGAACGGTAACTTTCACCGGATGGGCTCCGAGACCCGGGAGAAAATAAGCGACTCGATCACCAGACTAGGGTACCAGGTGAACCCTGTAGCCAAAAGCCTGATTACCGGCAAAATGCATACCATCGGACTCGTTCTGTCAAACAGCACTTATGACGGTTATTTCGAAGATTTGTATTTCCTGCACTTCGCTAAGGTGCTGAAGCAGCATCTGAAGACCATGGGGTACAAGCTGATTCTCCTGGACTTCGATGAAATCTTCATGAATATCCAGATGGTAGATGGGATTATTGTAAAGGCGACCCTGGAGACAGAGAAGTTCATGCCAAGGCTCATGGATCTCAATGTTCCGGTCATCACCATCGGGCGGCATAATTTACCGTATGGTGCTCATATCGTACGGGTGAACGACTATCAATGTGGCCAGACAGGTGTAGACCATCTAATGTCGCGGGGGCATCACAAAATCATTATTCTGACCTATCCGCACGGACAGGTCCCCGGATTTGACGACCGGTTGAATGGTGCCTCCCAGTCTTTGCAGGAGAAGGGGAATCTTACAACGGTCATTACGGGAGATATGACGGAGAGCTTCGGGTACGAGACCGTCGCGCAGCTGGCCGGGAATGGACAGCTGCCGCAGGCGTTATTCTGTCTGAACGACATTTCAGCCATTGGGGTGCTGAAGGCTTGCAAGGATCTGAAATTATCCGTGCCGGAGGATCTCGCGGTACTCGGTGTGGATGACATGCCGACCGTATCGGAACTGCTAAGTCTCTCCACCATCCGGCATCCGATTAACGAGCTGGCCATGAATGCCTCAGAGCTTATGATTCAATCCGTTGAATCCAAAGGGGAGCCTGCCGAGCCTGTCGACAGAATGTTCCCCATTGAACTGATGGCAAGGCATACCAGCTGAGCAAGACATGGAAGAATGCGTGAAGGATAGAGAAGGTACGGGCTGTCGAGAACTTTTCGGCAGCCTTTTTCTAAATAGGCTATTCTGCGAGAGGAGAGAGGGCAATGTATAACGTGCTTGTCGCCGATGATGAACCGCGTCACCGCCGCGGCGTATCCGACATGGTTAAGCAGCTCCGTCCGGAATACCGGATTTTCATGGTGAAGGATGGACTGGAGGCTCTGCGGATTATTGAGGAGAACCGGATCGATATTATCCTCACAGATATCCGGATGCCCAATATGGATGGACTGACTCTGATTGAACATATGGAGAGCCGTAGAGAACGGGTCAAAATTGTAATTCTCAGTGTGTACGGAAATTTCGAGTATGCAAGACAGGCGGTGAAGCTTGGCGCCTTCGATTACCTGCTGAAGCCGCTGGCACTGGGAGATCTCTCCGAGATCCTTGACAAGCTCGACACGGCACTGGAGAAGGAACGGGTGAGTCTTCAGACGGGGGCAGTTCTTCAGCAGAGGCTCCACTCGGCAGCCCCGGTCTATGAGCAGCACCTGCTCAGCCGGTGGATGCGCTCGGCTGCAAGTGAGAAGGAGCTTCAGGAAATCCGCACTCTCTTCCCCGCTTCAAACGGGGGGTTCGTGATGCTGGCAAGGTTTCAAAAGCAAGAGATTACCGGGTCCTATACGCCGGAGGATTTCGAGGAACTGAAGGCGACAGTAAAGAATTGGATGCGGGAAATCTATCAGACGGTCGGTCCTTCGCTATCGTTCAGCCTGGAAGGAGAGCACCCAATCATTGCTTCCGTGGTGACCCCGGCCCATTCCCTGGAGTGGCTGATGAAGCGGGATCTGGAGCAGTTCCGGCAATTCATCCGCCAGATCCGGGAGGAATATGGCCTGACTTTGACTTTGGGGGCCGGGAACTGGGTGGCTGATCCCTATAGCGGGGCTCCGGCATCCTTTGAGCAGGCGCAGAAAGCGCTCGAATATACCTTTTATACGGGCGAGGGGCAGCTTGTCCTTTATGATGAAATCGCTTACAACCCTGACAAGCCCAGCTTGAAGATGATTCCTGCGGATACGGGCATGACGGATGCCTTGGCACGGATGGACAGGGCTGCGGCTGCTGAGGCCTTGAAGACGCTTATTCAGCGGCTGCTTGAAGGGGATTATCCGTCCCCGGCTCATCTGAAGGACTCTGTTCTGTACGCTCTGGTTCATGAAGTCAAAGGAAACGAAGCCCTGCTGCGCCAGGATGAGGCGAGTAATTTCATTTCAGAGATGGAGTTTCAAATTCCGGCCTGTGAGAGTCTGGAGGAAGTGGAGGCGCGCGGGGTCTCTGTTCTGAACCGGATCATCGGGAGCATCGGGGAACGCAAAAATAACAAAAGCGGGCGGACCATCGGCCTGTGTAAGGCCTTTCTGGAGGAGCACTATATGGAGGATCTGTCGCTGGAGTCTGTCGCCCGGCATTTCTTTTTCAGCTCCGCCTATTTCAGCAGTTTTTTTAAACAGCACACCTCCATGACCTTCACCGAATATTTGCTGCGCCTGCGGCTGGACAAAGCCAAAGAGCTGCTCCAGGACGGGGACCGGAAAATCTCTACCATCGCCTTAAGCGTGGGATTTCGTGATGCGGGTTACTTCACCAGAGTGTTCAAAAGGGAGACTGGACTGGCACCGGAGGAGTTCCGGAAGAAAGATGTATTGTAGGTGGACTATGAGACTGAAGAATAAGCTGGTCTTATCTTATATCGTGCTGATTACGCTACCGCTCACCATCCTGGGCTTTGGTTACTATTATGCAAGCAAGGACATTATGCTGAAGCTGGCCCGCGACAACGTCAGTGAGATTGTACTTAAGAACAATCAGATCATCAACGAACGGCTGAAGATTATTCAGGAAGACAGCTTATCGCTGATGGTGGAGTGTGAGCTGTACCAGATTTTTGATGAGCCAAGTCCGGCCGTGGGGGTGCAGCTACTGGAGAACAATAAGAAGGTGACGGGGATTCTTGGCAGATACTTCTCGCAGTCAGCCGATCTGTATTCCACTGAACTGGTCACGCAAGGGTTCGTGTATGGCAGCAAAAGCAAGAATACCTATCCCCCGGACTACTTCTACACCTCCGAGCTGTACCGGCGCGCCGCTGAGGGGAAAGGGCGTATCGCCTGGGTGCCGACTTATGATTATACCCGGATGCATAATCTGCCTGAGCTAACGGGAACGGATATTGATTACCGCTATATGTTCTCGGCGGTCCGGCAGATCAACCCCTCTTGTGTACGGAATGACGTCATTGTCCGGGCGGGCGGGGCGTCCGAGAAACCGGTGCTGGTGATGAATTTCAAGGAAGATGTGTATGCAGGTATCTTTAGGGACAGTATCCCTATTAAAGGTTCCGTATTCATGGTGGCCAGTGAGGACGGTACAATCATCTCCCATCAGGACAAGTCGCGCCTGGGGACCGTGGAATCCGCCTCCTGGCTGAAGGAGGTGCGCCGCGAGGGCAGCGGGACGGCATATGTAACTACCGGCGGGCAGCGGATGATCGCTTGCTTCGCTGTGTCCCCGGTGACTAACTGGCTGTCGGTTGTGCTGATTCCGCCCGGCGCATTGACCCATGATATTGCGGATACCATTCTGTTTTTTATTTTTACACTGGGGGCTCCGCTGCTGGCTCTCTCGCTTCTGTTCGCTTATCTGATCTCCGCGCGTATCTCTTCTCCGGTAAGCAAGCTGCTGCTGGCCATCAAGCGGGTAGGCGGCGGTGATTTCAATGCGCAGATCAAGGTGGAGGGCAGAGATGAGCTGGGCCATGTATTGATGAAGTTCAACAGCATGAATGAGCGGGTCAGATCATTGATTGATGAGAATTATGTGGTCAAGCTGAGGGAGCGGGAGACGGAGATCCTCGCGCTGAATATTCAGCTCAATCCCCATTTTCTGTATAACACGCTGAATATTATAAATTGGATGGCTGTACACGGAGAGAAGGAGCAGGTTAGCCATATGCTGATCAGCCTGTCCCGTATGCTGCACTATACTACGGACAACCGGAGGGACCAAATGCTGCTTAGAGAGGATCTCGCCTGGCTGCAGGACTATATAGTGATTATGGCTAACCGTTTCGAGCACCGGTTTCGTGTGGATTTCGATATTCAGCCTGAACTGCTGGAGGTGAATGTACCGAAGCTGTTCCTTCAGCCCCTGCTGGAGAATGCCATCATTCACGGCTTCCGGAATATGGAGAGCGGCGGGCTGATCACCATTTACGGACAGCAACAGGGGAATACCATCCGGTTCTGTGTAGAAGATAACGGCAGCGGGATTGAGCCGGAGCGGATGGAACAGCTGCTGAAGGAGGAGAATGCCAATATAGGTCTGAAAAATGTGGATAAGCGGATCAAGCTGCTGTATGGCAGTGAATATGGCATAGAGATTGAATCGGTTCCTGAATTCGGAACCCGCGTGAAGCTGGTCATACCGTATCCCGGCCCGAGTGAATAATGGCTGACATTCCAACCTATCCCGCCGGCCAATGGCCTGTGGGGTTCTTTGGTATCATTGACCGTAAAATCGTACAAGAAACGAAAGATCGTACCATAGGCAACAGCGGCAGGTCCATTTACACTGTAATCAGCGGCTGCAGCGCTTACATCTGAATCATAAGGGGGATAAACAAAATGAACAGGCACACTGGCAGAACCAAGCTGATGGTACTCTTCTTAATGATTATTGCATTACTTGTAACCGCTTGCGGTAATGGCGGGAACCAGTCGGGTACGGCTAATTCAGATTCAGGCAATAATCCCGCTACCGGAGAAGCAGGCACGGCCACCGGAGAGAAGGTCAAGCTGAAGTTCACGTTCTGGGGCAGTCCCCAGGAGAAGAAGGCGGTAGAAGACGCTATTAAGGCTTTTGAAGCCAAGAACCCCAACGTCACCATAGATTCCATCCATATCCCGGGCACAGACTTCTTACAGAAGCTGAATGCCATGATCGCCGGGAATGAAGCACCGGATCTAAGCTACTCGGCCGCCTGGAAGCTGAAGATGGGGGAAGAAGGCCTGATCTATAATTTCTTCGATCTCATGAAGGATGACCCCAGCATCAAGAAGGAGGATTACCTTCAGTACGCCTGGTGGAACTGGGATACCGATAAAAGTGCGGGACCTTATCAAGCTTCAGTAGTTCCATCTCTGATGTACAATGCAGATCTGTTCAAAGAGGCGGGGGTTGAGCTGCCGCCAACCAAAGCGGAAGAAGCCTGGCAATGGGATGAATTCGTGGAAACAGCCAAGAAGCTCACCCTTGACCGGAACGGCAAGCATCCGGATGATCCGGGATTTGATCCCAAGAACATCAAGCAATACGGTGTGAAATACAGCCTTAGCTGGTTATCCTACATGCCGCTGGTTCTGTCTAACGGCGGGGATTATTTGATAGGGGACGGCAAGGAATTCGGGCTCTCCAAGCCTGAAGCGACCGAAGCGATTCAGAAGATTGCTGACCTGATCAATGTCCATCATGTTGCTCCTTCCCCGGTTCAAGCCAGCAGCATTCCGGCACCCGCAACGGCGCTCCAATCCAGAAAGGTTGCAATGGTCATAGACGGAAGCTGGAACCATCTGGACCTGAGCAAGGCCAAGATCAACTGGGGCGTAGGTGTACTGCCGGTGCTGAAGGACTATAAGACTTTCTTCCTCGGAGGCTCCCTGATTATCTTCAAGAGCACCAAGCATCCGAAGGAAGCCTGGGAGTTCTCCAAATTCCTGACGGATCCGCAGAATGCGCTGGAGCTTCATCAGGGACTCTGGATGCCGCAGATGAAGCAGTGGTATGAAGATCCGAAGCTGGTGGACAGCTGGGCAAATGAAAAGCTTCCGGGCCGTCCGGCCGGTTTCCAGGATGCCGTTATGCGTTCCACCTACGAACATGCAGAGCCTTCACCTGAGAATAATATCCGTAACTTCGTAGAGATTGACGCTGCGGTAACTGCGGGGCTGGATCAGGTATGGCTCGGCACCAAAACGGCCGCCGAAGCGATGAAAGAAGTGGAAGCCAAAGTTAAGCCGCTTATACAAGGAACCTATTTGAAATAACGGACCTTGCCGGAAGGCGGATCTGCCGGATTCTTGGGGCACATCCGCTGCCGGCAATGCCCGAAGAGAGGATACATGTGTATGGAGCCCGTCTCTTCACTGGGTGTACAACGCGCAAAGACCAAGCGCAACTCCTATAGGAATGAACTGTATGGCACCTTGTTTGCCTTACCGGCCATTCTTGGGCTGGTGATATTTACGCTGGGTCCCATGATCTACAGCCTGTATATGAGCTTCACCGACTATTCCGGGTCCAATTCACCCTCCTTTATCGGACTGGATAATTACACCAGAATGTTTAGCGGGGAAGACCAGTATTTCTACAAGGCGCTCGGGGTTACCCTCTATTTTGTCGTACTTAGCGTGCCCACCGGTATTATTTATTCCTTTCTCCTGGCCATTCTGCTGAACAGGAATATCAAAGGCAAAGCCATTTTCCGGACCATCTTCTATCTGCCGTCCATCGTGCCGATCATCGCGATTTCGTTCATTTGGCTATGGCTCCTGAATCCCGATTTGGGGCTGGCCAACGAGCTGCTCCGCGCCATCGGTCTTCCCGGCAGCCAGTGGATTTTTGGAGAGAAATCTGTGGTTCCTTCATTGGCGCTAATGAACCTGTGGACAACGGGAGGGACAATGATTATTTTCCTGGCCGGATTGCAGGATATTCCCCGCTCGCTGTATGAAGCCATTGAGATTGACGGGGGCTCCAAGCTGAACAAGCTGCGGAATATTACCATTCCGATGATGACGCCGACGATCTTTTTCAACCTGATCATGGGGATCATTAATGGATTCCAGGTGTTCTCGCAAGCCTATGTCATGACTAACGGCGGACCCAACAATGCCAGCTTGTTCTATGTCTTCTATCTGTACCGGGAAGCCTTTCAGTTCTCGCGGATGGGAAGCGCAAGCGCCATTGCCTGGGTGCTGTTCATCATCATTATGCTGTTGACCTATACGGTCTTCAAGACATCGAAAAAATGGGTGTATTACGAGGGAGATGAAGCCAGATGAGGACCAAGGCATGGGTTGAAAAGGGATTGGTGTATTTGGTGCTTATGGCCGGAGGCCTCTTCAGTCTGCTGCCGCTGATTTGGCTCATCCGCAGCTCCCTGATGGATATGGGGCAAATTTTTGAGCTGCCGCCCATATGGATACCCAACCCCTTCCGGTTTAGCAATTTCAGTGAGGCACTGACCATTCTGCCCTTTGGACGTTATTTTATCAATACCACAGTTATTGTGATTTTTTCGATGATTGGTGTGCTTGTTACCTGCTCTATAAGCGCGTACAGCTTTGCCCGCATGTCCTGGAGAGGACGCGACCTTATCTTTGGCCTGCTGTTATCCAGTATGATGCTGCCCTATGCGGTTACGCTGATTCCGACCTTCATCGGCTGGAGCAAGCTTGGATTAACCAATTCGTTCATTCCGCTGATTGCACCGGCCTGGTTCGGTGGAGGGGCGTTCAATATCTTCCTGCTGCGCCAGTTCTATCTGAGTATTCCCCGCGATCTGGACGAGGCGGCTTATGTGGACGGTGCCAGCCACGGGCGGATTTTCATCTCCATCATCATTCCTCTGACACGGCCCGCCCTGGTCGTTGTAGGACTGTTTACCTTTCTGGCTTCATGGAATGACTTTCTGGGGCCGCTGGTCTATCTGAACGATGAGTCCAAATATACACTGGCGCTTGGCCTGCAGCAATTCAAGGGCATGTACGCTGCGGAATGGCATCTGATGATGGCGGCAGCTACTGTAGTGCTGGCTCCGGCGATTATCGTCTTTTTCATCGGACAGAGGTACTTTATTGAAGGTATTACACTTACAGGCATCAAAGCCTAAACCTGCAGAAGGAGTGAGACAATAGGATGAATTCATTATATCAGCGCAAGGAAGGACAGTCCCGCAGACTATCGAGCTGGGATCAGACCGGGGGCAACCGGGATTTCATCGTGATTGGAGCCGGCCAGACGGCAGCGATCGCAGAGATTGAAGGATCGGGCATCATTCAGCATATCTGGATGACAATCGCAGCCAAGAATAAATATGCATTCCGCAAAGTGCTGGTGCGTATGTTTTGGGATGGAGAAGAAGAGCCTAGTGTAGATTCGCCGGTAGGCGATTTCTTCGGCGTCGGTCATGGGGTTGCCAGCCACTATGTCTCCATGCCGCTCAATATGATAACAACACAGGATGTCATTGAGGATAAGGCGGCGATGAACTGTTTTTTTGAGATGCCGTTCCGCAGCAGCGCACGCATTGAGATTATCAATGAATGCGAGGATGAGATAGTATTGTACTTCTATGTCGACTATGTGGAGAAAGAGATTCCAGAGGACAGCTTCTACTTCCATGCTTCCTGGCGGAGGGAGAATCCTACCCAGGGGACAGTCGATCTTGCAGCGTTGAAGCTGGAGCATGACGCGCAGGATAAGGCCAATTATGCCGACCAGAAAGTATATGAGCTTAAGAATCTGACGGGTGATGACAACTATGTGCTTATGGATGCGGTGGGAGAGGGGCATTATGTCGGCTGCAATCTCAGCATTGATCACCTGAATCCGATGCCGGGCTTCAGCTGGCCTGGAGAAGGGGATGACATGTTCTTCATCGACGGCGAGCCGTGGCCGCCCCGTCTGCATGGCACCGGTACGGAGGATTATTTCTGTGCAGCCTGGGGTTACCCGTCCGGTAAATACGACAGCCCGTATCACGGGATATCCCTCTACGCGCCCATCCGCGGCAACGGGGACGCATGGAGGGAGAGTAATACGATCCTGTTCAATGACTACTCCGGCAAAATTACACAATACCGTTTCCATATTGTCGATCCGATCATCTTCCGGGAGTCCCTTCGCTTCAGTATCGAACATGGACACGGAAACTCCCAGTCCAATGACTATTCTTCGGTGGCCTACTGGTATCAGCGTGAGCCTCACAAAGCTTATCCGGAGATGCTGCCCGTAGCCCTTCGGCTGCCGCTGCCTGAGAAGGACAGCGCGAAGCAGTTCTTCCAGACATACTGAACCCAGTGGTCGAAGGACACGAACAGGGTTCCATTGGAAGTCGCCAATTTGGCGGCTTCTTTTGTTTTTTCTTATGGAGAACAAGGTGAATAAAAATGTATTGACCATATTAGGGTCCATGGGTATAATTTACAATGATAATCGTAATCATTACATTTAACGACGTTGTGTTAGTGAATCAATGAATCTGCGGTTTTAAGGATGTGAGATATGCGCCGGGAAATCTCTTTTGTTAAAGTAAGCCCTACACAGAATATGACCATCCTGGTCAGAAGCAGCCATGAGGAAGACGAATACGCACCGATTGCCCTGAAAATGATGTCTTACGACAACGTATATGCTGAACAAGTCGGATTCATTAAGGAAACCAGGCTGCCTGATGCAGATGCAGCACTCCGCATGGCCGGCGGTGAGTTTTGCGGAAATGCCTGCATGGCCTTGGCCGTACTGATGGCCCATCAGCAGACAAGCACCAGTGATTGCAGATCGGTTAAACTGGAGGCTTCAGGAACAGATCAATTAATTCAATGTATGGTGACAAATACTGATGAAGGTTATTGCTGCAAGGTCATGATGCCGGCGCCCCGGAGCATTGAAGCCAAGATATTCAAGTATGACGGCAATCAATTCATGGTCGGTCTAATCCAGTACTCCGATTTCCTTCATGTGGTATTAGAAGTGGAGCGGTTTACTAAGCCGGTCAAGAAAATGGCCCAAAGCTTAGCGAAGTTGCTCGAAATCACTTCGACCCATCAGCTGATCGGCATTCTGCTGTATAAGCCAAGCTCCGGCGAACTTTTACCCCTTATTCATATTCCTGTGCTGGACAGTATGGTCTGGGAAAGAGGGTGCGGATCAGGAACAGCTTCCATTGGTGCATATATGGCCTGGAAGAACAAGACTCCCTTTGAAGGGGCTATACTGCAGCCCGGTGGACTCATCAAGGTATCTGCGGATCTGGACAAAAGTGAGCTCACCGGCATAAGCATCTCAGGCAATGTCAGCATTGTAGCAGAAGGTACAGCATATATCGATCTTTAATCACCGGAAGAGAGAGGAGAAGGTTGGAGATGCTATTATCTACACTCTATGAATTTGCAGCCAAGTTCCGGAAGATGGCAGATGAGTTTGATGGTACAACCGGGCGAAGTTTGGAACTCACGGATATTATTGACGATTACACCGGTTTTATCATGAATCCTCGCAATCAGGAAATTTGGGAAGAAAAGATAGGACCGCTAGACTCCAAGGAGGTGATGCGGCTTACAGCAGAATTAAGGGAGGTATCGGCAAAGTGTGTATCCATTATGGAAAAGTACCGCGCTCTACATTTCTTGAACGGGAGTGAAGAACGAACCGAATATTTTGCTAATATTGAATCCGGCATTGAGCGTGAATTCGGAAGCTTTGAGGTCGGCTCAGAATCCAGGGTAGTCATGGTTGGCGCAGGTGCGTTTCCGATGACGCCGATGCTAATAAGCAGGCGTACGAATGCAGAAGTCCTTGGAATCGATATTGACGAAGAAGCGGTAATCCTGAGCAATAAAGTGCTAAGCAAGCTAGGGCATCATTTGCCAATACGTCTTCTAACAGGGTCTGTTATACAGTATGAAACAGAATTGAAGCAGGCAACACATATCATATTCAGTTCAACTGTGGCGGAAAAGTATAATCTGCTGGATCTCATGTATCCGTTAACCGGCCAGCAGGTCGTTGTAGCGATGAGATACGGGGACCGGTTAAAATCCCTCTTCAATTACCCTATGAAAGCTGTTGATGAGACGAAATGGAAACTTGCCGAGCAAATTCAGTGTTCTGATCAGGTTTTCGATGTAGCGCTGTATCGCAAGGCTCAGCCGGCAATTTAACAAAGGAGGCTGCATATGGACGACTTCAAGCGTGTATTATTACTCGGAACCGGGCCAGTCACCATTCAGCTGGCTGTTCTGTTCAAGAATCATTTCCAGTCCCAGGTCGGAATTGCCGGAAGAAACTCACACAGATCAGAACAGGTTATGGCCGCACTTCGTGAGAGCGGGAACCGGTTATTCACTACAGTACAGAATGAATCACACCGCCTGATGGAAGGCGAATGCTGTGCGGACCAGGTATTTCAAGGCTATGAGTCGATAACGGGAGCTTGGGATACTGTGATTTTATCCGTAACAGCCGATGCCTATCTGCATGTATTGGGCAGTCTGAACAGAAATCTGCTACTGCATGTGAAATGCCTCATTCTAATTTCTCCTACTTTGGGCTCTAACAGCTTGGTCCACAATTACATAAAAGAGCTGGGGTCTAACGCAGAAGTTATCAGTTGCTCCACTTATCTGGGAGATACTCGCTGGATTCACGGTGTACCGTCGAACGGCGCCATTACTACCGGAGTTAAAAGAAAGGTGTTCATCGGCTCTACCCGGGGCACTTCATACAATCTTGATTCGCTGAACCAGCTTTACAATGTCTTAGGGATTGCGCTTAGTATCATGAGGTCCCCGCTGGAGGCGGAGAGCAGGAATATCTCCTTATTTGTTCATCCGCCGCTGTTCATGAATCACTTCTCGCTCAGTGCAGTATTCGGTCAGAGTCCCGGCAGGAAGTATGTATACAAATTATTTCCGGAGGGGCCGATTACCCACCGGTTAATTCATGAAATGCTGGAGTGCTGGAAGGAATTATCGGGGATCTTCGAAGCGCTTAACCTGCCAAGCTTAAATCTCCTGAAGTTCATGACAGACGATAATTATCCGGTCCGGCCGGAAAGCTTACCGCAGCATGATATTGACAACTTCTTGTCACTGGAACCTATTCATCAGGAATACCTCTTATATATCCGTTACGCTTCCCTGCTGATCGATCCGTTCTCTAAGCCGGACCCGGAGGGGAAATACTATGATTTCTCCGCAGTTCCGATCCAGCCTGTATTTATAAACAGGGAGGGAGAATGGGACATTCCACGGATGCCCAAGGAAGATTATTACCGCATCAAAATCATTCAGGGGATCGCCGGTCAGCTGAAGCTGAGTTGTCCAACGATTGATAAGTTCATTGAGCGTTATGAGCAACAATTAGTGAGTTCCGCTGAGGCGCTTCAAGGGCAGGCTGTATCCGGGGCATTTCATGTCCAATCATTTTCTGAAGATATCAGAATAGTAAATATGGGGGAGTTCAAATGAAAAAAAGATATACCATTATCATGGCAGCACTGACCTCAATGGCTGTATTAGCCGGATGCGGAAAAGCAGAGAACGGACAGACGAATGCATCCAAGCCAAACCAAGAACTGGTTTACGCCACTGTAAAGGATATCAATGATATGAATCCGCATTTGTATCCCGGCTCTATGCCTGCGCAAGGGAAGGTATACGAATCATTGGTTGAGAATACACCTGAAGGAATTAAGCCCCTGCTTGCAGAGTCATGGGATATCTCGGCGGACGGGACGATCTACACGTTCCACCTGAGAGAGGGCGTTACCTTCCATGACGGAGAGCCGTTTAATGCGGAAGCTGTTAAACAGAATATTGACGCAGTCCAGCATAATGCCGCCAAGCATACCTGGATCAAATTGTCGGCCAAAATCGTGAATACCAGAGTCATCGACGAATCCACCTTTGAACTGACCTTGTCAGAGCCTTATTATCCGGCACTGCTTGAGCTTTCCATGACGAGACCATATGTCTTCCTTTCCCCGAAGGACTTTATGAACGGGGAAACCAAGGATGGGGTTAGCGGTTATAACGGTACAGGCCCTTACCGGCTGACAGAGCATAAAACGGACCAGTATGCGGTGTTTGAAGCCAACGACAATTATTGGAACGGCGCACCGCCCATCCACAAAATCACAGCAAAGGTACTTCCGACAGGGGAAACAACATTCCTGGCCCTGCAAAAGGGAGAAGTGAACTTTGTCTTTACCGATGACCGGGGGACGGACAGTATTGATGCGGAGGCCATGGACAGGCTGGCTGAATCCGGAGACTATCAGGTAGTGAGAAGTGAGCCGATGAACACGAAAATGATCGTGGCCAACAGCGGCAAGGCAGACAGTCCCGTACATGATAAAGCCGTCCGCGAAGCCATCTGGCATGCCATTGACCGGGAAACCATCGCCCGGCAAATCTTCAGCGGCAAGGAGACTCCCGCCGACACCTTATTTTCTTCCAATGTGAACTATGCTGATATTGGACTACAACCGCGTGCCTATGATTTGCAGGCAGCAGAAGGTCTGCTGGAAAAAGGCGGCTGGACACATGCAAGCGGAGAGATCCGCATGAAAGATGGCAGAGCCTTAACCATGAAACTATATTATGACGCGGCTTCCTTATCCCAGAAGACACAAGCGGAACTGATTCAGAATACCGTTCAAGGCATAGGGATGCAGCTGGAGCTGATTGGTGAGGACTCTTCCTCTATTGCGAACCGCAGAGCAACAGGCGATTATGATCTCTTGTTTAACCAGACATGGGGACTTGCCTATGACCCGCAAAGCACAGTCTCTGCATTTACTTCGGAAACAGCTTATTATCATGCCACAAAAGGTATTGCCCGCGCGGAGCAGCTTATCAGCCAAATAGAAGAGGTCATGGTGACCACCGATGAGGAGAGACGAAAATCTCTGTATAAGGATATTTTGACAAAGGTCCATGAAGAGGCCGTGTTCATTCCGCTTACAAATGGTAATCTTACCGTGGTTGCTCCGAGCACTCTGCAGGGAATTACCTTCAAGCAAACTCAATTCGAGCTGCCCTTCGTGAGCATGCACTTTAAATAACCGGAGATGGAAGGGGAAGATCTTGTATGAGCGGATTTATCCTCAAAAGGACACTGCCGGCAGTTCCGCTGCTTATCATCATTTCGTTTCTGACCTTTGCTCTGAATCATCTGTCGCCTCTGGAACCGGCTGAGGTTGTTCTGCGGTCACAGGGAGTACCTCAAATTACCGAAGCGTTAATCGCAGAGACCAAAATAGCACTGGGCATGGACCGGCCGTTTCTGATCCGGTATTTCGATTGGCTGGGCTCCTGCTTCCGGCTGGATTTCGGCGAATCCTATATAACAGGAACTCCGGTGTGGTCCCTGCTCGGGCCGGCCTTTCTGAATACGCTGAAATTGACGATGGTATCAGTCGTTGCGATTCTGGCGTTGTCTGTTGGACTCGGAATCCTCTGTGCTTTGAAAGAAGGCCGGCTGCTGGATCGTTCAGTACGCGGAATTTCCTTCTTCCTGACTTCCATGCCGTCCGCATGGCTTGCAGCAATGATGATCTGGTATTTCTCTGTCAAGCTGGACTGGCTGCCGACCAGCGGCATGGATTCCTTAGCAGGGTACATCCTGCCGGTGATCATACTGACCGTCAGTTATGCCGGAATCTACTTCCGTATAGTCCGAAGCTCCATGTTGAGCCAGTTATATGAGGATTACACGCTATATGCCAGGGCTTGCGGGCTGCCTGAACGGAAAATTACGATGCGTATGTTAAAGAACTCCATGCAGGTCGCCGTATCCGTGTTCTGCATGGCCGTGCCCATTATTCTGGGAAGCACAGTGGTCGTGGAAAGTATCTTCGCCTGGCCGGGACTTGGAACATTGACCGTGAATTCAATCCTGGGCCGGGATTTTCCGGTCATTCAGGCTTATGTTCTAGTTCTGGCTGCCTCCTTCGTGCTGTTCAACACCTTGTCAGATCTCATTAATGCAGCATTGAATCCCAGATTGAGGAAGGAGTTCTAAATGACTGTATTTCATAAAATGTGGAGCGACAAGCTGGCCGCCTTGTCTCTAACGGTCACCGCACTGGTCGCAATCATTGGAATGTGTGCGCCCTGGTTCGCACCCCATAGCCCGGAACAAGTCCATATGGAGCTGCGTTATGCTTCACCGTCCTGGCAGTACCTGCTGGGCAACGATCATCTGGGACGCTGTGTATTGTCCAGATTAATTTACGGAATCCGTCCCAGTGTCCTCTGGGTGTTTGTGGCGCTGGCGGTATCTGCGGCCTTTGGGGGCCTTCTCGGATTCCTGGCCGGCTATTTCAGGGGCAAGACGGATAACATCATCATGAGAGTCTGCGATATCATGCTCTCCTTTCCCGGTTATGTGATGTCGCTGGCTGTAGTCGGTATACTGGGACCGGGAATCCAGAACATTCTGATTGCCTTCGTCATTATGAAATGGGCCTGGTTTGCACGCGTCATCCGCACCTCGGTCATGCAGTATGCCGATGCTGATTATGTAAGATTCGCTAAGGCGCTTGGAATGGGCAATCTTGCCATCATCATGAAGCAAGTTCTGCCGGTAGCGCTGCCGGATATTGCGGTGATCTCCAGTAGCGCATTCGGCACCATGATCCTGCAAATCTCCGGCTTGTCCTTTCTCGGATTAGGCATTCAAGCCCCTCATGCAGAGTGGGGAATGATGCTGAATGAGGCCAGAGGGGTAATGTTCTCCCGGCCGGAGCTTATGCTGGCCCCTGGACTGGCTATCGTTATCGTAGTTTCGGCGGTTAATTTCTGCTCGGATGCGCTGCAAGCGGCACTCGATCCTAAATTACAAAGGAAAACCCGCAAATTCCCGCGCAGGCTGGCAATGTTCTCCGCCAAAACCAAAGGGGAAGAGGTGGCATAAATTCTATGAATACGCTGGAGGTTTCGAATTTACGGATATGGGACAACCTGACCGGCACAATAATCGTTTCGGATAGCTCCTTCCAGGTTAGACAAGAGAGCTGTCTCGCTATTGTAGGGGAGAGCGGCAGCGGAAAGTCTGTCACCTGCCGGGCAATCATGAGGTTGAACAAATCCAATATTCATCAATCAGGGAGTATGCGCCTGAACGGGGTTAATCTCGCTGAGCTTTCCGAAGCGGAAATGCGCAAGCAAAGAGGCAGGCAGCTGTGTCTGATTATGCAGAACGGCATGCGAGCCTTCGACCCTTCAAGCGTAGTCGGCCGTCATTTCAAAGAGACACTGCAACAGCACTACGGCTGGAACCCGAGTGAGATCACGTCCAGGATGGCCCAAGCAATGGAGAGCGTCATGCTTAAAGATCCGGTTGCCCTCATGAATAAATACCCGCACCAGCTTTCCGGGGGGATGCTGCAGCGGATGATGATTGCGCTTGCGATTGTTCTTGAGCCCACGCTGATTATCGCCGATGAGCCTACGTCCGCCCTGGACACCCTTTCACAATTTGAAGTGATGGAACAGCTGATTTCCTTACGGGCAAACACAGGCTGCTCCATGATCTTTGTGTCACATGATTTAGGCATAGTGAAGCAGATTGCTGACGACATTGTGGTCATGAAGGACGGCGAGATTCTGGAGAGCGGAAGTGCAGCTGATATCTTTTCGAATACCCGACATGAATATACCAGGCATCTAATAGAAGCAAAGCAGGTGCTGAACCGGCATTTTAGCAGCAGGATGGGGGGCTTAGACCTTGTTGACCGTTGATCAGGTGGAGAAATCCTATACAGGCGGGGGATTGTTCTCCCGCACAAGCAAGAAGGTATTACACAATATCAGCTTTGCATTAGAAGCAGGCGAGGTATTAGGAATTATTGGCGAAAGCGGGAGCGGTAAGTCTACCCTGGGGCGTTTGCTGCTTGGCATTGAGAAGCCTGAGCGCGGGACCATACAATTCGAAGGAATAAGCATAGGTGAACGGGCAGGCAGAAGGGGAAAGATCAGCGCGGTATTCCAGGATTATACTTCTTCGATTCATCCCTATTATACTGTTGAGAAAGCCTTGGCTGAACCCCTTAAGCTGTCAGGGCAGAAAGGCAGGGAAGTCGAAGAGAGAATTGACCTCCTGCTGCGTCAGGTGGGGCTGGACTCTTCTTACCGCAAGAAATATCCCCATGAACTGTCTGGAGGTGAAGCACAGCGGGTGTGTATTGCCAGAGCCGTTTCGACGGAGCCACAATGCATTCTGCTGGATGAAGCAGTCAGCTCACTTGATGCTTCCGTTCAATTTCAGGTGCTTGAACTGCTTAAAAAGCTGAAGGAATCGTACGGGATGAGCTATATCTTCATCACCCACGATATCCAGGCAGCAGTCTATCTGTGTGACCGGCTGATGTTTGTCCGTAACGGACAAATTGAGGAGATCGTATCTGCCCACCAATTAACCGATGTCCGTTCAGAATATTCCAAAGACATGCTTCGGATGGCTTTACGCTTAGCCGGCCCAGGTGAAGACCGCAGCGTTGACCTTGAGAACCGGAAGGAGAGAATACTGTGAAGGGAGCCCTGTCCTGGCCCTTTCTGCGCCTGTATCTATTGACCCTTTTATACTTCAGTGCCAACTCTATTCTTAATGTAATCATCCCTCTTAAGGGAGAGTCCCTGGGCGCCAGTAACTCAACCATTGGCCTTGTTATGGGAGCCTATTTGTTTACGACGATGTTTCTGCGGCCCTGGGCCGGCCAGTGGATCCAACAGCTGGGTCCGGTTAAAGTGCTGCGTGTTATTTTGGTGATCAACGCATTAGCCTTGTCCCTATATACATTCACCGGATTAGGCGGATATTTCATCGCCCGGATGCTGCAAGGGGCCTGTACGGCTTTCTTCTCCATGTCGCTGCAGCTGGGCATAATTGATGCCTTACCGCAGAAAGACCGCTCACAAGGCATCTCCATGTATTCGCTTTGTGCATCGATGCCCGGCGTAATAGGTCCTTTACTGGCTATAAATATCTGGGAAACCGGGCAAATGAGTGTTTTTACAATAACACTTATCGGAATGGCTGTCCTTACTGGAGCTGTAGGCTTCAGTGCCACGATGAAGACGGAGGCGGATAACCGGCCGGCCGCTCAGAGAACCGGCATGCGGGGTTCGTTTACCCAACTGTTCACGAATCCACATTTATTCCGCTGCAGTATACTAATGCTGGTATCCTCCATTGTGTTTGGTGCAGTCACAACCTTTATACCTTTGTATGCAGCTCAGGTTAATCATGGCAGTGCAGCCGTATATTTGATGCTGCAGGCGGCGATGATTGTCGCGGCACGGTTTTTTTTGCGGACAAAGATTCCCTCGGACGGACGATGGCATCCAGTGTTTGTAACTTGGATTATACTCGCACTCACGGCGGCGTCCTTATGCACGGGGCTATCTATTATCGGAGGATTTGCAGTCTTTTATAGCGGCGCTTTATTAATGGGATTAGCCCAGGCCATGCTTTACCCGACCTTAACAACTTATTTGACGTTCGTGCTTCCGGAGAATAACCGGAATGTGCTGATCGGTTTATTTATTGCTATGGCTGATCTCGGCGTATCGCTGAGCGGAGTGATTATGGGTCCGGTTGCCGATTTATTATCCTATACCTGGGTGTACCTTATTTGTTCATTCTTGGGAGGCACGTTATTATTCTTTATCTATAAACAGCAAGGTGAAAGATTCAGAAGCTCTGGTTAACGGAGTAATCACTGTGACTGCTAGCCATAGGTGGCATCTAAAAGAGGCTGTCCCAAAAGGCAGCCTTGGTTTTTTTGAGTATGATCAACGTGTGTGCTTGGGTGGACGCTCCGAGAACGGACCGTTGTTTGGGTCGCTGCGCTCTCCAGATTTTACCATTCCCCTTAGCGGTGAAAATCCGGAGACCAAGGCGACAGCTATCGCTTTTACACAATCGTTCCGTTCTCTCCACTGTTTAAGCGGGATACGGATACACAATCTTTAACAAAAATATAAAAAAAGAAATCGCCTTTTTGGTAAAATGGAAGTACCACCAACTTTTGGGGCAAGCCCCTTTGTCAGGTAGATGGCATTACTTCATCAGCTCAACCTTAGTAATGTCCACGCTGGTAGGTTGTCCATTGAAGCTGTAAGAATTAATCTTTTTACTATTGTAAACCGCAAGCTCTTTCACGAAGGAGATCGGAAGGAAGATCGCTTGATTATGAATTTCCTTCAGAATGAAATCGTAGGTTTCCTGGATTTTTGTATCATCAGACATACTATATAACGATTGGATAATTTGGTCACCATCAGGAACGAGAGAGAGTGCCTGAGCTGCAAAATTATCTACTTTTAGAGAAGCATTCATATTACTGATGAAAGTATAAGGATCATAGGTAAGACCGTACGTCTGGTTCAGAATAATAGTGAAATCATTCTTCATCGTTTCTGCATAATAAGCCATTCTGTCCATACCTGTAACCTTAACCTCCATACCCAGCTCCTTGAACTGCGAGGTAAGCGCCAAGGCCAAATCGTCCATAAGAGAAGAGCCGGTTGTATACAGAATCGAACCCATTAGCGGGACACCCTTCTTCTCGCGGATTCCGTCACCGTCCTGATCGACCCAGCCGGATTGTTCCAAAAGAGAAATGGCTTTCTCTTTATCATAATCATAAGGAGATAATTCAACATTCGTATATGGCATAGACTGGTCGAATACTCTGTCTGCCTTCACCTCAATTCCGGAGAAAAGACTCTCGCTCAGTCTTTGCTTGTCGATCCCGTAACTAGCCGCTTGACGGACATTCAGATCATCAAAAGGAGCTTGAGAAGTATTGAACCCGAGCAAGCGAGTGTAGGACACGGCATCAGAGGTTATGGCTCCATAGCCGTCTGCTGCTTTCATCTCATTGTATGCGTCATAGGAAATCTTGTCCGCCCCTACGATTAGATCTACCTGGCCGCTGCGCAATGCGAGCAGCTTCGCATCATTATCAGCAATGACCTTCACATGGAATTGATCAACTTCCGGCTCCGTCCCCCAATACTCAGGATTCTTCACGAAGGTATACGTTGTGCCATCCGTATCGTCGGAGTACATGTAAGGGCCTGTCCCCAAAGTGGCCGTCTGCAATCTATCGTCAAGTGTACCATCTTCCTTGAAAGCGTTAGGAGAGACCATAGCCATCGGATTGATCATCGTTAAGTCTTTGAGCACCCCGTAATAAGCATTCTTCAAATGTATCTCTACCGTAAGCGGATCTACTGCAACTATCTTGTCAAGTAGCGTACTGGTTGTTCCATAAGATCCATTATAGCTTCCCAGCAGGACAGGGATGGCCTCCAGATTTTTCTTCACGGCTTCAGCGTTAAACGCTGCTCCATCGGAGAATTTAACATTGTCTTTCAGGTGAAAGGTGTATACCCGCCCATCTGTTGAGATGTCCCAGGATTCTGCGAGACCAGGCGTGAATGTACCATCTTCGTAATTCACCAGGGTCTCATAAAAATTGACTGCATAATACATAATTCCGTAGTTGGTACTGCGTTCCGGAGTCATGACCGGGTAGAACCCGTTGGAGAAGTCCCAACTCTCTGTAAGTGTGATTTCACTGGTTGCCGGAGTATTCGCTTCAGTATCGGCAGAAGAGCTGCAAGCTCCGAGAATAGCAGTAAGTATGACCATTGACAATATAACCGGTATTCTTTTTTTAAACATGTTCATTCCCCTTTAGTTATGTTCATTGGATGTGATGTGATTGAAGCGGAAGTGCGGCTATAAGCATTTTAGAATATTCATGCTGAAAATCATCATACGAAGCCGCATTGTTAAGCTGCTCCACAATCGAACCCTCTTTCATGACCAGGATATTACTGGAGAGATATAACGCTACATCAATATCATGGGTGATGAAGAGAAAGGTGCTTTTTTCTTCTTCTTTTAGCCGCACGATCAAATCAAGAATTTGCTTTCTGACTGTGACATCAAGCCCGCTGACAGATTCATCAAAAATGATGAACTTCGGAGATATGCTTATCGCCCGCGCGATACAGGCACGCTTCTGTTGACCCCCGCTTAGCTCATGTGGGAGGCGAGTCAGAAGAGCTTCAGGCAAGCCAACCTTGTAGGCCAGTTTTTGTATTCGTTCAAGCTCCCTTGGAGTATCCTGCGGACTCAGGCAGCGAAGAGGTTCAGCGATCGAATGATATATCGTCCGTCTTGGGTCGAGAGCGCTTTGAGAATTCTGCAGCACCAGCTGGAATTCCGAGCGTTTCCTCCGAAGCGCCTCACCCTTCAATGTAGCTAAATTAATCTCATCCAGCCAGATTTCTCCACTCGTCGCCGTTTCTATTCCCGCAAGCATTTTTGCCAAAGTGCTTTTGCCGCTGCCGCTCTCGCCAATCAGTGCATATCCGGTGTCATCCTGAAGAGTGAGTGAGATATGATTGACGGCATCGACAACGATTCGCTTCCTTGATTTATCTTTGACAGTGTACTGCTTATGCAGGTTACGGATAGTAATCACAGTTTCACCTCCCTTTTCAGCAGACTAGCCTGTAGCAGTTCCTGAGTATACGGATTCCTGGGGGAGGTGAAGACCTTATGGATTGTGCCGGTTTCGATAATCAATCCTTCCTTCATTACGATGACCTCATCTGCCAGTCTGGCGGCTACTCCGAAATCATGGGTAACCAGAATCAGGCCGATCCCACTTTGCTTGATGCTGTCAAGCTCATCCAGAACGATCCCCTGGTTGCGGACATCCAGTGCCGTGGTTGCCTCGTCAGCAATAATAATTTCCGGTTCAAGGATTAGTGACAAGGCAATGATGATACGCTGCAGCATGCCGCCGCTTAAAGTATGCGGATAACTGTTCATCAGTTGTTCACAGCGTGAGAGGTTAAGCTTCTCCAGAGCAGCAAGCCCGAGCGCATAAGCCTCCGCTTTGGTCATCTTCTGGTGGACCTGAAGAGTTTCGATGATTTGTGCACCGATTTTGGAAGCCGGATCAAATGCAGTCATAGGGTTCTGGACAATCATCGCCATTTTGCTGCCACACAGGGAACGAAGCAGACGTTCCTCCAGACCGATAAGTTCAGTTCCACGGTAACGGATGCTACCCGATATATTGAACATTTTATGATTGAGCAGACCCATGATCGCTTTACAGGTCATACTTTTGCCGCTTCCGCTCTCCCCGACAATTGCAAGAGTAGAGCCTTGCTTCAAGCTGAAGCTGGAATGCTTAACAATTGGCTGTTGAGTGCCTCTGAGTTCAACAGCAAGGTCCCGAACTTCTAGCAGAGTAGTCATTCGCCTGCCCCCTCTGGTGTGGTAATGTCTCTAAGTGCCTCCCCGAAGAGATTGAAGCCTGCCGCTGCCAGCAGTACGCACAAGCCCGGATACAGGAGAAGCAAGGGGTGAGAATAGACGCTTGATCTTGCTTCGCTGAGCATGGCCCCCCATTCCGGTGTGCCGGCTGGAAAGCCTAGTCCAAGGAAAGAAAAGCTGGATACCATCAGAATCAGCGAAGCGATTCCAGTGCTTAAGTAGACGATGAACTGCGGGAATATATTCGGAATCACATGATGAAAAATGATCCGTGCATCGCTGCACCCGGCAATTCTGGAAGCTGTGATATAATCCTTACTCATCTCCATACCCGCATAAGTCCGCACAATTTTGGCGAACCACACCCACATGGAGAATAATATTGCCAAGAGGATATTGCTGATTCCTTCACCCAATGCACCCACCAGCGACATTACAACGACCAGAGGCGGGAAGGCCATGAAGATGTCGCAGATGATCAAAAAGCACTGTTCCACCTTCCCGCCTATATATGCGGCTGCCGTTCCGAGAACAATGCCAATACCACCCAGCAGAAGCATCATTGGTACGGCTATACCAAGGGAATAACGTGCTCCATACAAGAGCCTTGAGAATACGCACCTTCCAAGCTGGTCAGTTCCAAGAGGATACGCTGAGCTGGCCGGTAAATATTTATGAAGCACATCAATTCGATTGGGATCATGCGGAGAGAGCAACGGCGCTGCTGCTGCAGCCAGAGTCAGTGCGATTATAATGGTTATGCCCAGCAGCGCCTGCTTATTTGTGAACGTACGCTTTATCATGCAGGGGTATTCCCTCCAAACTTTAATCGTGGATTCAGTGCCAGATTGAACATATCTGCAAATATATTGCTGATGACAAAAATAACTGCAATGACCAGCACACATCCGTTAACAGTCGGTAAATCCCGGGCAATAATGGCATTTACCAAATGCGTACCTATTCCCTGCCAGGAAAAAATGCTCTCGACCACCGCGCTGCCCACAACCATATAACCAAGGTATTGGCTGAATAATGTAATCAGCGGAGGCAGAGAATTCTTCAGCACATGTTTCCACATAATGGTCCGCATGTTAAGTCCTCTGGCCTTGGCATACAGGACGTAATCCTTATTGAGATTAGACAGAAGAGTGGCCCTGAACAATCGGATGGTGGAAGCAGCAATCGGCAAAGCAAGCGACAAAGAGGGGAGAATGAAGCTTCTGATACTCCCGGATTCTACCACGCTGAAAATAGGAAATGTAACAGCAAATATAAGCAATAGTAAGAAGCCCAGCCAAAAGCTCGGCAGTGAAATACCTAGAATGGTAAAACCGCTAATCAGATGATCCCAAAAGCTGTTTTTTCTCAGAGCACCCAAAATACTGACCGGGATCGTCAAAAGAATGACCCAGAACATGGATGCAGCAACTAGGCTCAATGTCATAGGCAATTTATCAGCGATATCGCTGCTGACTGCATTTCTGGTTAAGAGCGATTCTCCAAGGTCTCCTGTAAGGGAGTGGACCAGCCAATTCAGGTATTGCTGATATACAGGCTGATCGAGACCCATACCCTGACGAATGTCAGCGATTTGTACAGACGTTGGATTCAATAAGGTGCGCCGGGCGAAGGCTTCAGCAGGATCAACTGTCGAGAGTGCTGACATAAAGAAAGTGAGGACCGTTACACCGAACAACACAATAAGCAGTGAGGGAATACGTTTAAGCAATGTGATAGCCATCATTTACACCTTTCTTGAGAAGGATATTGGACAAAGAGTATACAACCCGCGATTAAATCGTAATCGTTACGTATTATTATATGGCAGCTATCCTAGATAACAACCCTATTTACTGCCATGTTATCGTTTAATCCGTTTTTGGGTAAAAGCGATCCGGTTAGAGGCAGGAAGGACTATACCAAAAAGATTGACAATGATAATAATTCTCATTACGATTATATGATTAAGAAGCGATTGGGGAGAATTCAATGAATAACTTGTCTGAGTGGTATGAAATTACAAATCTATATTCTCCAATCTGTCCCCTCACTGAAGGATTAAATAGGTTATATAGCTATAGTCCCCTTATGCAGCAGAGGTTCAACGTTCCTGAGAATATCGGACAGGGCTTCTGGGAACGGATTAAGGTCAATTCTTCTATTGAAATAGTCTCCTGCGATATGTATGTGCATGAGCGCACCGAGATGAGCAGCAGAGATCAGGATAACAGCATGAAGTGGAGCTTCTGCCTTGGTGATCCCATTGATTGGACAGAAGAGGATTCGCGCACAACGTATACGTTAAACGGGGGACAAATGTCAATATTCGGGCATGAGCCCTCGACAAGCATGGGACGATATCATGCAGGGAGCCACATTCAAGGGATCACTGTGAAAATGTCTTCAAGCTTCGCTAAACGCCATGAGCTACAGTCTATCATGCAAACAGTATACGGTGGTTCAGTCCAGCCATTTCAAATGTATCCGATGACCACAGCAGTGAACCGGATTCTAATAGACATTTCCAGCTGCGACTATGAGGAGGATATTAAACGAATCTATCTTGAAGGGAAGGTTCTGGAGTTAACTGCGGTTTGCTTACATGAAGCCGGCCGCTCTCAAACTGCCTCAGCTCAAATGTCCAGATCCGATATAGATGCTTTAATGCAGGCTAAGCAGATCCTGGACCAGAATTACCTGTCTGCACCAAGTCTTCAACAGCTCTCCAGACAGATCTATCTGAATGAATTCAAACTAAAGAAGGGCTTCAAGCTGCTATTCGGCAGCTCCGTTCACGCTTATATCATTGAACGCAGACTTGATGCGGCTTATCAACTTCTGGAGACGGCCGATTGTAATATAACAACAGCCGCTATGATGTGCGGATTTAAGAAGCCCAGCCACTTCACAGAGAAGTTCAAGCGGAAATATGGTGTCACTCCCTCTCAATACTTCAAAAAAGGTAATTATCAGCAATGATCCTTTTAATACTATAAGTAATCCCGATTTGGGGTTTATGGCGCCCGGCTATCATGAGAATATTCATAGGGGAGTGGAAAGAAGAGACTGACTATAAACTGTATAGAAGGCAAGGAGGTATTACATGAAACAAAAGTCGGAAATATCAGGATTAATCAGCATTGCCGGCGAGAAAAAAGGTCTGCTTGTTACAGCAAGCTTCTTTTCTGTATTGTCGAGCTTTTTGCAGCTGGCACCTTTTGTTGCTGTCTACAAGATTATCGAGGAACTGCTGATACATGCAGGACAGCCATCTGAAATAGATAAGGACTTGCTGCTTTTCTGGGGGGCGTTCGTATTTGTAGCGATGATAGCTGCATTGCTCACTTTTTACATCAGCGGGATGAGCTCCCATATTGCAGCCTTTAATATTCTGTATACGCTGCGCGTCCGTCTCACTGACCACGCGGCGAAAGTTCCAATGGGCTATCATACCCAAACAGCGACAGGTGAACTCAAGAAAATTATCGAAGTCAGTGTAGAAAAGATCGAGAAATTTATTGCTCATCAGCTACCTGATTTAATCAGTGCCATTATTATACCGCTGCTGCTAACAGGTTACCTGTTCTGGCTGGATTGGCGTATGGCATTGGTGCTTCTGATTCCCATGAGCTTCGCCTTCTGGATGCAGGCACGCATGTTTGCCAGCGATGAGGGACGTACAGCCTATCGTGATTTTCAGTTTGCAGTGGAAGAGATGAATGCTACGGCAGTGGAATATGTCAGAGGCATGCCGGCTGTCAAAGTATTTGGTATCACTGCGGATTCCTTCTTGACCTTCAGGACAGCCGTGCATAGATATCGTGATATTTCACTAAGAATCACTGACCTGTGTAAGACCTCCTACAGTTTATTTTTTGTCACTGTCAGTTCGCTGTTTTCGTTTGTTGTACCCATAGGTTTACTGTTGGTCAGTCGCCACTCTGGTGAACAGGCATTTGCAATAACCTTTATCCTATTTCTGATTATTACGCCAAGTCTGTCAGCCCCGATGCTGAAGCTGCTGCATTTGGGCAGCGGACTCCGGGAGATCATTGAGGGCAATAAGCGGATCGAGGCTGTGTTCGCAGAAAAGATAGTGGCGGAACCGTTGGTACCTCTAATTCCTGATTCCTATGACATCTCCTTCGATCATGTCTCGTTTGCTTATGAACAGCAGGACAGCGAGAATTACAAGCCTGTCTTGAAGGACATCCAGTTCACAGCCAAATCCGGCGAGATGACAGCACTGGTAGGGCCTTCGGGAGGAGGGAAGTCTACAATAGCCAACCTGCTTCTACGCTTCTGGGATGTCCAGGAAGGCACAATCACTATAGGAAATATTCCTGTTCGTGATATGGGGACAGAGAATCTTATGGAGACGGTCTCCTTCGTGTTCCAGGATGTACATCTGTTCTACGATACCATCGAAGAGAATATCCGTATGGGGAATACAACGGCTTCCAGACAGGAGGTCATCAATGCTTCTGTGATCGCTTGCTGCCATGAGTTTATAGAACGGCTGGAGCATGGATATGATACCAAAATTGGTGAAGGTGGAACTTATCTATCCGGAGGAGAGGCGCAGCGGATCGCTATAGCCAGAGCGCTGCTCAAGAATGCGCCGATTCTTGTGCTGGATGAAGCTACGGCTTATGCTGATGCCGAGAATGAGCATAAAATTCAGCAGGGTCTGGTTGAATTAGTAAAAGGAAAAACCGTGCTGATCATTGCTCACCGCCTCTCAACCATACGTTCAGCAGAACAGATTCTTGTCGTGCAGCAAGGAGAAATTGTGGAGCGGGGAACGCATGATGAATTACGCAGCCGGATGGGGCTATACGAAAAAATGTGGCAGGCTCACATCAGTGCAGCAGTATGGCAATTAGGCGGAGAGAAGAAGGGGACGGGCCATGAATAATTACTTCTATAATATATCCGGCGGCCAGCCGCGCAGCTTGTGGTCATCCGCCATCGCAGCTATATTGGATGGGATTGCCAAAGTAATTCCGGCAGCTCTGCTAGTGGATATGTTCAATACACTATATATGTCATTTGCAAATCCGGGAAGCGCACTGGACATCCGGAGGATGTGGCTCGTCAGTATCATTCTGCTTCTCTGGTTTGCTGTTGAATATGCAGCCTACGCCTCTCTATACAACAAAACCTATAAAGCGGCTTACAGCTTGTCTGCGATAGGCCGTCTGACGCTCGCCGAGCATATTCGCCATCTGTCGCTCGGGTTCTTCGGCAGACGGGATCCGGCGGATATTACGAATCTGCTGTTAAGTGACTATGGACAGGTCGAACAAACGATTTCTCATAATGTCCCGCAGTTAATCAGTGCGGTAATTCTACCTCTACTTGCACTCGTAGGACTAGTTTTCGTTGATTGGAGAATGGCACTCGCCATGTTTGCCGCGATTCCGCTGGGGGCATTGCTGCTATGGATGACAGATTCTTTGCAGGCCAGATTAAGCGCCAATCATGTCGAGGCCAAAAATGAGGCTGCCAGCCGCTTACAGGAATATCTGTCCGGTATCCGTGAGATTAAGGCACATAATATGGGAGGGAAGCGGTTTGAACGGCTTCGCCTGTCCTTCGATCAGCTGAAGAGGGCTTCCATCCGGCTAGAAGGGATTATGGGACCGCTGATCATGGGGGCGATGCTGCTGACCCGATCCGGATTAACAATCATGATTTTTGTGGGCAGTTATCTTCTCGCGGGGGGGACGCTGTCGCTGCCTGTCTTTCTGTTATTTCTTTTAATTGGAACCAAGGTATTCGAACCATTGACTGCTGTGTTGATGAATTACGGTGAAATTAGATATTCTGCTTACAGTGCTCAACGAATTATGGATGTTCAACAGGAGATGCCTATGCAGGGGACAAGAAGTAACATGCTGCCCGGGGAGATTGTCTTCGATGCAGTGACCTTCGGATACGACGCTGGGTTGCCGGTGCTGCAGGATCTATCTTTTACTATAGCCCCTAATACAATTACTGCACTCGTCGGACCCTCAGGAAGCGGGAAAAGTACGGTCACACGGCTGATTGCCCGATTCTGGGAGGTGGAACACGGAAGAATCACCATTGGCGGAGTATCTACCCGGGAGATAAACCCGGAGAAGCTGCTGGAGAATATCTCCATGGTCTTCCAGGACGTCTATCTCTTCCAGGATACGATCGGCAATAATATTCGTATCGGCAATATGGCAGCAACTCAAGAAGAGATCGAGCAAGCCGCCAGACAGGCCTGCTGTCATGAATTCATATCCAAGCTTCCGCAAGGCTATGATACTCCGGTAGGTGAAGGCGGGTCAACATTGTCCGGTGGAGAGAAGCAGCGGGTGTCCATTGCCCGGGCATTGCTCAAGAATGCATCTATTGTCTTGCTTGATGAGGCAACGGCGTCACTCGACCCGGAGAACGAGGCAGCAATCCAGCAGGCGATTAACGAGCTCGTTGCGGATAAGACTGTCATTCTGATTGCACACCGACTGAAGACCATTCAGAATGCGGACAAGATCCTGGTTCTTGATCAAGGCCGTCTTGTCCAGCAGGGCAAGCATGATGCCTTGCTGCAGGAGCCCGGCATTTATGCCAATCTGTGGAGTCTGCAGCAAGGAGCAGAGGGTTGGAGATTGAAGTAATCACTTCTTGAAAGAGCCTATAAACTAATAGGCTCTTTGCTGGTTGACATTTTAAACGAAAAGAAAGTATGATAATTTAAAACGTAATTATTACGATTAACTACGATCAATACTGATGAAAAGTTAAGGAGCTACACACGAATGAATAAAAACAGCAACAATCAGCGTCTTCCTAGAGCAAAAGGAATAGATATGGGGACGTATTATACACCCAAAGAATGTGCCAGGAAGGTTAAATACCTTGTACTGCCCGAGATGAACCGAAAGATTGTCGAAGAATTTATAACCATCCTAGGGATGAGGGAAACTTTTGAGGAGCACCGCGTACCCATTCCCAATAAAGTTGTCATGTACGGACCACCGGGTACCGGGAAAACTCTGACCGCATTCTACATGGCTCAAATGCTGGATCTTCCACTTATCTTGGTTCGGCTGGATGCGATTATTCACAGCCACTTGGGTGAGACCGGAAGCAATATCCGCAAGATATTCGAGTATGCCAAAGCAACGCCTTGCGTTCTATTTTTGGATGAATTTGATGCGATTGCCAGAACACGAGAGAGTAACGATGAGGTTAAAGAAATGGCACGGGCGGTCAATACGTTACTACAATGTCTGGATGATTTTGGCGACAGCAGTATTTTTGTAGCAGCAACCAATTTAGAGAATGAGCTGGACAGGGCGATCTGGAGAAGATTCGATACGAAAATGACCTACTCACTGCCGGATGAATTCAGCAGACGTCAATATATTGAACTATTAATCAACGGTTTTGAAGGTGAACACGGATTGACTGAGGAAGTGTGTGAACACCTAGCCGGATGCAGCTTCGCAGATATTGAGCAAATTGTTCTTAAAGCCAAGCGCAAGGCGATTATCGAACATGGTCCGCTAACACGTGAACATATCTTTCTATCCTATGAGGAATATAGTCCTTGCTGAATACGCTGCAGGAAATGATAATGGGCAGCGTAAGTCCTAAGGTGATGAAGTTGGTTCAATATCCGGTCGCGATAGCTGCGGTCAATGTAAACCGATAGATCAGCAACACCGTAATGTACTGATCATACGAACATCCCCTTACTTTCTCGCCTTAATTACAGCAGAAACAATGTATTGGCCAACGTTCGCATCGGGAACCCAGTCCTTGATAAATGTTCTGGATTCGTCTTTGGGCTCAATACTAATCTCAGAGAAGCCACTTTCCCGAAGCATCTGCCCTACATCAGCGATGGAAGAAGCTCCGGAGATACAACCTGAATAGTATTCGTCCAGATCATTTTTGATCTCAGGGGGAAGTTCTGCTGTAGTTACAATGTCGGAGATCGCCAGACGGCCGCCTGGCTGAAGTACACGATAGGCCTCCCGGAAAACTTGCTGTTTGTCTGGTGAGAGGTTAATCACGCAGTTGGAGATAATGACATTCATTGAGTTGTCGGCGAGAGGAAGATGCTCAATTTCACCTAATCTGAATTCGGTATTACTGAACTTACCCTTAATGGCATTTTCTCTTGCCCGGCTGATCATCTCAGGTGTCATATCTACACCTATAACGCGGCCTTGTTCACCTACCTGCCGGGAAACGAGGAAGCAATCAAAGCCACCGCCGCTCCCGAGGTCCAGAACATGTTCACCCGCCTGCAGTTCAGCGATAGCCTGAGGGTTACCGCATCCAAGGCCCAAATTCGCACCCTCAGGAACTGCAGCAAGATCGCCACTGGAATAACCTAGCTTAGCGGATATGGCATCATAATCGGATGGGGAGTCACAGCAGGAAGAGGGAGCTTCGACCTTTTTCACAGCGATCTTTTGATAGCGTCCCCGGACATTCTGGCGGATCTGGTCATGTGTAAGTTTGCTCATAATGATAATGTAACACTCCTCGTAAAGTAGAATAACTTGCAAAATGCAAATATAAGGCAAGAGAAATCACCCTTTTACAGGTGCACAGCAATTGCTGGATTTCCCCATGGCTTCGTTAAAGAGCTTAATGGATCGTAACAGGGTCTCTACTTCAAATTCACTCATGTTCGAGAAAGCTTCATTTAGATAGGCGTTCATTTGCTGATCAATGGTTGTAGCCACCATTTTCCCTTCGGGAGTAAGCGACAGGTTATAGACTCTTCGATCCGTGGGATCAGGCATCTTTTTAACCAAGTTCATTTTTACCAAAGACTGGACCTGTCTGCTGAAAGTTGTAATATCAGTGCCAAGTATTTCGGCGACTTCCTGCATAGAAGGATTGTGGCTTCGATCAATTTCATACAATAGATGGCTTTGGGTCGCAGAGAGATCACATCCGCCTACGCTGCAGCAATCCTTATTGAGTAGTCCTAAACGCCGGGTCATGATTTGAAATAGTTCTCGTGGGGTTTCCATTGTTATCACCTCATACCTAAGTTATAAAATATTTAATTGCAAATTGCAAGTGTTTATTTGTAAAGCACGAAAAAAACAGAACAGCGATTCCTTCAATTTTTGAATTGCTGCTCTGTTTATTTGTGTATATAAGGAGTGCTGTTATAGGTATTCTCCCGCCAGCTTCTATTGGAACTCCCGTGGATGTCGCTTCATAAGCTCAGGAATCGCATGGCCACGTCCGGTCTCCTCCAGCCGATGTGCATAGGCCTTGAGTTGTCCTTTGGCATGGTAGGGGCCGCCTTCCTTCATCACCGTCCACAGCGGGTCTGTGTCGTAAGGCATGGTGCGCATCATACCGTCATGCCATTCATTCAGGCGGTACACAGCTTCGCGGCATACTTCAGGATGCGCGGCGGCGACATTGTGCTGCTCATGCGAATCTTCCTCTAGATGAAATAGCATTTCGGTGTCAAACAGATGATATCCATCATGATAGGTACGGATATACAACCATTGATCGAAACGAACGCTACGCTGGCAGACATGCGCGCATTGCGAGATGACCAGCGTAGCTCTTCCGCAATCCTGGCCTGTCTTGAGCGCCGGCGCGTAACTTTGCCCATCCCAGCTCGGCATCGGCTCGCGGCCCATGAGCTCGGCCAATGTTGGAGCGAGATCCAAATGATAATGCAAGCCATGGTCTACATGATTTTGCTTCATGCCGGGATAACGGATAATCATTGGAATTCGGCAAGTACCCTGGTCAGCCGTGCCATGCTCTCCGTAAATTCCAAGCTCACCCATATTCTCGCCATGATCTGCCGTGATGATAATAACCAAGTCGTCCATGATGCCTTGAGCTTTTAAGGCGTCGAAGATAAGTCCGATGTGTTCGTCCATGTAGCGGATGCCGCAGTCATAGCCATCAATCATTTGCCGGAGGCTGTCCATGTCGGTAATCTTGCCGGGAAGGCGCGGGTATTCTTCTTGCGTCTGATCGTTGTACATGTTGACCTCGCTGGCGCTGTGTGGACCAACCTTCCGCTTATGCATTTCAAGCATCTCTTCGGTCATCCAGGGAGGCAACGGTTCGCCGGCAAACGGATTGCCGAATGATTCCGGAGCACGGTAAGGAGTGTGCGCGTCCCAATAATTTACATACAGCAGCCAATTATCTTTCTCTGCGTTCCGAGAGATCCAGTCCAGGACAAGTGGCGTGACCTCCTCTCCCGATTCGGCGCCGCTTCTTCCGGTATTGTGAATCTCATTAAAACCGGCATAGAAGGGCCAGGCTGAATGACGTTCCCCAAAAGGACTGATCAGGGTGGTGTGCATGCCTTCTGCACGGAAAAGCGCCGGAAGACTCTCCCGGTTCAAACGGCTTTGAAAGCTTCGTTCTTCTCCCTCCAGACGAAGGTCAGCGGCGGTTCCGCCGTGTCCAACGACGCCGTTATGAATGCCGAAGCGGCCTGTCATGAGCGCGGTACGGGATGGGAGACAAGGTGCATCAGACGTATAATAGTTGGTAAACCGCACGCCCTCCCGTGAAATTTGGTCGATATGGGGGGAAGTGTCGCGGTGGTAGCCATAACAGCCCAAGTGACTAGGTGATGTCGAATCCAAATCAAGCAGCAAAATTTTCAAATGAGTCCTCTCCTTCTGAATGTTTATCAGTGTCATTGCAACTTTGAAAAGTGCGTGGTAATGTTTCAACTACAAAGCTCTGCTCTTAACGTTGACCTAATTATAGATTTGAGACATAAGGCAAGTCGATGTATGATGTTCAGATTACATGTACAATTCTCACCTTAAACTGTAGTGAAACATCGATATTCTCAGCATTCAAACGTGAAAGGGAGGAGGCGGTTATTTGTATACCGTAGATTCGGTGTATCATGATTTAATGATTCCGGGATGGCGCACCATGCAGGAACGGATCAAACTTAATGTGCTGATTTTGGTTATCGAAGGGAAGGTGGTTTACTATATCGAGAAAACGCGGGTTGTTCTGGAGCAAGGTGACTTGTTAATTCTCCCCAACCTCATTGATCGGGCGGGAGAGGATCATGAGAGTGGACCACACCAGAAGTATACCATTCTGTTTACCTCCGGAGAAGAAACGGAGCTACTCCCCTTTCTGCGCCAAGACAGGCATACCTTACTCAAGCCGCGCAGTTTTGAAGCCCTTCGTCGTCGTTTTGAGAAGTTATTTATGGAAATGCGTGGAGTCAAGAGCTTCCGATCAATGATCTGTCAGGGCATTCTTCAAGAACTGCTCGGCATTACCGCCCGCGAGTTGGAACAGCCGGAAATCGCGCCAATGAAAGTCCAGTATGCTCGGACGATTCAGAATTATCTCTTGTGCCATTATCGCGAATCCATAGAGATTGAGCAGTTGGCCAAGCTTATTGGATGCTCAGAGAATTACACCATCTCGGTGTACAAGGAAGTGACGGGACAGTCGCCGATTAAATATCTGCATCGGCTTCGCATTTTGGAGGCATGTTATCTGCTGCTTAACACCAAAACAACGGTCGCGGCAATTTCCCAGTATTCAGGATACTATGATGCATCCTATTTTTTTCGCATGTTTAAGCAACTGACCTCCATGTCACCAAGTGAATTTATCGCTATAGGCCAGCCACTGGACATGGAGGATTTCTTAGGATAGAGGCACCTGAAATGTCGAAGATTATTTCCAAATGAGTATAGGAGGGAATTATGACCGATACATGTGCAATAACGGATTACGAAGATTACGGGAGTATTGGCGTATTATGGAAGACTGTTTCAGAGGATTGTAATTTGGCCTGCGATTATTGTTATTACAGTACCTGTGGAGGGAAGCCCGGTCCACGAATCAACCGGATTGATTCCGCTATCCTGAATACATTTATCCAAGAATATATGGAAATGAGCAAGGGAAGTGCCTCCTTTGCCTGGCAGGGAGGGGAACCTCTGCTCGCGGGGCTGGATTTTTTTGAAGAGGTCGTGACGCTTCAAGCGGCGTATGCCCCTGCACATACAGCAATCAGTAATGCCCTGCAAACGAACGGCACGCTGATCACCGATAAATGGGCAGCCTTTTTCCGGAAATACCAGTTTTTGATTGGCATTAGCGTGGACGGACCTAGCGATATTCATGATGAGCGGAGGGTGGATTCCCGGGGGCAAGGGAGCTTTGATCGGGTTATGAAGGGGATTGATTGCCTGCGTCGGCATCAAGTGGATTTCAATATTCTCACAGTGCTTCACCGGGGGAATATCAAGAAGGCCAGAGAGCTGATTGAATTCTATGAACGTGAAGAATTTGCATATGTACAATTTATTCCTTGTATGGACTTCCGCTCTCAGGAAATAGGCATGGCTGGCAGCTATGATATCACACCTGAGGAGTATGGACAATTCCTGTGCGAAGCTTTTGATTATTGGTATAACGATGGGCAGCCGCGGACGTCAATTCGCTTCTTCGACAATATGCTTAGTGTCTGTACGGGCCGAGAGGCTGAGTTATGTGTTCACCGCTCCGGATGCAGCACCATGCTGGTTCTGGAACAGAACGGGGATGCCTATCCCTGTGACTTCTATATTCATGATGACTGGAAGCTCGGCAATGTGGCCAAGGATAGCTTGAACGAATTGCTGTTGCATCCTGCACGGATGTCATTTCTTGGAATGAAGAAGACGCTGCCAGCAGCTTGCCAGAACTGTGAATACAAGCCGCTGTGCCACGGAGGCTGTCCGCGCAACCGCAAATGGGCAGATGATCTGAGTGTTTCGGACCCGGATTATTTCTGCTCCAGCTACAAGCGCATTTATGCTTATGCCGATGAGCGTATGAAGACGCTGGGAGCATCGCTTCGGCGGCAGCTGTTCACGGAGAATGTGCAGCGAAACTTTAAAGGTCGTCTTCCGGGCCGAAACGATCCTTGTCCATGCGGCAGCAGCCGGAAATTCAAAAATTGCTGTGCAGACATCACCGTGTCCTAGTCAAAATTCTGAGAGGACAGTGCATATGTTCAACATAGAAATGGCAGAGAAATTGAAATTACTGGGTGACAAAACCAGACTTACCATTATGGGATTGTTAAAGGATAGAGAATGGTGTGTTTGTGATTTGGTGGATATTCTAAATATGTCTCAACCCAATGTAAGCCAGCATTTAAGAAAATTAAAGGCGCAGGGACTCGTGAAAGAAACAAAACGGGCACAGTGGGTTTATTATGCTTTGGCTATAGAGGAAGATTCTTATATTCACACCATTTTAGATGCACTACCGGATACAGAATCGCTATTATTTTTAATAAAGGGCGAATATACAGCCTGTGATTGTAACTAAAATGGACAGAGTTAAAGACGTGTATATTAGCACTTGATTATATAAGTGTATGCTTATATAATGATGGAGGTAAGGGGGACAGAAGATGAGTTTTGATCTGCATGATTTAGAAGAAGTATCGCAGACGTTGAAGCTTCTGGGAGATAAGACCAGGCTGACGATAATGAAGCTTCTGGAGAAGCAGGAATGCTGTGTATGCGAGCTTGTTGAAATTTTCAAGACGAGTCAGCCATCTGTGAGCCAGCACTTGCGGAAGCTTAAGGATGCGGGGCTGGTCAAGGAGAACCGGAAAGGCCAGTGGATATTCTACTCGGTGAATCCAAACAGTATCCAGCATGAATTAATTCAGAATCTGATTGCCTTCGTTCCTTCACAAGATCATGAATTAGAAGAGCTCGATAAGAAAGGCTTAAGGATTTCATGTGACTAAATGGAGGTTAGCGGATTGATTTCAGTATTCTTAGCGGGTTTCATTTTTATTGTTACCTTAGTATTTGTCATTTGGCAGCCTAAGAACTTGTCCATTGGCTGGTCTGCCTGCGGCGGGGCGGTACTCGCTTTACTTGCCGGTGTAGTCAGCTTTAGCGATGTTAAGGACGTCACTTTGATTGTATGGAATGCCACACTGGCCTTTGTTGCAATCATCCTGATCTCGCTTATCCTCGATAAAATCGGATTCTTCGAATGGGCTGCCCTACATATGGCCAGAGCTGCCCGGGGGAATGGAACCCGAATGTTCATCTATGTCACCATTCTTGGTGCGGTCGTAGCCGCGTTTTTTGCCAACGACGGAGCGGCGCTCATTCTGACCCCGATTGTGCTGGCTATGGTCCGTGCGCTGAATTTCGATGAGAAGAAGGTCTTTCCGTTCATCATCGCCAGCGGGTTCATTGCGGATACTACGTCTTTGCCGCTGGTTGTAAGTAATCTGGTGAACATTGTATCGGCGGACTTTTTCGGGATTACCTTCATGGAATACGCTGGACGGATGCTGATGCCTACTTTGTTTTCCTTAGGGGCAAGTATTCTGGTGTTGTACTTCTTTTTCCGTAAAAGCATCCCCAAAAAATTTGACAGCTCCCAGCTGAAAAATCCGCAGGAAGCGATCAAAGATAAGAAGATGTTCAAACTATCCTGGTGGGTATTAGCGCTTCTGCTGGTAGGATACTTCGTGAGTGAGTTCCTGAACATTCCGGTGTCTGTGGTAGCCGGGGTTATCGCAATATTCTTCCTTCTCATGGCAAGAAGAAGCCCATATGTCCCCACGATGGAAGTCGTGAAGGGTGCGCCCTGGGCGATTGTATTCTTTTCCATCGGGATGTATGTCGTCGTATATGGTCTTCGCAATGCGGGGCTGACAGACGTCCTTGCCGATGTCATTCAGGCTGTGGCCGATCAGGGGCTGTTCGCCGCAACGATGGGGATGGGCTTTATTGCTGCAATTATCTCCTCCGTTATGAACAACATGCCTACGGTAATGATTGATGCACTGGCCATTGATGCTACGCATACCCCGGGACTGATTAAGGAAGCCTTGATTTATGCAAATGTCATCGGCTCTGACTTGGGACCGAAGATTACACCAATTGGTTCACTGGCGACCTTGCTGTGGCTGCATGTGCTTTCGACCAAAGGGGTGAAGATATCCTGGGGAACGTATTTCAAAACAGGTATTATCCTGACGATCCCTACGCTGTTTATCACACTGCTTGGCCTCTATATAACATTGATTCTATTTTAAACTCAAAGGAGATTACGACTCATGGATAAGAAAAGCATTTACTTTTTGTGCACAGGAAACTCCTGCCGGAGCCAGATGGCCGAAGGCTGGGCTAAGAAATATTTGAGCGAGGAATGGAATGTGTACAGTGCCGGCATAGAGGCTCACGGTCTGAATCCGAAAGCCGTTCAGGCAATGAGCGAAGTAGGGATTGACATCTCAGCTCAAACGTCGGATATCATTGATCCGCAGCTGCTTAATAACGCTGATCTTGTGATTACATTGTGTGGAGATGCCGCAGATAAATGTCCAATTACTCCGCCTCAAGTGAAACGTGAGCACTGGGGATTTGATGATCCGGCAAAAGCGCAAGGAACAGATGAAGAGAAGTGGGCAGTCTTCCAGCGGGTTCGTGACCAAGTGGGCGAGCGCATCAAGCAATTCGCTGATACAGGTGAATAAGATTGAGTAACCTGGTATGAAGGAGGGAACTATAATGGCGAATTATCATGAACTGATCGAAGGTAAAGTATACATCGGAGGGGAGAATGCACTGCTTGAGGCCCTGCAGGAGCAAGAGATTACGGATGTGTTTGACTTAAGGGATACCGGCACGAAGGCAGAAGGCTTTCCAGACCATGTGACCCGTCATCATTTTCCCATTGTAGAAGATGAGAGCGGCCAGGAAGGTTCAGTTCAAGCTGCAATCCAAGCGGTAACAGCAGCAGTAAACAGCGGGAAGACCGTGTATTTCCATTGCGCCGGCGGACGGAACCGTACGGGGACTGTGGCCACGGGAGTCCTGCTTGAACTTGGCCATGCTGCGAATGTAGAAGAGGCGGAAGCGTTGGCGAAAGAAAAACGTCCGGATATTAACATCAAGCAGGATATGCGTGAGGTATTGAAGGGGTTTTATCCATCCAAGTAAATAAAAACATATTTACAGAAGGGCTATTTCTAATGGAGATAGTCTTTTTTTGTTATAGAGTTGCAAAATACAACTGTTGTGTGTCACATTGTTTAGGCGGAGGGATGATGATGAAAAGAAAAGGGATACATAAACCCACAATTGAGGATGCCATTGAAATCAGTGGAATCGAAACGCTCCATCCCGGAGGATTTGAATTAATGAGGCGAACAACAGAGGTTACAGAGCTTAAGCCGGGAATGCGGGTGCTAGATGCTCCTTCGATACCGTAATCAACGAATGCGCGGTCGGAATTCCGGATATTCCCAGCAAGTACTTAATGAAATGGCTCGCGTAGTAAAGCTAGGAGGCAGAGTGGTGATCCATGAGTCCATTTGGAAGAAGCGGATAACGGACATGGAGAAGGAGGAACTGTCTGAAAGGTACGTAAAGACCGGGATGTTAGTCATTATTCAAAGCTGCTTACTTTTCCGGAAAGGGTAGTAACTCTGAAACGGATTTTGCAAAAGCACGGGATCAGTGGTGTAACCAAGGTTATGGAGAATGAGAAGGTATTCTTTAAAGCGGTTATGGATGGCAAAATAGGCTATGGCCTGTATAGAGGGGTTAAAGGTGATATCCATGGAAAACGTTGATTTACTCCGTAATTCAATGAGAGCTCTGGATAAGAATATTGGAGCTTTGGAAAAAACTCAGCTTGCCTGTTGTGGCGCAACGATTGGACAATGTCATGCCGTCATGGAGATTGGGCTATTCGGGCAAATCTCACTCATCGATCTGGCCAATGTACTTAATCTTGATAAAAGTACAATGAGCAGAACGGTCAATGGTCTTGTCGAGAATGAATGGATTGAACGGATTACAGATCCGGATAACCGGCGGTATATAAAGCTAACGCTTTCCCCAAAGGGACAGATACTCCATGATCAAATCAGCTCCGTTCTGAACGCTTATTTCGGAAACATTATGAAGGATATCCCGGAGAATAGAAGGGAGCAGGTTGCAGAGAGCTTGGAACTGTTAATCCATGCACTAAATAAGAATAACTGCTGTTAGACATAGGTTGGTTCGATGAGGAGAGGTTGGTGGATATATTGCAGAAGACCCTAGACGCAGTGGTTATCGGAGGGGGGCAGGCAGGGCTCGCATCAGGTTACTATTTGCAAGAGGCCGGTCTGGATTTTACGATTCTGGAAGCTGAAGCCCAGCCCGCGGGATCATGGCCGCAATATTATGATAGTTTGAAATTGTTTTCTCCCGCCCGGTATTCGTCATTGCCAGGATACCCTTTTCCAAAAGCTCCAAATGAGTATCCGCTGCGCGATGAGGTCATTACTTATTTACGTCAATATGCGGAGAAATTCAAACTCCCGATAATGGTAAACCAAAAAGTTTCTTCATTCCTCCGAGTATAAACACCCGGAATCGTTCCTGGGGAAGAGGGTTGTCGTTGTCGGCCGTGGAAACTCGGGAGTGCAGATTGCAGTGGAACTTGCCAATCATGCTAACGTATCATTAGCTGTCCAGCAGCCAGTCCGATTTACGCCGCAGCGTATAATGGGTCTTGATCTTCACTTCTGGTTAAAAATCACTGGCATAGATACTTTTCCTTTCTACCGAATCGGCAAAGAGCCGCCTAGTCCCATTTCTGTATTCGACCTTGGCGGATATCGTAAGAAAATGGAAAACGGTAATCCGGATCAGAGAACAATGTTCTCAGCTTTTTTTCCTGAAGGTGTTATTTGGGAGGATGGGGAACGGGAAGCCATTGATGTTGTGATATTCGCTACAGGATATCGTCCTAATATCCCTTTTCTGGGTGGGACAGGTGCACTTGCATCAGATGGTAGACCTCTGCATGTTGCCGGTGTCAGTACAGAAGTTCCTGGACTTTATTATGTTGGATTATCTAATCAGCGTTCCTTTGCGTCAGCGACGGTTCGCGGAGTCGGGGCTGATGCTAAATATATCGTGCGGAATATTAAACGGTTTTTGAAAAAATGACGGGTACCCCTTTGAGCCGCAAAGAAGGCCACTGGAATTATTACAGTATCAATGAGTCGGTGAGGGCATTCGGACGCTTGCATTCTACGAGGAACGGAGTTATTATAGATTCATAAAGTCTTTGATTTTCAATGAAGAAGTGTGGCAGCAGAGCCGATAATCCATACGGGCAATTCAAGGAGATTGAATGTTCAATCGATTTTTTTCGGTTATTTAAAGATATTATGTAACTACAATATCTTTAAATAAATGCGATATGTAAGGAGGTGAGGAGGTTATAGGACAAGTTAACGAGTATCCGGCTCAGCGAGTCGGCATTGTAACGCAAGACAAACAACGGCTCGACAAGCGAAATGAAACAAGTCGTCAAGCAGGACGCAGATAAACAATTGAAATCTCATATTTAATTAAAGATATAATATATCTCTATTATATTTAACTTGAAAGGATGATCATGATGGCTATTCATCACGCGAAAGATTCTAATTTTAAAGAGATGGTGCAAGCTGAAGGTATAACGGTAGTGAATTTTTGGGCCTCCTGGTGTGGTCCATGCAGAATGTTCGCCCCTGTTTTAGAGGAGTTTGAAAAGGAAGCAGATGATTCCATTAAAGTAATTAAAATTAATGTAGACGAAAATCCGGTGACCTCTTCACAATTTCAGATAATGAGCATACCGGCAACTCTTATATTCAGAGATGGAAAGCCCCTATATAAAGAATTAGGCATATTGCCGAAAGATGCCCTCCGGCAGCTTGTTGCCTCCAAATAAACAAACTCTTTTAGAAAGTACATTAAAAACTTTAAGGGGCATTCACTATGAATAATCATACGGATCCGCTAGGCGTAATGCCAGTAGGCAAACTTTTATTGAGATTCTCAATACCGGCTATCATCGGCGTGATGGTTAATTCAATCTACACGCTAGTCGACCGGCTTTATGTTGGCCGGTTGGGCGCTCTCGCCATGACTGGGATTGGGCTTAATTTCCCATTTATGTCCTTGATTACGGCATTCAGTTTCTTCATTGGCGTAGGCGCGTCCGCAATGATTTCCATTCGGCTGGGCCAAAACCGCAAAGAGGATGCGGAAAAAATACTTGGCAATTCGTTTTCATTTCTGGCTATACTGATGATTCTCGTATCCTTTTTTGGACTGATGTTCAAGGTGCCAATACTCAACTTATTTGGGGCAAGTAATGCCACAATTGGTTATGCGTCAGACTATATAACAATTATCTTATATGGAACAATATTTCAGGGGATTGCCTTAGGGCTTAACAATATCATCCGGGCCGAAGGAAATCCCACAAAATCCATGTTAACCATGCTGCTAGGTACAGTGCTTAATATTATTCTTGACCCTATCTTTATATTTAGTTTCGATATGGGGATCAAAGGTGCTGCATGGGCCACGCTGATTTCGCAACTCGTATCCTCCGCATGGGTAATCGCGCATTTTGTAAAAGGAAATAGCACTTTGAAATTACGAATGAAAAATCTTGTGCCAAGCTGGAGGGCTTTCAAGGAGGTTGCGAGTATAGGACTATCCCCATTTGTTATGCAAATTGCCGCTACTGCCGTTGCTATATTGATGAACACCGGGTTGAAAACATACGGCGGCGATATAGCGATTGGGGCTATGACCGTAATCAACTCTGTTATGATTTTCTTTTACATGCCTGTTATTGGCATTGCACAGGGAGCTCAACCCATTATTGGATTCAATTACGGTGCGAAACAGTATAAACGGGTAAGGGAAACTCTGAAACTGGAAATGATAATTGCAACCGCCATTTGTGTATTTGCTTTCTTATGTACGCAATTTCTTACAGTGCCAATTATCAAGGCTTTTAGTAGCGAGACTACCTTGATTCAAGCGGCGTCTTATGGTATGCGGATAATGCTGATGATGACGCCGCTTATTGGCTTTCAAATGGTATCTTCGCAATATTTTCAGGCAATTGGCAAAGCAAAAAAAGCAACCATTTTAGGGCTTCTTCGCCAAGTAATTCTCCTTGTTCCGCTGCTCGTTATTATGCCTCACCTATTTCAATTGACAGGTGTTTGGATGGCAAGCCCTATCGCAGATTTTATTTCATGCTCAATAACCGGAATAGTTTTATTTCGGGAACTTAAACAACTTGGTAAAATGGAAATTTCCTCTAAAGGAAAAACTTTGGTCAGTTATCAAAGCTTATAAGTGATTAGAATATGATTTACGATTGTGTAATTGTTGGCGGAGGCCCCGCTGGATTGAATGCAGCACTTGTATTAGGCAGGGCAAGAACGAAGGGTGGCGTTAATCGACAACAATAAGCCGAGAAATGCGGTTACTCATGCATCCCATGGGTTTATTACAAAGGGAGATCTTTCAGGAAATTGATGGGTTTAAGGAGCTATATGGAAAAAGTCTATTTAACTGTCCTTACTGCGATGGTTGGGAATTGAGAGATCAGCCCCTTGTTATAGTTGAAGTGCACCCCTTATAGTCGACATTGGATAAACACCTGGTGTTTATGCTGATGAAAACTATAGGGGGTGCTTTTCGTTATGACGGAAAGGGAACGGAATAACGTACAATTTTGAACTAAAGATGAACGCACTTGAGATGTAGATGCGGCTGCTATGACAAGAAAGGACTATTTACTACAAGAGAAGGAAAAGCGTCGTTATGTGGCGAAAATACCTAAAGAAGTTAAAAATTCTCATGGGAAAGGAGACCCCATGTTCATTGTTAATAAAGAACATTATGACCAGCATGAACTGGAACGCCGAATAAACGCGATATACGCATTATTGGGTTCCTCTGTTTGGAAGGAACGGCGGACAGCTGTATGCATGAAGGAACCGGCGAATATTCTGGCCGCCACGGAGCTGATTATCAGGAATGAGGGTTCGGTGCTTCTGATCAACGGCGATACCCCGATTGAAAGCGTTCTCCGGCAAGCCGAAGACGCAGGCTGTACGGGTCTGCTGACCGACGCAGGAGGCAGCGCCGTCTTTCACCCTCTACACTCACGCCTGGATCGGATGAATGGGGAGCCGTCCTTGCTTCAATTCAGCTCCGGCACGACCGGCGCTCCCAAGCTAGTTGAACGGTCTTGGTCTCATGTGCAAATGGAAATCGAGGCCTACAACAAGATGCTGCCCTGCAGCGGGGAGGATCAACCAATCATTCTGGTGCCCGTGTCTCATTCCTTCGGATTCATCACAGGTACGCTTTCCGCACTTAAGCGCGGAGTCAAGCCGGTTATCGTGACGGACAAGAACCCCAAGTTCGCCCTGCATCTCATGCAGCAGCATGATCGCCATGTGGTGTATGCGGTGCCCTTCCTCTTTCAAATTCTGCTCAGCCTGATGAGAGAGAAGGTGCTGCTTAGAAAGATGGTATCCTCTGGCTCCCCGATGTCTGCAGAACTGCTGAACAGGCTTGGGGGTGCAGGTGTGGAGGTGATCCAGCAATACGGGTGCTCTGAGGCGGGCTGCATCTCGCTTGGCGACCGACCCTCCGATTCTACGGATGCCGGGATGCTTCTGGAGCATATGGCAATGGAAAGGGCCGGAACCCGGGATCAGCCGGATGAAATAATCATTGCCACAGGCGGACGCCGGATTCATACCGGAGATATGGGATATTGGTCGGGCGGCAGGCTTCATGTTCAGTGCCGGATGGATGATCTGATTAATGTGTCAGGACTGAAGGTAGCTCCCTCCGAGGTGGAGGATGTCATCCGGAGGCTGGACGGCGTTCAGGAAGCTGTCGTGCACAAGGCTCCGCATCCCGTCTGGGGGGAAGCTGTCAAAGCTCGAATCGTTCGGAAGGGCGATGCGCTGTCACAGGAGGAGGTGAAGAGGTGGTGCGCGCGGTTTCTGCCTGCTTATAAAGTTCCGGGCTTTATTGCTTTTACGGAGGACATTCCGAAGACGAGTACAGGGAAGGTTATGCGAAAACAATTGGTAGAAGAGGAGTATGGTATTCATGGATAAGGAACAAACGGTATCTCAATTGAGGCAGCTCATGTCCGAACAATTGGAGCTCTCTCTCCCGGACGTCATTAAAGAGGAAGACCGGCTGTACGAAGACTTAAACGTAGATTCGATCATGGTACTCCAATTGGTGGTATGCATCGAGGAAGTGTTCAACGTAACTGTGCCCGAGGAGGAGATGGATCCTGCCGTCTTCCAAACGGTCGGTTCTTTAGTCGATTTCATCCACGCCCTTAAGGGGGAGCACATCGCCTAAAGAAGTCAAATCTTAAGATCATAGAAAAGGATGGATATGATGATGAACGTGAATGAACAGGATATCGTACAATTCGTGATTGATCGGGTGGCCGATTTGACCTCCAGACCGGAGCTGGCGGAGGAATTGAATGGGGACGCACCGCTAGAGGATGCAGGCGTGGATTCGGTGCTGCTGGTCAACCTGATGATACAGATTGAACAGCAGTACGACATTTTTTACGAGGACGACGAGCTTCTACAGGAGAACTTCGCCACCGCGCGCTTGATCTCACAACGCATATTGGCCAAACGGGCCGTTAAAACCGGGGTTTGACGTGAAACAAGCCCATTGCTTTCTGAACGGACTCGGTTATGGCTTGGAGCAAGCCGGGTGGGATGAACGTCCGCTCTATATCGGTGCTTGGGACGCGCCATTCAGCGTTACGGAGGACGGCAAGCTGACCTATTTCTCAGCGGACATCACGCCGTCCGAATATTTGCGTCTGTTCACCCGCCTCTACGGGGAAGGGGCCGTGGAGTGGTATGATTACGGGGCCGAAAAGCTAGGCAACCTGAAGAAGTTTCTGGAGGTCCTGCGGCGTAATCCGGATCTTCCTGTTTTGGTACAGCTCGACCTGTTTCATATGCCCTATCAAAAAAGAACGTTTCAAACCATGCATCAGCCCCATTTTGTCATCGTACACGGAATGCGGGGCGATCAATTCGTGGTATACGATCGCTATTTTGAATGGGAAGGGTTAGTGGCCACGAGCCATGTACACGATGCTTTTCTGAGCAATGAGTTGGGCGGGGGACTGCTGCTTCATCCCGAATGGCTCCATGCGCCGGACGTTAGCGAGGTGGCGAGAATCTTCGAGGATACGATAGAGACCGATCCGGGTGAACGATCGCTAACCGGCATGGTGAGGCGGAGGATTATGCAGACGGTGGAGTCGCCCGATATTTATCCGCCCGGGGCCTTGAAGGATGCTGTATCCCAGCTCGGCATCCTCGCCAAACGCAAATACAGCTACGGGCTGCTGTATCAATATTTTTTGGAAGCGCTTAATCAAGGGACGGAGCTGTATCAGGAGCAGCTGGAAGGATTCATAAGAATGTGGAGTACGCTCGCATACCTGGCGATCCGTACGTCCATGCCGGGACGAACCAGGGAAATCGGACTGCTGGTGGATAAGGTGGAGCAGCTGCACAGGACAGAGCAACAGCTGAAGGAGGAATTGATCGATGTCTATCATCGCTGGAAACCTCGATTTGCATGCTGAGTGCAGACCTAGGGTGGGCTGCTTCGACGGCCATTCCCCTCGGTTGAACGAACGGGTGATTGATGACCAATGGACAGGGTATCTGGCTGAATATACGGAGCTCCTCCGCATTCCGCCGGTACGCTTTGCCAAGATCTTCGGGGGTTCGCTTCGCCAGTTCTCCAAGCAGCCGATGTCTTCGCTTCCGCATGCATCGGAGCGGCTGGCCCGATTATGCGAGGAATACGGAATCGATACGCTTTATGTGAACGCTCCTTATTTCATGCCTTTCTTGATGCTGGTTCGGAGCTTCGCCAAGCTTCCGCTTCGCTTCATGGTTATCGCCCATTCCGTCGCATCCGCCCGTTGGCTGACAACCTGGCTGTCCTGTGCGCCTTGGATTACAGAACAGGATGTGCTGCTTGCCAGTACGGAATCTTGCAGACAGGCACTGGTTAATCTCTCACCCCGGTATGCGCATGCCTATAAGATCCCGTTATGCATCGACACCTTGCTAGCTGCGGAGCCGGTTCGGCCGCTTGCCGGTAAACGTCTGTTATCCATCGGCCGGCTGGAAGAGGTAAAGAACATTCATGTGCTCTTAGAGGCTATGACGGAAATAAAGCAGCGTGTCCCGGACACTGTATTGACGATTGCCGGAGAATATACGGGGTCTATGAAGGAAGCTGACCGATATAAAGAACGGCTTGAAGCCATCGTAGCGGAATATAGACTGGAGCAAACTGTGGAGTTTACAGGTCCCGTCCACGGGAGTGAGAAAGACCGCCTGTTCCGGGAATCCAGGCTTCTGGTTAACCTCTCCACCGATCCGGGAGAGACGTTTGGCTTCAACCTCCTGGAAGCGAAAGCCCACGGTCTTCCTGTGGTCTGCACCAACTGGGACGGTTTCCGAGAGCTGCTTGTTGACGGCGAGGACGGTTCCTTCGTCCAGGTAGATTGGTCCGGTGAACATCCGAAGATAGATCTGGACGGGCTGGTTCGCAACTGCACCGAGGTTCTGCTGGATGAGAAGCTTCACGACAATCTCTCGCAAGGAGCGCGGCGCAACGCTCTAAAGTACGACTATCGAACCATCATGCCGCAGATCAGGAGGCTCCTGAATGCTCCCCTTGGACAGATAGCGGGTGAGGCGGAGGAGACCGCCCTGCTGGAATCTTCTATGAGAACGCTGAACAAAATCTATCATTGCAGCTTATTGGAAGCGACAGGCTGTTTGAGTGAATCGTCGCTGTCGGTTCTGGATTGGCAGTCGCAGGGTGACACGGAGGAATGGATGCGCAGGGTGAAGCCAATTATTCAACATTTTGCCGGGAGGAACAATCATGCACACGTTTAAACTGTTCCGACGTCTTGCTCCCTACGTGAAGATCAAATGGAATTTAACCTTGATCGCTTATGTTTGCACGTTCCTGCAATTGGGACTCGTCATGCTTCAGCCCTTAATCTTCGCCTATCTGATCGACCACGTGCTGATTGGCGGAAACCGTAAGCTGATTGTCCCGCTGCTTAGCCTTTCCTTGGGAATAGGTGTTCTCTCCATCGTGTTCCTGTTTATCCGGGTAGGTCTGTTCCGCTATCTGGGCATCTGTAATACGCTGGATATCCGGAACGAGCTGTTGAAGCATGTCCGGCAGATCCCCATTCCGGAAATCCAGAAGGAAGGACCCGGGAAATTCTCGGCCTTGCTCGGGATGGATACAGCTACGATGGGAAATTTCCTCAACCACATCCTGGTCGAGATTACCTCACAGCTGTTTATGATGCTGATATCCCTCGGAATCCTGTACTATTTGGACTGGCGGCTTGGCATCGTTGCGACGGTCAGCATCCCCTTCCTCTTATGGGTGCCAGGGCTATTCCGCAACCCTGTGGCGCGTTATTCGTCCGACGTTCGAACCCATAATGAAGAGATCGGAACCTATCTCTATGAAGCGATCGAAAGTTCGCAAGAAATCCGGGCTTTAGGACTAGAGGGATGGGAACGGAAGCGGAATGAAACGATGTACAAGGGGCTGGTGAAGGCCAGCACTCGGGAAACGCTGTATGCCGTTATGTCGTTTCAAATCAGTGGTTTCGTGATTAGCCTGATCCTGGCTGCCATCTATTGGATCGGCAGCTATCAGGTGCTCCACCAAATGTTGACCGTTGGCATGATGGTTGCTTCCGTAACCTATCTGCAAAACGCTCTGAATCCGGTACAGCAGATTAACAACTATTTCAGAGAGCTTCAAGGCGCGGAAGTTGCAATGGGCAGAATCGAGCAATTTATCCAGACCCCGATCGATCCCTATGCGGAAAACGAGAGGAAGCAGGTTTCGCCTGCAAGGGAGCCTGAGCTTGAAGCAACGCCGTCCGATATCGAAGTGTGCAGTCTGCGCGTCGGGTACGGTGGAACGGAAATCTTGAAGGATCTATCACTGTCGCTGTCTCCGGGCAAGGTTTATGCTTTCGTCGGGCGAAGCGGGTCTGGGAAATCCACCCTTTTCCGGGCGCTTATTGGGATGATGCCCGTTCTCGAAGGTGAAATTCGAATCGGCGGACAGAATCTGGAGGAGATGACCCGCAGCGCGATCAGCCGCAAGGTTGGCATCGTGTTCCAGGAGCCTTACTTGTTCCGGGGTACCCTTATGGAAAATATTTCTGTCGGGAAGCTGGACGCGACGGAGGAGATGGTCATGCAAGCAGCCCTGAATGCGCGGCTCGGATCTCTGCTGGATCAACTGCCGGAAGGACTCAACACGAAGATTGACCATAAAGGCTTCCAGCTGTCTGGCGGACAGCGGCAGAGGCTGGCTATTGCGCGTGTCCTCTTGCACAATCCCGATATTCTTATCCTGGACGAACCGACCTCCGCCTTGGACCAGCTTACGGAGATTGAACTCATGGATTCCATACGCCACGCCATGGCGGGCAAGACGGTTCTGGTAGCCACCCATCGCCTGCAAACCATTATGAACGCGGACCGTATTCTGGTGATGGAGAACGGTTGTCTGGTGGCGGAAGGCGACCACGAAGAGCTCATGAAGCAATCGGCTGAGTATTATGCTATGGCATCGACCTTCGAGCGCGATACATCTGTGGCTGGACAGGCATCTCATAAGGAGGGGGTACTGGCATGAATGGCACAGGCACACTCAGGGAATTGTTTCGACGTGCACGGAGGCATGACCGGGGAATCACTTACTCGGCACGAAGCGGCGAGTCCGATTGGACAAGTTATGCGGAACTCGGAAGCCGCATGGATCTTCTCGCTGAACGGCTGAAGCAGGAGCAGCTGCGTCCGAATTTTATCGGGGCCGTCTGGATGGCTCCGACGCCGGAGTGTCTGGCTGTCATCGGGGCAGTCATTTTGGCGGGAGGCATTCCGCTCCCCATCCACAGCTACATGCCGGGACAGGACATGCTTCGCCTCATCCGCAAATTTGAACCCGAAGCTGTGTTCGTCTCGGAAGAGAAGCTTCCAATCCTTACGGAATGGAACATGCAAGGAGAAGAGCTGGCATTCTGCCTGTATGCAGGCATGGCAAGCGGACCGGTTGCAGGAATCGGCGCCGCTCAGCGGCCGGTACGCCGGTACACGCCGCCAGAGGCCGCACGTATGATATTCCTCTCCTCCGGTTCGACGGGAGAGCCGAAGGGTATCATGCTGAGCGACCACAACATGCTGTCCAATGTGGACGCGATCCTGGACTACACGACTCTGTGCGACGAGGACATCGTTCTGCTCTCGAAGTCACTGGGGTATTGCTCGACAATTGTTGGGGAATGGTTTGCCGCCATGGCCTCCGGAGCCAATCTTGTTCTAAGCGGGGGCTTCGTGCATCCCTTCGAGATGATCCAGTGCGTCCGTATGAACAAGGTGACCTTCTTATGCACTGTGCCGTCTGCGATCCTGCCTCTAATCCATTCCGCCAAATGGGCGGAGGAGGATCTGCTCACGCTCCGGCAGATGCTCATTGTCGGCGGCCCGATGCCTGACGTCATGCTGCTTCGTTTGGCTGACCGTCTGCCTCACGTGCGGCTGACGCCCTCCTATGGACTGACCGAAGCATCTCCGCGCGTCTCGTATTTGCCCTACGCTCAGTTGAGGACGAAACCGCAATCCGCCGGGATACCCATTAACGGCGTCGAGCTGACCATCGTTCAGGACGGAAGGGAGGCGGCAACAGGAGAGAGTGGGGAGGTGGTCGTTCGAGGGCCGAATGTGATGATCGGCTATTATGACGATCCGGATCGCACCCGCGAGATCCTAGGCCCCCTCGGCCTGCATACCCGGGATACCGGGTATCTGGACGAGGATGGATACTTGCACCTGACCGGGCGAACCGATAACGCTCTCCTTGTCGGGGGACACACGGTGTACCCGGAAGCGGTCGAAAGCGTCCTATTAAGCTTGCCTGGGGTGGCGGACGCTGCTGTGTCGGCCGCAGAAGACCTTCAATGGGGACATCGTCTGATTGCCGTGGTAGTATCCGAAGCTTCCACAGAGCCTGTCAGCAATTCGGAGCTGCATGCCTGGTGCGTAAAGCGGTTATCCTCTGCCTTGCGTCCCAGGGAATTCCGCTTCGTTACGGCTCTGCCCAGAACAGCCAGCGGAAAGCTGGATCGCCAAGCCCTGAAATCTATGGTGAAGGAGGAAGAGCATGTCCACCCCGCAGGAAGATCTATTCTTTAAGGTGAGAGATACGATAGCTGCTGTGGCCAAGAGGCTAACAAGCGAGGTCGAGCTGGACCATGCTTTGGTAGATGATCTGGGAATCGACTCCATTCAAATCCTGGAGCTTCTGTCGGCTCTGGAGGATACATTCGGCTTTGAGCTGGATGTGGACGATATTCGCCCGGAATCGTTCCGAAGCGTCCAGGCCGTATTGCATTTTGTAGAACGCAAGGTGGCTTCATGAAAGTGTTCACCCCGGGCCATTTGCAAGAGCTGGCCGACAAATTGCGCCGGACGTACCCGTTTTATAACCCTTATACGGACGTTGATTTCCATCAGCTGCCGATTACAGACAAACACTTGATCGCAGGCAACCGCGCTCTTTTCGAACATCCCGATGCGGGACGGGTGATCGAATCGTTCACCTCGGGAACTACCGGAGTGCCGTTCCGCTGCGTGAAAACCCCGGAGGAGAAATGGAAACTCTCGCTGACTCTGTATAAGCATAGAAAAAAGTGGGGGCTGCCGTCCAGGCACCGGATGCTGCTGCTGAGCAACCGTCTGCTGGCGGAGCCCAGGTCCCTTAGACATTATGCAGAACTGATGATCAGGGAAGATCCTCATTTTATCCAGGGGAGAGCTTCCGCTCTCTGCGCGTTGGCCGAATATATGCGTGACGGGGGATATTCGTTGCCGTCTTCCCTCCTGTTTACCCAGAACTGGGGCGAAACGCTGCATGGCTCCCAGAAAGAACGGATCGAGGAGGTGTTCCGCGTTCCATGCGTAGACTATTACGGTTTGGAAGAGTTCTGGTGTATCGCGTTCGCAGGCCAGAGCGGCCAACTGGAAATCGATGAGTCCGCCGTATATGTGGAAATTATCGATTCGGCCTCCGGACTCCATGTAGAGGAGGGGGAATTCGGCGAAGTGTTGGTCACCTCGCTGATCATGAGGAGTCTGCCTTATGTCCGTTACCGGACAGGGGATATCGGAAGTATTCGCAGGGACCCTGAAACCGGCCGTCTCCTTCTTCAACTGCTTCCCGTTCGAACATCCCAGATTCGGCTGCCTGGAGCGCAGGTGCATTCCGCCGTCTTCCGGTATTTGGACAAGTTTTTTTGGGAGCTTGCTGCAGCCAGAGGAGTCCGCCAATTTCAGATCGTGCAGAATACTTACACCTCTTTTTCCGTCCGGCTGGCGACTGAAGCCTCGCCAAGCGAGTTCGAGGACGTGCAGACCAGGCTATCCGCTTTTCTTCACCAAGCGGCGGGCAAGCCGGTGAAATTGTCCATAGAAACCGTCTCAAGGCTCGAAGCCGATCCTGTCAGCGGCAAAATACCGTCCTTTGTTTGCCGTATTTCCTCAAATGAAGAAGGAGAATGAAGCTATGACGTCTCATACGGATACGCCGGATGCCAAGCCGGAAATGATGAAGCTGGCGGCGATGGAATGTGCAGCTTCCTGCATCTTGACACACTTATACCGGTCCGGGGCTAACCCTGATCTGTTTCTGCTGGATTACTGGAATGTCAATTATGTTTCGCGCATTATTACGGCGAGCCAGCATGTGCGATTGAACAAAAGCTTGCCCTTTCTGTACGGCATCCATCTGGTTTACAGGGGTACTGGACCTGAGGCGCTAAAGCAGTCTATTCAGTCAGGGAACCGTGCGGTAGTGAAATGCCGCCCATCCGATCTGGATTTTTTCCCTCCCAATATGCTGATCATGGCGGAGAGTGGATTCGATCATTATATCCTCGCAGATAGCTTCGATGAAGCACGTAACGCCTTCAGAGTATTCGATCCCATTGTCGGTTTCAACGGATTCCTGACCGGAGAAGAGCTTATACGGGCATCGGCGGAGCCGGAAGAGGAGGAAATCATTTTCTACGAGCTTCAGCCGGATCAAGAAGGGAAGGGGTTCGAGTCTCCCGACAAGCGTGATATCTTCGCTTATGCTGCCAAGCGAAACTACGAAATGTATGTCCGTTCTCAATACAGTTCGGGTACCGCCGCATTGGACAGCTTTGCCCGGGATTTGCAGGAATCTCTAGCTTTAAGCCCGGAACAAACCTCGAACTGGTTGAACCAGAACTCGATCGCCATTGCTTCCATAACCAAGCTCCGATCTTCCATATGGAATAGCTTTGTCGGGCTGGGCGTGATGGACGAGGGGCAGGCGCTGGAAGGGAAGAACCGAATCAGCGGGATCGTGAAGTTATGGACGACACTGAATTTCTTGCTTGTGAAATACCGCAAGAACATCGGGGACGAAGCGCTGCTGCGCTCGGCTCTTGCCAGGCTGCGGGAAATTCGGGATGCGGAGCTTCAATTCCTAGCCTGGATGAATGGAATAGGCGGTGATCTGACTGCGGTATAATCTATGCACGATTTCTTTTCGACACGAGCTGGTATCCTTCCGGGAGCTGCTCCGTTATGCTCTTGATACGGGCTTCAACGGTATAGAACTGTGGGGCGTGCATGCCAAAGCTTTGCTTCGCCAACGGGGAAAGGAGCTGGGAGGTATGCTGGACGAAATGTTCAGCTACGGGCTCGAAATCAACATGCTGAGCGATTATATCCCTCTCATGGGGAATATCCCAATGGATGTTCTGGTTAAGGAATGGCAGGAAACCGTACAGGCAGCCAAAGCGTTCCACACAGATAAGCTGAGGATTTTCGCCGGAAGCCTGAGCAGTCAATCTCTTGAAGAGAAGGACTGGGAGCTTTGCACCGAACGTCTAAATATCCTTTGCGCCGTAGCAGAGAGGGAAGGGGTCTATACAGTGGTTGAGACTCATCCGGGAACCGCTGCCGACGGCTTAGATTCCACACTTCAACTGCTCAGGCAAACCGACCACCCTGCCTTGAAGCTGAATTTGGACTTTCTGCACATTTGGGAATCGGGCGCTGATCCCCTTGCCGCCTACGAACGCTTGAAGCCATGGATGGTCAATATCCATCTGAAGAATGTGGAATCCCGGCAATGGCTCGAAGTATTCTCTCCTAACAATATATATTCTCCGAGCGGCAGCCGCAGAGGTATCGTACCCTTGGCCGATGGAGAAATGGACTGCCAAGCCATAATGAAGCGCCTTATCTTGGACCCTACCCGAGCCCCGGTATCTCTGGAATGGTTCGGAGCCATACCATTTCAAATCTTAAAGTCGGAGCTAGGCTGGCTTAAAGGGCTGGAGTCCGATCTCAAGCCGGAGAAAGTGGAGGTGACGGGATAATGAATAACGCACCTTATATAGAGCATCTGACCGGAACGCGCGCACCGAAGCTCTGGTACTCAAATATTAATTGGGAACAAGGAAAAGCCGCTCAAGAGATTCGCTTACCCCATATTAACAATGCGTCCGGAGATCGGCTCGTATCGCAAATGGATCTCTACCAAATTTATTTGGCTGACCGGGATGATCTTGTTCTCCTGAAAGAGGCTCCGGATCCTGAATTCCTGTCTTATTTGGAAGAAGAGAAGATAGCCATACCATCAATCGCGATTGGCGCACGGTCTGAATATACGGGTGAGTTTCGCAACCGGATTGCTGTTCCTTACTTGATGGACGAGCAGGAGGAGCAGTTTCTCAAGGATAACGGAGGGAGATGGATCGGCCCGCCAGCCCGATTGTCCGTAGAACTGAACAGCAAGATCGCAACGCGTAAATTATGCGAAGAAATCGGCTTTCCAGTCAGCGACGGTATGATATGCGAGGGGCTTGACGCGATCCGCCGTACTTGCGCCGAGTTGGAGGGACGGCATCCTGGAGCCCGGCTGGTTGTAAAAACCGCTTACGGTTCTTCCGGTAAAGCGCTGTTCCATATCCATCGAGGCTCGGATTTGGAGACGCTGCTTGGATATTTAGAGAGGCAGATCTCTCGGGGAGGCGGGCAACCGGTTGTGACGGTGGAACGCTGGCATCAGGTAGAGCGCCATCTGACGGCACAACTCTGGCTGGGGGGAACAGATTGCGAGATCCTGGCTATGACCGAGCAGAGGATTACGGATGCAGGAGTTTACAGGGGGAGCCGTCTGCACCCGGACCTGCCTGAATCCTTGATCGTGGCTTATACCGAACAGCTGCAACAGCTGGGTAAATCTTTACATTCCCGGGGCTACGAGGGTTTCATCGGGGTAGACTCCATACTGGATGAAGATGGAACTTTAATACCGGTTATTGAGATCAACGCCCGTCTTACCATGGTCACGTATTTGCTAAAGATTCGCAAGCACTTGCTTGAACGCGGGTTTCCTAGAATGGAGACTCAATCCTATGATTTCAAGCTCCACCCTGGAGCCAAATTTGCAGAATTTGCCGAAAAGGTGACATCGATAAGGATCTCTGCCGAACAAGGTGGGGCATTCGTGTATGGTTTCCACCATGATGGGGAATCGGCAGACTGTATCCGACCTTGCAGGGTCTCGACTCTGAGCTGGGGTGTGGACGATGAAGCTGAGAAGCTTGCCCGTCAAGGACTGGAGGAAGCAATCATGGAATGGAGGGGAGCTATCGTATGACTATGGCTTCACAACCACTGTCTAATCAGCAGGAAGCGGGTCAACCCTTTTGGCTGGAAGCAGTCGAGCAGTTTGGATCACCCGTTTATGTATATGACGAGGGAAAGCTGGCCTCCGATTATTTTTCGCTGCGGGACGCTTTACCCAAGGATGTGACGCTATATTATTCCATGAAGGTCAATCCCAATCCGGAGGTATGCCGTCTCGTTAACGGCTGGGGTTCGCCGATCGAAGTCGCATCGGTTGGGGAATATGAGATTGCCCGCTCTAACGGGGTAAATCTGAACAGCATCGTGTTTACCGGACCGGGCAAAAGCGCGGACGAGATTCATCATGTGCTTCGCCATGGGATCTACGCGATTAATGCGGAGTCCATCCCGGAGCTATTCGTCATTCACGATGAAGCGGTTGCGCTTGGTATTGCCGCTCCCGTTATGTTAAGGGTCAATTTGTCTATTGGAGCCAAAGGCTCGCGTATGTCATCGGTCGGACTTGCCTCCCAGTTTGGCATCGACGACAGTGAAATTAATGAAGCGGTGCACACCGCCATTAACCTTGAAGGGCTAAAGCTGATCGGATTGCACACGTACCAGGGCACGCAAAATTTTCACCTCGACTTTTATAGGGAGAGCGTTCCGATGATGTTCGGTCTCACCCGGCAGGTGCGAAACCAATTCGGCCTGCAGCTTCGATGCTTAGGGCTCGGCGGCGGTTTCGGCGTTCCCATGTTTGAAGGCGATGAGCCGTTTCCTGTCGAAGCTTTCGGGGCGTATCTTGCCGGGGAGTTAGAGCGCAACCGGGATCTGGAACTCAAAATGGTATTCGTAGAATCAGGACGACGAATTGCCGCAACTATGGGGATTTATGCGGTCAGAGTGCTGTACACCAAGCTCTCCAAAGGCAAAGCCTTCGCCATTGTCGATGGGGGAACCCACCATCGGGCTTTTTCCAGCCTGATGGGACGAAGCTTCAAGCAGTCTCTGCCTCTTCAGCTTTGGAAGGCGGGGGAGCGCAAGCTATACGAATCCGGTGAAGGAGAAGGTCGAATCTCCTACAATGTTTGCGGTAAATTGTGCACTCCCGCAGATGTGCTGCAAGGCAGCGTCATGCTCCCCCTTCTAGAGCCAGGGGATTGGATCGCGTTTCCCCATTTGGGGGCATATGGCTTAACCTGCGGCAATGTTCATTTTCTGTCTCATGCTCTTCCGAAGGAAGTTATGCTTCGCCCTGACGGTACGTTAAATGATGTGAGCTGGCTATCCACCTAATAAGTGAGTTCATCATAGGGAGTTGATCATGTGAAGCCTACCCATCGGATTTTGCCTTATAATGACATATGGCTTGATTGTGTCAATAATAACTTGATGTCGATTCTCATTAGTCATCATTCATCGTTCGAGAAGCTGCCTCTGACTTTTAAAACGCAGTACTGGAAAAAACTCATCCACCAGACATTCCCCGAAGACAATTTTGAAAGCTTGCTTCATCAAGGATTAATGCTGCCGAAAGTTCAATATGACACGGAACAGCTCTATCATTATCTTCGCTTTGAGGATCAGCTTCTTGAGCAATCTGATATCCCTTTGCTGGATGAGATGATTCAAGGCGCTTTAGACAAGAAGAAATATGTCTTTCTCGATGTAGACCGCTTTTTTTATTCCAGTGGAAGAGAATCCGGAAAAATACATTTTATCCATCCGACCTTTATTCATGGAAAAAGTGCGAGTGGGGAGGCATACACAGTAATTGAAGATTGCTTATCTCCAGGGCGAATGCACGATTATCAAACTCCACTTGAAGTCATTATGGAATCTACCCAATATCTAATGACAAGCGGCAAAAAAGTCAGATTGATAATGGTTTCTGTGCATGAAGGATCGATAAGGAATTTTAACCATGAATTTTCAGTACAGGACTCGTTTATCTCAGAACTCAGAAGCAATCTATTGGATGATAAAGTCGTTTTTCTTGAGCAATATGGTCTTCATTATCAGTTGGGACTAAAAGCGTTGACCGATTATGTAGAGGAATTCGAAGAGCTTGTAGGTAATTTGAACGATACTAGCATATTTGCCTTGAGAAGCAGTTCTTTTGCACAGAATCATAAGAAGAATAACAGGCTTTTTAAGTTACTGGAAGATAAATCGTCCCATACAAATCTCTATAAGAAGTTAGCAGAACAAAGCGTGGAACTAAGTCATTTATGGGAAATTTATAGAACGACAGTTATTAAAATGATCGTATCTAATCGTGTTCATGATCAAGCTATCGTAAAACTCGAAGAGATTGTGAAGAAAGAATATAACATGGTCCAGACGATGAAAATGGCAACTGAGGTTAGTAACTTATGAATAGAGAATGAATCCGAAACGGCATGGGAAAAATAATGAAGAAAAATAGGTACAGCAAACAAGCGGATAGAAAATCCGCTTGTTTGCTGTCGGGAATGGGATAAGGTTCTTGTCATTTATGACATCATGTTCTTGTCAACCAATTTCTAGCTCGCTCGCGCCATCGACTACCGGGGGATCGAACGGGGAACGGACTTGTGAGTTCTCCAATACCCGTACCGGGCTGGAAGAACTGCTTCAGTGGATGAAGGAGCTTCAGCAGGAACACGCCAAGAGTGACGTACTCTTTGGCACCCGTGCTTGCCGCATGCGGGTGGTCACTTGATCGGTCAGTTCCAGAATAATGTTACATTAATTAAATCCAAACCCCCGAGTTAGCTGTCTATATAACAGGAGGTGAACGACAATGATCGATGCACAGCAACAAATCAACGCCGCACAAAACGGAGATCACGATGCCTTCGTTTCTCTTATAAAGGATCGAACGGATAAGCTGCACCGAGTGGCTCGCCATTATGTACGGGAGTCCAAAGATGCGGAGGATATCGTTCAGGATGCCCTGCTTAAGGCTTATGAGTCACTGCAAACGCTGCAGCAAGCCGAAGCGTTTGAGAGCTGGCTTACCAGAATTGTGGTGAACCGGGCGCTCAATCATTTGGAGAGATCCAAGCGTGTTCACCTGAGCGAAGACCCGCAGGCGCAAGAGCCATTGGTCGTTAATGATATCGATCAAACCCTGGATCTGGAGCGTGCATTGGCCAGTCTGAATCCGAAGCTGCGTCAGCTCCTGTTCTTAAAATATAAGAAGGACCTGACCCAGCAGCAAATCGCCCATCTCCTGGATATGCCATTAGGTACTGTAAAAACACAATTACGGAAGGGGCTGGAGCATTTGCGCAACGAAATGGCTCAAGATTTTCCCGAACGAGACCTGGATACATTACGCCTGCAGTTAAGACAACAGGCAGAGCACCAGTTTGCCGTTTCACCGGATTATGATCTGATCGTCAATGACTATCAAGAGAACACCATGAGGGGAACAGGGAAGGGAGAAGCGGGATTCTTATGGGTTAAAACGGGGAGTGATGACGCCGTTTCTGCCACGCTCTCCAGGGACGGCAACTTGCTAGACTATGCCATTTCCTGGGCCTCATTGGACAACGGGACACGGCTATCTGAGGAGGAGCTCAAACAGCAGGCAGAGCAATTCCTGGAAGATCATTATCCCGGCGCACTGCGTGATTTTCCGTATTGTGAGATGGAGTGGATGGAAGGGATGTTTGGGTACACACGACAGCAGAAGGCGATGGGGTTGCCGCTTCCTGAGACGGGATGCCTCATTATGGTTCACCCCAGCGGTCGCGTGGTCGGATTTAGGTACTACGGAACCGTTCCAGGGCCAGCACTCCCAACCATGATCACACCAGAAGAGGAACAGATGGCGTGTATGAAGGCGAATTTTTTGCTACATGTGGAATATTGCGTATTGGACAAAGCCGTGTACACGGATGGTGACGATCAGGTCCATCTTGTTTACGCCCCCCGAAGTAGAGCACTAATCTATACTGCATCATCACAGGAGGAAGTTCCGACAGCCTATAGGGCAGAAGCAGTCCCCTATGACCCAAGAACTCTGGACGAGTGGCCAGGTGAGTTCCCGCCCGCACGAAGCCTAGAAGAGTGGATTGGCGTAGACAACGACCAATTTCAGTTAGTACAAGACGACAATATTGGCTCGAACACCAAGTTAATGGTGTGGAAGCAACAGAATGAAGAGCGTCCAGCCAAGAATGACCGGTCTTGGAAGACCTATTGGGCTGAGCAGATGGAGGGAGCGGTCAAGGCGCGAGTAGACAGCCAAACCGGACAACTGATTGACTTTGTTTCGCATGGTAAGCCAGATCAACTAGCTCCATTAACCTGGGATCGAGACGCATGTATAGAAGTAGCTATGGACTATGTCCGAGGACTAGGAGCCGAAATGTTGCCGTATCTCAAGCTTCTAACTGAAGAGACCGACGACGAAGATCGTTTGGAAATCATTCGCTTTGGTGTATATGTTCAAGACGTATCTGTCAGGGATGAATGCTATCAACTAGCTGTTGACCGCTCTAATGGGAGGGTCAAAAGTTTGATGTCCCCCTCCATAAGGCCAGAACAGTTAAAGAAGCTGGAGACCGTGCCTTCATTTGATTACCAGACAGCCATCCTCCGATGGACGGCACAGGCCAAGCTGCGTCTGCAATGGGAACGGATGCACAATGCTAGGGCGGAAGAGGCCCCGTACGAACTAGTGTATCGAATGATTGGTAGTGAGCACGAGCGGACGCCCGAAGTGCTTGACGCGCATACAGGGAAGTTATACGAAAATACTTTTTACTGACAAACAAAAACATCTAGCCCGAAACTAAGGGCTGGAAGGCATTCAAAAGCCTGCGGACGTAGAACAGCATTGGAAGGAGGTTGGTGTCCATTCCATAATGCCCATCGATGGTTCCTTATGGAAGGACGATCCCATCCTTTCTTCCTATCCACCGTCCTGTGTATATAACAAAAACCGTAGAGGAACCGAGTATGGCAAGCGTTTATTGCAGCACCTGTAGGATGCAAAGGTAAAAATAGACGTTTAACACAACGTTCTATAGAAAAACTTGTTGAGAAATATGCAACAGCCTTTGGAAAGCCGGCTTTGACGGTTCATTCTTCTTTGAGGTATTCATTTGCCATTATTTAGACAAAGGGCATGAATTCATGAAAGTAGGGAGTCTACTATCTGGTCTGAACATGGATCATTCTCCGAGGCAACAGACAAAGCTCAAGGAGGAGCAACGTAGTCAACTAGCTGTCATGTTGGAAAAGTAACATCAAGTGAATATAGGTTTTGAAGCCTAGTATACCTGAACGCTCCCGTTGGTGGAAGAGTAAAAACTTGACACATCGATAATTCCCGATATTATAATACGTATGGAGCCAATTGAGATTTTTAAAGCACTGTCTAATTCGTCGAGATTGCAAATATTGTTCTGGTTGAAAGATCCTGAAACACATTTTACGCCCTATGAAGGGGTTGACATGAGGAAAGTGGGGGTATGTGTTACTCAAGTCATGGAAAAGCTGAAGATGACACAGTCTACAGCTTCCCAATATTTATCAATTCTCCAAAAAGCAGATCTGCTTACGGTAGAACGTATCGGCAAGTATACGTATTTCAAAAGAAACGAGGAAACGTTACGCGAAATTGGTGCATTTTTCAATAACGAAATCTAATGACAACACCAGCTGAATGCTCTCAAAAGTATTCAGTTTGTTAAAAATTAATACATCGACATATTGTGTTATGTCGATTTTTCAATGCACAATTTATCGATATATCGTAATATGTCGATCTTATATGGGAGGTGAAATTGAAATGCCCGGGTTCATCAAGTCTACGATGCAATAGCAGAGGAAATGGGGAAGGGGCGTCCTCGCAAGAAATTGAAGACATATTTAAAGGATTATACAAATATTTAGTGGAGAGAGGAGCTATACCATGAAGTCTTACGCATGGAAAATTTATATGCTTACAGCCGCCAACTTCTTGGTCGGCACGTCCGAATATATCATTGCAGGAATATTAGATAAGGTTGCAGCGGATCTAGGAGTTTCCGTGTCCGCGGCTGGTCAGCTCATTACTGTATTTTCACTTGCATTTGCCATTGGGACTCCTATCCTAATGGCCATGACATCCGGAGTCGACCGGCGAAAGATGCTTCTCTATTCTCTTGGCATATTCGTTGTCGGCAACGCTGTTGCTTTTCTTTTGCCAGGCTTCTCCTTCCTGATGGTTTCCCGTGTCATATTGGCGCTCGGCACCGGCATATTCTTCGTTACCGCGATGACAGTAGCATCCAAGCTCGCGCCTTCTGAGAAGCAAGGAAGTGCTATTGCTACGATTGTGATGGGATTTTCAACTTCGTTAGTTGTCGGAGTTCCGTTAGGTAGAGTTGTCGCTTCCTTCTATGATTGGAAAGTGGTATTTGGCGGGATTGGCATCCTTGGACTATTCGCGATCCTAGCTGTATCCCTCTTGATTCCGAAATCGGAAGCTGAGGAGTCAATGCCGATTCGCCAACAGCTGTCCTTGCTGAAGGAGCCGAGAATTATCATGGCACTGATGATAACATTTTTCTTGCTCACCGGCTATTCCATTGCTTACACATACATTACGCCTTTTCTCCTTGATATTACGGGTATGAGTGAGCAAGGAGTCAGCATTGGATTACTTGTCTTTGGTATCGCCAGCTTGTTTGGCTCCAAATTCGGAGGCTACAGTTCAGATAAATGGGGTGTTTACCCTACGTTGTTTGGAGGCATGCTGGTTCAAGCAACGGCTCTTATACTCATCTTTATCGCAGGCCAATCCGCTGTTTTTATGCTTCCGCTCCTTGTGTTTTGGTCCTTTTCGGCCTGGACCTCGGGACCGACCCAGCAATTTAATCTGGTCCAGCAGGCCCCAGAGGCTGCAGGTGTAATGCTCAGCCTGAACAGCTCTATGCTGCAGCTGGCTATGGCTGCAGGCGCTGGCATAGGTGGAATTGTCATAGAGCAGATCTCCCTCATATCTATTAGCTGGATCGGAGCGATAGGAGTGACAGTAGCCGCCGCAACAACTGTCGTTTCATTGAGATTGTCGCGTTCAGAAGCAAGATGCAAGGCAGAAAGGAACGTTGTATACAATCGGACTTAACATTTCCAGAACTCAAATATTGGAAACAGTTTCAGTCACTGAGTAACGGAAATCGAATAGGGGCGGTTTCTTATGAACAAAGCAATGCCGGAAGTCTAACTTTGCCGCAGTGACTGCTCTGATACACTATTCAAAATTGCTTTTAAATACCAAGAGGTTAAAGGAAAGCGCGCTGAAGGTATAAACTTCAAGATGTATTATGAGCATACAATTAACACCAAACTACCTGAACAAGCCCGAAGCGAGCGAGCCGGGTTTGTGGTAGCAATCCGAACGTTTTCTGAAACCGGAAGATATCCTGATCGGGATTAGAATCCAATCACGTAAGTTTAGCGCTAACGTCGGAACGCGGAAGCCTGGAAATCAATGTTTACGGTTGGGGGTAGGTTTTTTGAATGCAGTGTTATAGGATAAAATGGAATAAAGTGGTTCATATGAACAGGAGGTGGGCTATTTGAGTCCTGGGGTGAAGTGGTCAGCCTTTTTCTTATCCCTACTGGGTATTGGACTAAGTTTCCTGTTTCTGTTTTTTAACCCTTACAGTGAACAAGCGGTATCCAGCAGCACAAAAGTGATTGTGGTCCTCATGCTCACATTACCTTCAGCCTTCATGGCCATGTCAATCTGGCTTGGTCTTCGCTTGCTTATGGCCATTTCTTTGATCTGGCTGGCACCCTATTCCTTCTATATCTCCATTGCTTCCATTCCGAGCATTTGGAACGTATTTTTCCTGATCCTATTGGTCCAAATCGTAGCTACCCTTTCATTTTTTAGACGCAAAAAAAACGAAGGCCTTCCCAGCTAGAGGAAGGCCTTCGTTTTTAGTTGGCTTCGATACCGAGATGAAGCAGGTTGCTGGCTATTCCATCTGTCTCAAGGTCTACATAGTAATGATACATGCCGTTTGGCCGTGGCGTTATACTTATGTAATGCTCGGCATAGGTCGTTCCGGCGATGCCGCCTCCAAAATTATAATTTATGTGCTGGACAGAAGCACTTTGTCCAGAATCGGAGCCGCCGCCCCATGAATGGTTAGAATAGTACCAATACGTTCCTAACGATGTAGGCTGGGCATCCCACCATGTCAAAGAACGTGAGTTGGCTGTATACGGATATCCCGTTGTACTGGTGTTCTCGGACCAGGACCATTGCAGTGTGGACGAATTACATAAAATATTTACTGGATCGAGTGTTTTTGCGGTGACTGTAGCTGTGTAGTTGTATATTGCCTTTGTGGTAATGGGATCATTTTCGACTTCTATAGTTGCTTCAAGCGGGGTGTAGTTTTGAACGCTATAAATTCCAGTTTGAAAGTCAACTTCGATATTGTAGGATTCTTGTTGTCCATTTGCAGGGCGGGATTTTCCGACCCGCACATGGTATTTTCCGTTTTCCTCATAAGCTTGCAGACTATCAAGAACTACTTCACTGTTGGGTGCGGCTTCGAATGTTCTGTACAATTGGCGATTGGGCGGTGATCCTTCGGCGGGCGGTAATACTTCAGCAGCATAACTCGGAATAGCTAAACTCAATGCGATAGATCAGTCCGTGGGCGGAGTGAATCATCATAAGTAGCATCAATTCAAAAAGGAAAGTTGAGTTTATCGTTTTGAAAAAGAAGTTAATCAGTCTCATGGTAGCTGCCCTGGTTTTTGCAAATGTTGGTGGGATGGTGGCTGCTAAAAATTATGATTCCTTGCCACAAGCGGTTTGGACTCAAACACCGAATGAAGATTACATAGCGATTCAGCCAGAGAGTTATTATGTGCCAGGACAAGAAACGCTGTACTTACATGTTGGAGAAGAAAGATTCTCTGAGACAAAAGCTTGGTCACCCGATACACTTCGAGCTGTAGATCCCAAAACCGGAAAGGTGAAGTGGGTATTCTCGTTTGCAAAGGCAGGATACGGATGGCCAAGTACAGAAAATCCTTTTGTTTATGCACCAGACGGTACGGTATACGCCTATTTCTCATTTCCAGGAGTTCTTTATTCTGTGAGTCCTGCAGGAAAGGAAAATTGGAGTAAGCGCGTAGGACAAGATCTAGGAGCCTTTGACGGCAAATTATATCGCATGAGTGACGGAAGCTTAATTATTGCAGGTCAGAAATCGAATACAATTGGTGCAGAAACGGTACAATTACTATCTTTCGATAAAAATGGCAAGCAGAAAGCAAGTAAGGTGGTATCCGGAAAGTTAACTACTGTGTCGAAGAACCAAATCGCCATAGAGCTGTTAACAAAGCAGGGTAATGCTCAAAAAGTTGAAGTATACAACTCTTCCTTACAGCGCTCATTCCAATACACATTCCCAAAAGGAGCAGGAGTCAGCTTTTATACTGCTTTTGCACTCGATGATGGTACTTTTGTGTTTTCAGTATATCAAGCAAATACACAAAAACTTATAGCTTTATCTTCACAAGGTTCCGCTATCTGGGGAAGAACAATCGATCAACTTGGATTTGCTTTCCAAGCTGGGGATCACTATGTGGTATTTAATCCCAAAACCAAAAAATTAAGTTTGTTCAACCAGAAGGGTTTAGTAAAGGTTAGGGTACTATCGAATTTTAATATGCCTGAGGGAGACGGCCTGCCAACAGCAAAGAAAACGGTAGAAGGAAACCTCTATGTCGATTTGCTTACCTCCCAGTATATTTTAGATGCAAAAACGTTGGCCTCTATTCACGAATTTAATGGAATACAAGGGTCTATATTGGACTTTCGTGAGAATAGTGTCTTAGTATACGACTGGAATGAGGATAGGATCTCAAAGCATATATTGAAATAAGGTTTTAATAAATTGGATATGATTTTAAAGCCGCTTTCAGAATATTAATCTGTTAGCGGCTTTTTTGGTGGATTGAATAGCATTGTATATTTAACAAAGGCTTATACAATATAGACACTTGAAGACAGGTAACATTAGGCATGGAGAGAGCTTTGACTATGCTTAAACTGCCACTTGAAGGTACTCAAACTATAAACATTCGATAACAACACTGTAGATTGATATTTGAATAAATTGTGAAATTCTGCATAGGGTGAAATAACAACAAATTTACGGAGGAGGAAAATATGAAAGCGCTATTATATTCGCTACGATGAAGTAAGCTGTTGAAGCCTTGGTGTATACGATATGGGTAAGCCGTGGGCGCACGGATCGAAAAAAAGGAGGATTTTCAATGATGTCAAAACGATTTGGCAGAGTGCTCGCGTTCCTCTGTTGCTTGCTAATGGTGGCGTCACTAATGCCTACCAGCTTTGCCGCCGCCACTGACAACAACGAGTATACAGAAGCACTTAATGGCGACAGCAGTTCTACAGCTCTTACAAGCTTGCAGACAAATGAAACGCCGACCGCCATTTTTGGAACTCCCGAACTCGGGTCAGACGACCCACTGTGGGCCCTGACAATGGAGCATCTCATCAACAAAAGCACTGTGCCCGGCGACCCCAGGCCCCATTCCACAGGCACAGCCAGGATCCTTTGGGACCAAGATTACCTATATGCTCGCGTAGTCGTGGAGGATAGCAATCTATATCAGGGACCCGGCAATGATTATCAGTACGACGGCCTGGAGTTTTATGCCGGCGCTGGAACCCAAGGTGCGAATCAATGGCGCATCAGCGCAACGGGCGTGTTTTCAGGGCAAAACGCTACGGGCAGAGCTGCGTGGACTGAGATCACGGACACAGGATATATCGTGGAGATGAGAATACCTAAAAGAACCTTGAACTTGCAGGCAGGCTCGTTTACCTTTGAAGTTTATATCAATAACTCGTCGGAAAAGGGCGGTGACCGCTATGAAGTCGTTTCCTGTTTCGGAATTCCGGACGCGGCTTACAACAATGCTGCTTCTTATACAAACAGCCTGAATCTCATTGCCGCCAATGAAGCGGACGACAGATTCTCAATCACCGCCACGGCGGAATCGGGCGGCCGAATAACGCCGAACGCAGCCGGCAATGTTCTGAGAATAGCCAGCGGCTCAGACAAAACGTTTACGGTTACCTCCGATTACGGCAAAATTGTAAATACCGTAAAGGTAGACGGAGAGGACGCAGTTCTATCCGATGATGGCACTTATACCTTCTCAAATGTTGTCGCTAACCGTACCCTTCAAGTGACATTCAAAAATGATTCGACCGCGGAGTTGCTCCCCTTTATTGTATGGAATGACAACTTCGCCCGTGGCGAGTACACGACGGCTGTCATCGTTGACTTAGGCGAAGGGAAGGCGGCGGAAGGCTCCAAGCTTAATCCGGACTTGTTTACCGTCTCGGCCAGAAACACGACCCTGAACGGCGACTCGGTAACCTTTGAAGGGACGCGCAAGATCACTAGGGTATACGCCAATGACGAACCGAAGGTACGCGGCTATCTGGGGACGGTAAGCCGTTCACCGGATTATCAGGAGGGACTGGAACGCGGCCGTTACATCGTAGTTGAGTTTGAGTTCTATTCAGAGAGCGGCGGCAATATAACACTGGATGGCAACATGAACTCAACAAAACAGGTTTACAGCGTCGTCCAAAACGGCGAGATCCCACTGACAGAAGGGGATCCGCTTAACTACGCGGTTTTTGAACAGGAAAAAGTTGTGAATCCGATCCTTGACCAATTTACAACACCTACGGGCAATTCGGTCAATCGCGCGCTCTACCTTCACAAGGATGGAAACGGTGAAGTAACGCGGGGCTTGCCGCTGTATGTCTATACCCACGGCAGGGGACGCGGCGGCACAAGCGCTGCGACTGACCCAAAAGCGGCGATGAAATCCGCGAACGGCTCGGTCGCTCTGATGAAAAAAATAGAAAAAGATCCCGATAAATACGCCAGCCATATACTGAATATTTCCTATAATGGCACGAGTACTCCCTCCACAGCCAATGTTAAGAAGGTTATAGACGACCTGGTTGCCAGCGGTGCAGTGGACCCTAACCGTATTTACGCGGCGGGCTTCTCATGGGGCGGTCAGTATACGAACAGCTTAGTTAACGCATATCCCGGCTTCTTCGCGTCCGCCGCACCTATGTCTCCGGTAAGCGGCTCACCGAACGCGAACGCCAACTACGTTCACACCAACCTGGCCTATTGGATGTTTATCAATGAGTATAACGTTGGAGTATACCAGACTAACCTCGCTAACTTCATAAACACCAATATGCCGAAAATGATCAACGCGAGAGCTTCGCGCTTTGAGAGCAATGAGGCTCTTATATGGCCTTACAATCAATTTGATCAGCCGAATCAGAAGCCGAATCCGAACCATTCACCTGCCCTGAGTGATTCGGTGGCGCACGAAGTTGAAACGGCTGTTCTTTACAACGACATAACGATGGGGACGTGGAGCATAGCGCCAACAGCGCAGTCCTCTAACTTGCCGGCTTGGAACAATGACTACACTGACGTCTTTGATTGGATGTTCGCGCAGACCGCAGCAAACAATCGGCCTGTTGCCGGATACGGTTCACCAGTATTGGGCACAAACGACAAACTGTGGGAACAAGCTGTGGAGTTTGACATCAACAACAGTAGCGCACCCGACCAGAAGATAGGCCCCAAGGCCACCGGCAAAGCCAAAGTATTTTGGGACGAAGACTTTCTGTATGCACGCGTTGTGGTTACAGACCCGAATGTCTGCGTCGGTCACACGCCTGGCACTGAGTACATGACCGACAGCGTGGAATTTTATGTCGGTGACGGAAGAAGTGGCTCAAACCAGTGGCGTATTGGCGCAAGCGGTATTTTCTCAGGTCAAGCCGCTGCGGGCCGCGACGGTTCGGTTAAACGAACTGACACCGGGTATATCGCAGAAGTGAAGATACCTAGAAGAACCATTGAATTCACGAGCAATTCCCCGATTACGTTTGATGTGTACATCAATAACTCAACTGGTGCAGGGAATGACCGTTATGAGGTTGTATCCGGTTTAGGCCAACCCGACGCGGGTTATGGCAGTTCTGACAGTTTCAAGAATAGCTTGCTGCTGCTTGGGAGCTCCACGGTAACCAGACACCCCGTTAACGCCACGGCAGGATTAAACGGCACCATCTCGCCATCCGGCTTGATTCGGGTAGCTGACGGCGGAAGCCAATCCTTTACATTCACTCCTATCAGCGGTTATGTCGTGGATACCGTAACTGTAAATGGTGCGTCTGTAGAGATTGCAAACAATACCTATACCTTGAATAACGTGAACACCGATGACAAGGTAATCCATGTTACATTCAAACCCGATCCGGCCGCAACGTTACTTAACTTTATCGTATACAACGATAACTTTGCCACCGGAGAATTTACCACAGCTGTTATCATTGATCTGGGTGCGGGAAATGAAGCTGTGGGTGCCGACCTTAGTTCAAATCTGTTTACAGTATCGGCGAGGAATACTCTGCTGAATGGTAACCTGGCATATCAAGGCACACGCACCGTCAATAGAGTATACGTCAATGACGAACCTAGACCCAGAGGGTATAAGGGTGTGAACCAGAACTCCCCTAATTATCAAGCTGGACTTACTAAAGGCCGCTACATCGTTGTAGAATTGGAATTTTGGACATTAACCGGCGGACAGTCCACTTTGGAAGCATCCAAATCCACCGTCCAGAATTACAACATTGTATCTAGTGGCGATATCAAGCTTGATGGCAAGGCTGCCATTGTTAAGTCGTCTTTCGCACAGTCAGGTACCGTTAATGAAATCATCGACAAATTTGAAGTTGGTCCCAAAATTGACAAAGCGGAAGCGATGCAGTATGGACTCTATATTCATAAGGACGGCAACGGCGTTCCGGTAGAAGGGCTTCCCCTTTACATCTACGCTCACGGTTCTACCCGCGGCGGTACACAGGACGGGGATACCTTTGCGCCCATCAGGTCCGCCAACGGAGCCACCGCGCTTATGAAAAAAATGGAGAAGAACGCTAAATACGCTAGTCATATAATCGCTCTGCGGGCTCAAAACAACGTTCAGGCAACACCCGCTACCTTAAAGGCTTATATCGATGATCTGGTAAGTAAGGGACTTGTTGACCCCAACCGTATTTACATGGCAGGCTTCTCTATGGGATCCGCTTATACGAATACTTTCTTGACGACATATCCCGATTTGCTCGCTGCCGCGGCGCCTATGTCTTATCCACCATCAATCAACGCGAAACAAGCCGAAACTCTTAAAAACTTTGCATACTGGTCATTCGTTAACACAACTGATTCTTCAACAATAAAAACAGGGGCGGAAACTTATATAGCGAATATAATGCCCCTATTGGAAAACGCTAGGCACACGTTCATCGACAGAAATGAAATATTCGTTTGGCCTTATGACCAATGGACAAAGGCGGAAGCACCTGTTAATGGAACCAATTGGATTCCTTCCGGCCATGAGATGGAAGCTTCCGTTCTGTGGAACAATATTTCAGGCTACACGGATACTTTGTCCAATGTAGGTTCCAACAAGGAGTGGAGCCTTAAACCTACGGCGCAGTCCTCTAAGTTGCCGACTTGGAACAATGACTACACTGATGTCTTTGATTGGATGTTCGCGCAGAGAAAAATGAGCGTACCCGGTGCTCCGGGCAGCTTCAAGGCGACGGCGGGCGTCGGACAGGTCACATTGAGTTGGACTGCTCCGGCTGACGATGGCGGCAGCACGATATTGGGTTACAAGGTCTGGTATGGCAACGTGACGCCGGTCACTCTAGACGCGAAGGCGACCCAATATACCTTCAAGAGCCTGAAAAATGGCCAAAGCTATACCTTCAAGATCGTTGCGGTGAGCGCGAAGGGCGACAGTGCGGAGATGAGTGCAACGGCGACGCCGACAGCTTCCAATGTGCCCAATCCTTCGGGTGGCAATACCAGCAATACGGGCAATACCAGCACCGGGATAGTCACTGGATCGTTGAAGCCGACCTACACAGTGATCACACCGAAGGATAAGCCCGCGGTCACGGACAAGAACGGCAATACCACCCTGCCCGGCGGCGGCGAGATTGCGACCAAGGGCGGGACGAAGATTAAGGTACCCGAAGGCACGACTATAGACTCAAAAGGTAAGGTGACCCTTCCGGCGGGCAAGAGCGCCGAAGTGACACTACACGGCGGTGCGAGTGCCGGCTTAGACAAAGGCATGTCGCTGAACATCCATGAGGGTACGGAATTTGTATTCGATGACGACACCCCGCTGGGCTTCCTCGTGGTGTCTGGCAATCCTTTCAGGGATGTCAACATGGACGACTGGTTCTACAGCTACGTAAACTCCGCCTACACATACGGTCTTTTCAACGGCACGACGTCCACGACGTTCTCACCGGGCACCTCAATGACGCGTGCGATGTACGTGCAGGTACTGGCCAATCTTGAGAACGTCAACCTCTCCGGCTACACGAATTCCCGTTTTAGCGACGTGACGGATGGGCAGTGGTACACGGCGGCAGTCGAGTGGGCGGCCGAAAGTGGCATCGTCAACGGTATAAACGCAGACCTGTTTGAACCCAATTCACCGATTACACGCGAGCAGATGCTGGTGATGCTGTACAATTACATGAAGTACAAGGGCTATGAGATACCTGAAAGTCAATCTAAGTCCTTCGCGGACGAGAGTCAGATCAGCTCATGGGCGTTGAAGGCCGTTCAGGCACAGCAGGGCATCGGAATTGTATCAGGTAAGCCGGGCAACTTCTTTGCCCCTCAAGCCACCGCCACCCGCGCTGAAGTAGCTACTATCTTTATAAAGTTCATCGAATATCTCGCTAAGTAAAAGCGTAAACAGAAACATGCAGACCCTTTCGGCTGAGCAAGATCCAGCCGGAAGGGTCTCTTTTCAGCAATCCTGATTTCTGGAATCTGCTCCGCAGCACCATGAAATCACTTTCACAGTTCATTGGGAGATTGTATTAATCATTTTTTAAGAATTGTTTAATAAGCTCACTGATCTCTTTAGCATGTGTTTCGAGAGCAAAATGCCCTGTATCAAGTAAATGGACTTCCGCAGATGGAATATCACGCTTATAAGCTTCAGCTCCTGCAGGGAGGAAGGCAGGATCATTTTTACCCCATACGGCTAAAAGTTTAGGTTGATACCTACGGAAATAGGCCTGAAAATCAGGATAACGATCCACATTTGTTCTATAATCAAGAATCAAGTCCAGTTGGATTTCCTCAGCCTCGGGGCGCAACATGTAAAAAATATCCAGGGAATAACCGTCTGGTGAAACAAGGCTAGCATCAGCTCCATGTAGATACTGGAAGTTGCGAATGCTCTCGGGGGTCAAGGAATCGCGACATGCTTCACGATTATCAGGTGTCGGAGAGTGCCAATAAGTCTCCCAGGATCCCCATGCATCACTAAATCCCTCAGTATAAGCGTTGCCATTCTGACTAATAATTGCTTGAATTCTTTCCGGGTGAGCCACTGCCAAACGATACCCAACAGGTGCACCGTAATCAAACACATAAAGTACATACTGTTTGAGAGCTAATGCTTCAGTAAAACCATCAATAACTTGGAACAGGCTATCGAATGTGAATTTAAATTGACTGCGCGGTGGGGTTGTAGTATGACCGAATCCAGGGAGATCAGGGGCAATGACACGGTATTGTTCTGCCAGTTTGGGAATTAGGTCGCGAAACATATGACTTGAAGATGGAAAACCGTGTAATAATAAAATAACTTGACCGTCCTTAGGACCAGCTTCACGATAAAAAACTTCAATATCTCCAACCTTTTGCTGATGGTAACTAATCTTCATTCTTACATCTCCTTAGTGTAATTGGCTTTGAACTAAGGTTATCGTATAATAAAACCATGTATTTGACTAACGAATAAATTGAATGTCTACTATTTCAATTTGGAATATAGAAGGGTGATCGATATGATAGATTTATTAGAAGGTCGTTTTTTTCTGGCCTTTATTGCTTTGCTTGAAGAAAAAAGTTTCAGTCGAGCTGCGGTTCGTTTAGGTTATGTTCAGTCCACAGTAACAACTCATATTCAACAGTTGGAAAAAATTAGCGGACAAAAATTGTTTCATCGATATCCACGAGGGATAGAACTTACAGAAGCGGGAAAGGTATTTTCAAAATATGCTTATCAGTATGTTCACTTAAGTCAATCCCTTAAAGAAAGTATGAACGAACTGGATCAGCCATGCGGAACAATACGTATTAGAACACAGGAATCTTTCTTTCTTACACGGATGCTTCCCTTTGTTCAGGAATACACAAGAAATTATCCAAACGTAAATTTGCGTATTGAACAAGGATCGTATCAAGATATCCTAAATGGTGTACTAGATTATGAGTTGGATTTTGGGATTGTTCCTCAAGATCCGAATCGCCAAGATATTCTTTTTTATCCAATTATGGAGGAGACGATTGTTTTTGCTGCATCTGAGGATATAGCTCGGAAAGTGAGAAATGCGGGATTTCAGATTCTAAATGACCAACTTTTTATCAGTAACGGCACATCTTGTTTGTATCATACGTCTGCTGTAGGTGTTTTAAAAAATGCTGGTATTATGGTTAAAGATGCGTTAGAGCTACCAAGTCTTGAGATGATAAAACAATATGTAAGCTGTGGAAAAGGTTTTGCCTTACTCCCTGAAATAGCTATCAACAACGAACTAAAGACGGGTACACTAAAGATCCTTCCGTTTAATTCCAAAATGAGTTTTTCGCATGGTCTAATTGTTCATAAAAATCGTGAGCTTAGTTTTACTGCAAAAAGTTTTCAATCTGAACTCCAGCGTTTTTTATGGGTATAGGGGTTAGTGAACATTCTGTCTAAAATTCGGTAGCTTTTTAAGCTATTATGAATATAAAGTGAGTAACTATTATGTTCAATTGTTAAACTAAAATCCGATGCGGATAAGGGCGTGGGGAAAAAAGAGAGCAATGGAGTTTACATCGGCAAGTACGGATACCTGAATCTGGAAGACAAGGCGAATGCCATTCAATCATTTGATAAAGCTACGGCTGGTCTACGCAAATATATGATGTTGGTGCCGACGGCCGCTAGCGTGCTTGAGGATAAATGGCCGCCTTATGCTTCCGGTGGTGATGAGATGGACCCCTGCAACCTTATATAATTTCAGCAAAGCGTACCGAGAAGAAGGGATACAGGGACTACAAATCGGACATCCTCCAGGTCGACATCGTCTGTTAACTGCAGAACAAGAGCTACAAGTCTATGAAGTTATAACGAATCAAACGCCCGAAGATCAGGGATTTCCAGCTCAGATGAACTGGACCTCTCCACTGGTTCGAAAATGGATCGAACACAAGTGGGACGTTCGGTATTCCGATCGGGTAACATGAGACCTGTTGTACCGTTTAAACCTTAGCTTTACGAAGCCAACTTACACACTGGCTAAAGCTGACCCGCAGAAACAAGATAGCAATAATTTTTTTTTAATGTAAGTCCCCTGAAAGAACGGCTTAATATCATTCAAAATAAAAATATTACTACAACTCAGCCTCCTAAGCTGTATAATATTGGAGGAAAGTAATTTGCTGCTTTTGCTGCCCGCAAACTATTCGTGATATGATCTGGCAAAGATGGTAAGTGCTTTACTATTAATTAAGCGGGGACAAGATTATTATGAAACGAAAGAGTTTGATTTATTCGTTATTACTAGCAATTATAGTATCAATTGTATCAGGGAGTGGTAGTATCCACGCGGCTGCGCGGAACATCAACGATATTGCGAAAGTGACCAAACCTACTGAGATTAAAGTTGGAGAGTGGAAGTCCTACGAAATAGCCATCACTGACTGGACCGATGCAGATGTTACAAACTATGACTTCACTCCAACCTCTTCCGATGAGAATATAATCAAGGTAGTCCGAAAAACACAATGGGTTACTGAACTTCATGCAATGAATAAAGGGGCGGCTACCTTAACAGTTAATATCGGAGAAAAGTTTGAACCTTATGTATTCACTGTTCAAGTAGTAGGTGAGTATACAGTCATTCCTGAACCAACTCCTGAACCAACAAAGTCGGTTGTTGTAAAGGAACTTACCCCAGCAGAAATTCAAGTAAAAATCATGGCACAGGACCTTTCAGATTTTACTGATCAGTTACATCTCATAAATAACTATGAAAAGAAAGCCATAACTACAATTAATCAATATAATAAAATCGTAAACAATTCAACAAGAAAATCTATCTTCCTGGCTTTAAACAATACTGTAGTGCCCAACTATACTAAATATGTATCCGGGTTAAAAAACATTAAACCCAATAAAAATAATGCAGAGTTGAAAGAAATATACAACTACCATCTGGCAGGGGCAAAACTCCAGCTGGAAGCGTTCATTTTAATGCGGGACAGCATGAAGACGACCAAAATAAATTTCACCAAATATAATGCGGGTGAAAAGAAGGGCGCAGAAGGCATAAAGCTATTAAATAAGGTGGAGGCGCTGCTTGATAAGTATACAAAAAAATACTTCGAATGAATTGAATATAAAAGAGCCCTTAAAGTAATTTGAGGGTTCTTTTTTAACTTCACGAGGACGCAGGGTATGTTCATCGGTTATGCGTCTCACGCAAACGGAAGGGAGAAGGAATTGGCCGTGAACTCATTCGCTACGCGGAGAGTTATGTTCGGGCCATTGGAAACAGCCGGCTTCGTCTCGACTGTATGGCCGACAACCCAAGACTGAATTCATACTACGTAAATCTAGGATACGTGTTGCAGGGTCGCTTTGACGCGGGCTCCTGGAGCGCGCACTTGTATGAGAGGGAGATCACCGCAAAAGCAGGAAGGTACAGGAATGAAGTGGAATAAATATACAACTATTTAATGGAATAAAAGGGTCTATATTGGACTACCGTTAGAATAGCGTCTTAGTGCACGCGGGAAACGTTAGTTCAACGACAACAGCGGCAGTCTAAGACTTTATTTATTAAGTCTTAGACTGCCACTGCTTTTATTATTGGATTAGTCTCGTGTTAAATCAATAACTTCATTTACTGCAAGAAAAAAGGGGGTTACTCAAAAAAGCGGACTAACACAGGAATAGCGTACAACAATGAACAATCAGTGATGCAAAAGGCTGTTAGTCTTCATACATACATATGTACAAAATACGGGTTTTGTGCAGATGTCTTAGAAAAACCGCGAAGCAACGCGGGTTTATCTATCCATATTGTTTACAGCATTACGCATCTCTTCATCTGTCAAGTGTGTATATATCATAGTTGTTTGTATAGATGAATGCCCTAATTGATTCTTTAACCTTGGTACATCGTTGTTTTCCAAATGGTATCGCGTTGCAAACGAGTGTCTAAGCGAATGTACTGTTAGGGAAGGCTTCCCAAAGGCAGTAGCGTATTTCTCAATCAGCTTTTCAATTGAACGTCCAGTCAAACGCCGGCTTTTTCCTTTACGGCCAACAGGTGCTGCAATGAATAAAAAACTATCGTTTTTTTCTGGTAAATATCTTGATTCCCTGATCTGCAGATAACTTTCTAAATCCATTAAGGCCTGTTTGCTAAAGTAAACGTATTGTTCTTTATCACCTTTGCGGATCACTCGAACTAATGCTTTATTCATATCCAGGTCATCCATATTAATGCCAGAAACCTCGGATAATCTAAGCCCAGAGCCTAATATCAACGAAACAATTGCAGTATCGCGTTCGCGGTTGAATTGATGAAATGTAAAAATCCGTTTATTATCCTTATGCATTTCGCCAAATTCATGGGCTACAAATTGTCTGAACGATTCAAAATCGTCTTCTCTAAGGATCTTTCCTTCAATGCGGTTTGCAATAGTTTCCTGGCTTTCTTTAACAGCATTCAGATCCATCTTGGCCATAACATTGCGTTGAATATAAGGCTTCAGGTCACTGGTCTCAGCTTTGTTCTGAAGGTAATCAAACAAAGATTTTAACGAGGATAGTTTTCGATTAATCGTAAGCTTCTTGTTTCCAAGCTGATAATCCAGGAATGACAAAAAGTTTTCAGTTTCACGGATGGTTAATCGCTCAAGTGTTTCTAATTGTATTTCTTTCCGGATTGTTGAAGTAATATTCTCAGCGATAAGCCAGTCGAAAAAAATAATGTAATCATGACAATAATTAAGAAGAGTCGTTGGAGATAACTTGCGTTTTTTGCTATCAATATATTCTGTAACATACCAAGGCAAAACAGAGAGTTTCTCATCAATTCGTTGCATGTAGTGCATTTTCATCTGTTTATCCATATATGTACGAACCTCCGTGAATCCAATATATCTCATTGTTATTTATTCGTCAAATTATTATTTTACGTAAATTAAATATAACTTAAGTGTTCGGTGAAAATAAAGTATTAGACTGGAGTCGTTGATTTAACGCGGTTTTTGAATTGAAGAATCGTCAGCTTTTGAAAAATAAGTTTTAGACTAATCCATTAAAAGAAGCAGCGACGGAACAAGACTTGAAAAATAAAGTCTTAGACTGCCGCTGTTGTCGTTGAACTAACGTTCTCCGTTAGTTCAACGATGATATGTCCATACAATGTGCCAGTCTTTTGGCTTCCAAGGGCAAACCGAGCGAAATAAGCTTGTCGCAGATCGCCTTGATAACTTCGTAATCATCCACACCTTGGAACTGACAATCACGGATAAAGCCAAATAGTCCCGCTTGCTCCGCGGTAGTAATATAGGACTTTAACCGTTCAACCTTCCTGTCGGGAATTTCTTTCATATGCCACGGGTGAGGAACTGGCCTGTTTAAGCAATCGACCGGAGTGCCCCGTACAGTGATCCCCAGACCATCGGAAGTAGTCACAATCAGTTCGTTCCGTCGTGCCCGCCGTACCTCTTGCATGTAGGCATATCCGTCAAGGATGGGCTGAAATCCGAATTGCTGCATAGCTTTGTCACGCACCTCGCTCTTCTGCCGTTGCCACTTCTTTTTGTCGAAATACTCATTCTCCTCCTCGTCGTCTCCTTCCTGCTCTTTCAAATAGTTCAGGTAGTTTACCTTGGATTCAAAATCGTTCAGCAGAAGCTCTTCATGAGCTGAAAAATGAAGTGTGAAAAAATCTCTGATATTTTTTGCGACTATCTTCGCACAATTTCCGAAATCCATGGGATCGACACGAATAATAGGCGCCAAACTTAAATCAGTTACGGAACCGAAATCCATCAAGAAGGAAAAATGAATGCCATCCATGCCTGTACCCGCGAACATGATCGTGTCAGCCGGAGAACTTCTGTAACCGCCGTTGTCCATTAGATCGAATTGCAAAAAATATCCTGTCGGCGTCTCCAAGTAAGGAACTTTCTGCGTGATCTCCTTCTCCCATGCCATGATTTCTTCCAGCAAGGGCGGTATTTTGTTGTAATGCACCATTATCCTCTATTCTCCTTTAAACAATCTTATTTGATTATTATAGTATAAGTAATGTAAAGATCGACCCATCAACGATACCCTACCGTCAAACGTATATCGCACTAAACTGCCCGTTAGCTGAGCAAAGGCAGCCCGATCCACTGACCGACTGCCTTTGTGTCATTATTGAGCTATCGTACCCCGTTAGCTTAACAGTTTATTACTCGTTAATCCGTCACCAGTGAGATTTAAATAAATGTCCATCTATACTTTTAGCAACGGGTCCTACACCGGCATCCTTCGTCTAATCATATAAAATTAGCCCGTCAAAAAAACAACTATAGTCGACGTACTCATCGCCTGTGGTGTACCAGACTTCCTTACCCGTGCTAGTTTGAAGCTTGATATGGCCGAGCTTGTCGTCACCCAGGAATTTCACGTTGTCTCCCGGTTCCAGCGAAAAGGCTTCGTCCACGCCATCTTTATGAAACCGCACGGCAATTTCCTTTTTGATCGTTAAAGGCGTCGGTGGTTCCATCGGATAAAAATCCTGTTGCTCTTCATGGAGAGAATGTTCGGCATCCAGACGGAATACCAAATTACGGAACCAGGTCTGAAAGTTACTGCTTTCTTTTGCGCTGACCACTCTCCCATGGCCGTCAAACATCGAGCTGTGTGCCGAGAAATCGGGAAGCTCACCTATTTGCTTGAGGGTTTCGCCGTCATAGGCATAGAAAGATGTTGATCGTAGAGAGACCATCTGCGAATCCATTTGAAGTGCAATCTCGAAATATGGATCATCAATATCCAGATCGACAATATCCACATAAGGAAGCAGCTCACTGTCCACCTCCATCGTGATGTTATTCACCTTCAGCTTAAAGACCCCTAATTCCGTTTCCGGCGGTATTAACTGGATCTCTTCTTCACGACCATCTCCGTTCAGATCCACTTTCATCTTCTTCTGTTTAAAGCCCGAATCGCCTATATAACCACGTAAATGGACGTCATCTGTATGAGAAGGTTCGAGCTTATAGCCAGCGTATTTGGCTTCGTAGTCACGAAGTAGCGCAACGTTCTGTTTCTCAATCGGGCTAAGATGCTCCTTGTAGGCAGAGTCTGCATGATACCAAGGCTTGGCGGCAAAGTAGTCCTTCAAATCCTTCTGTTTAAATACATACCCGTGCCTTGCAAATATCTCGTTGCGCGCAAGCTTTAGGATACGGTTGTCCAGACTGCCGATCTTTTCAGGGGATAGCAACGTATTCGAGCTGTCTTTCAAAATATACTCCCGTATTGCAACTGCAGCAGTAGAAGGAGTAGCAGTTGACTCATTTGCCACAACTAGATCACTAACCGCTCCTTCAGCGGCTTTCTCTTTTTCTGCATAAGTACAGCCTGAAACGATTAATGATAGGGCAATTACCCCATATGTAAGCCGAAACTTCCGAAAATCCATTTTGTTGACCCACTTCGTCATATGAATTTGATTTGATAATCGCATTTAGATATACCATAAAGTGGTGTTTATGGTATAGGAAAATGAGCCTTCCACTTCTGAGAAATCCGCGAATGTTTGTATCGTCTTTTGATTTGCATATTCTCTATCCTGCCCGTTAGCTTAATGCCCTCGACAGTCTAGTACTTTATTTTCTCAGTCTACAACTTTATTTTCTCGGTCTAACACTTTATTTTTCAGTCTAAAACATTATTTTTTTCTGACATTAAGCAATCCTATAGTTTGATGCGTCACTATAAATTAATATTTCTTATATTTGAAATGTTACTTTGCCATTGTTTCATATTATTGCTGTTCGAAAAATCCCCGAAATTTTATTCCGGGGACCTAGTAAAATGCTCTTGTTAGGTCTTAGTCCTCAAAAAGATTTTCAGATGCCTGAAGTTGTGACTCATATTCGTAGGAAGAGGCCAACTGACGAAGTACGTCTGCTAAGCGATGGTACCCGTGAAGTTCTACTTCTTCTGCTTGCTTCCTATATTTTTCAGCTAATTCTTTTTCCTCTTTACCTGCTGTCCAGGAGTGAACTCCTCTCGAGTTATACAATTCAGTTCTATAACCTTCCCGCATATCCTTAGCATCTTTTTCATTTAATACCTTGGCTGCAGAATGATGTATCCAAAGTCCATCTGGATCAGCAGGTGTATAAATGAGCACATGTCCAACCATAGTAAGTGCGACTTCCAAATGGCCTGATTCATGAGAAAGTTTTTTCACTTCTTCAAGCCAATTAATCAGAAAATCTCCATCGAATGTCCCTTCCCGACTACCTGGTGGTTTACTCCATTCTCTAAGTAAGTTATAAGCATTTGATGCTATATTTTTCTTATCCTCCGATGAATCATCTTCAATTTGTTGCTCTTCATTTTTGGAGCGAAACACTGTGCGTATGACCTGACAAAAAAAAGTTGGTTGTTCAGCTAGTTGTTGCTCTAAAATTTTTGGTTTTGCATCAGGATAATGTCGAAGCAAAGTCAAATAATTCCATTCTATTTGTGCAAGCTCATCTTGGTTTGTTTTCTCTTCATTCTGTAGAGCCTTAATAATCTCTACAATGTCATGAGCATCAATTGATTGAATACCCTTAGGGGAAGCAAGCACTGCTCGTAGCACACGCACAGCTTGTTGGCTATCAATAGTGCCTTTATCATGTAATAGTTTGTCCAGGCATTTGACAGCGGCATGCGGTCGATTATATTGAAGTAAACAATCAATTGCCCAATCCAATTGTTCTTCTGTTTCATATGGATTTGCATTTGTTAGGGACCAATATAGTATTTGGTCCTCTCCAAGAAGATTTTCTAACCTCCCCCACGTCTCTGAACTGAAAGGTAGATATACAAGCAGTTGCGCAATTTGGGGTTTACTCCAATTTGAAAAATCGAGATTATCAATCCATTGCCACCCATGTTTACGGAATGCCCCCAATATAAAGCCACCAACAAACCTCGACAATGAATCCATATTCGAAATAATTAATTCTGGAAGAATAGCTTTTTCAATAACGTCCTCCTCACCCAGTACGCCTGAAGCAAGTCCTACATACATTGGATGCTCAACAACCTTAGCAAAGTTTAGAAGCTCTTCAACACCCCCTGAAACCAAGATTTCCTTTACAGCGTTCTGTCTAAGCTCATCTAGCTTTCTCTGTTGTTCTTGATAATTCCCAAGTTCCTCAAATAAATGTGAATCATAGTCATTAAAGATTCGTTGGTTTCGATAAAATGGGTCTACGGGAGAAAGACTGTCGGCAACAGTTTGGACATTATCAACCATTTTCGAAGTTATTGACCACTTTGCATCTGAAAACTTTCTGTGTCTTAAAATAAGAACCGTAAGTTCATTCCATATTTTAAAGCGAGCTTCTTGAGGTAAACAAAGAACTTCTGGAGAACTCAAGTAACTTAACAGTTCATCACCCACTGGCTGGGGCAAGTCTGAGAAACGTGAAATTAATTCATTTAGTTTTGATAAATCATGCTTAGAAGCTTCTATTAGTAATCGTGCATATCCGGATATCTGCTCCCAATATTCTTGATTCGTAACACCTTTAGTCCAATCATCTGAAATTAGTTCTCTCCACGATGGCTTATGAGAACCTGATGAGACTTGATGTGAACTAGGAAGAAACTCTAATAGTAATTTCCACGCAACATCAGGAAACTCTAGGAAAAGGGTTGAGACAGCTACTTTTCTCTTTGAAACTGAGGCACTAGTCTGAGGCAACCACGGCAATAAGATAATCGAGAGAGAATTAGCAGGACGATTAGCCCAGTTTCCACCTGGATCTTTTTGAGCAAGTTCTCCAAGTATCATAACTACACGGGTTAAATATTCAGCATCCCAAGCTAAGGTTTCCAATGCCCAAAGTAATCCTGTCATGTAATTGTGCCCCATCAATCCTGTTCCCTCTTGCGAAAAAACGCTCTCAAATGGAGAGTGTTCATTTGCTAATGCTTCTTCAACTGAACCAAGAAATTCATTTGGAGCTGCCTCAGCAAATAATGGTAAAAGATCATTCAGGCTGGCCCAAAGGATCCAGTCTGCACCAAAAAAGAGTTCCCTAATTGTTGTGGAAGCCGTCATCACAGCTTTTGCTGAGGAACATGATATCAACGCTTGAGCTTGGCTTCCTAGCAATGCCAATGTTTCTGCTATCCCTTTCCTAATTAGCTTTGAATGATTTAAATTCTTACCGTATATACTAGCCGCATACCTCTGATCACCAGGTAAATCGAATTGAGGGTCGCGTTCTTTTAAAACTGTCAATGCAATTTCTTTAAATCGGTCGAGAAGTTCATCATATATTCGTGGTCCAAGAGCATACCATCCCTCGTATCGCAAAACAAACTTCCAGTTACCCTCTCTATTGATTAGGGGACTGTTCGAACGAAGCGAAATATCACGAATCTTTCCGATCCAATCCCCGTAAAGGTTTCCCGAAAGTTTCTCCACGATTGATTTATCTGCATCAGACCGTTCATTCCATGCACCAAGTAGTTCTGCAATAACAAGTTCAGCTGCATCCGTTCTTTGAGCCCATTCCGCCATCAATGAAAGATGTTGGATACATCTAAGTAAGGAGCTTAAATTACCGTCACTTTTCTGCGCTAGAGTACGTGCTCGTTCCTCGTTGTATCCGGCCTTAACCAAAGCTTCTTTCAATTGATAACTTTTAGGGTTTGGAATAGTAACTCTGTTCGGATGCGGTATCCCGCCTGGTCTTCCGCTAAAGATGACCAAGTGCCTGCCTCTACGTGCTCTTTCCAGAAGTTTTGTACTTGTTTCTGTCTCATCAAGGTCAAAATTTGCAACTAGAAAATGAGGTGTTTTCAGAGAAACCATTGCATTCCAAGCTTCCACATTCGAAATGATAAGACAGCGCCCGGCAATATCCACTTTCGATTCTTCATCTAAGGATGCAACATGAGCAGCAACAAAATCTGCTACCTGTTCAGGAAAGAGGGTGTCTACTTTAAGTTGAAACAATGTTCCAGAAAATAGTTCATTCAATTTATCACTAGCCCCATTGCGGTTAGTAAGAAAGACTTCCGGTGTAAGAGGCGGAGGGTCTCCTATAGTTTTTAAATCTCCCCAATGTTGCTCTGCAGTTTGTATGTACTGGATAGGTAAATTCATAATCTCTGCAAGCCATGTTTCTACAGCGGGAAAATGGTGCAACCAATCTATAAGTACGGATCCATCTATTACACGAACATAGGCCCACTCGTTGTTCTGTCGTCTACTATGTAACCATTCAGCTTGCGCGTTCTCTTTCCATGTATGCTGCCAATCCCTTCTACCAGAAAGCGGTGTAACGAAGACAAATGTTGATTCTTTCCTTACCTCTTCTGGAGTTGCGTCAGTCAATCCATGATAATCCGATGTTGCTTTGTCTCTAGCGTTATATCCAGTACCAATTTCCCAGAACGATCTCCCTTCAGGTACAAAAGGATCAAAACTATATTCAGTATTTAATAATCCGTCAGGACCTGGCTGTCCAATACTATCTCCTAGTGGAAACCTGCGCTCTTTCGGATTCGGAGAAGACACAGCAACCAATCGCCAAACAAGTTCAACTATTTTCCCTTGAGCTTCTCGTGTATTTCCACGTACCCACTCATCGAGTTGATTCTCATTTATTAGACTCATACTTGAACGCACCCCTTCTATTTTATAGAAATTGCTTAATCACAAGTTCGACAAAGATATCTGGTATACCTTCATAAAATGTTAACAGAGGACTACGGACTAAGTATTTTCATATAATGGTGATAGTCTCTAACAAATATAAAGAAGCCACACCAAATTGGAACAGCCCCTTTTTCTTTTCAACAGTATGTTTCCTGTTAAATGCATTTAACAGTTATTCCATATAGGAAATTATTAAGTGCCACTTTTTAATCGGTATCATCAAATTTTACGAGTAATAAACCGATTACCCCATAAGAAACATGCCGTAATTATGATTGGAAAAATTCTACTTGTGATAAATCGAAATCATGTGATAAGTAAAAGTTAGGAGGATCTTCATTCTTGATGCAATCCTCTAGCCGTAAAATATGAAGAAGTATCATTTTAAAATAGGTCAATGTCGATTAGAAATACTAAAAACCTGCTTTATTTAAAACACAGAGTATTCATATTCGAAGCTCCCTATAGTCTTCTCTACCGTCAGTAGCTTCGTCAATAATATACTCAGTAACCCGGATTCTTTCAAAACAAGTACTTAACAAGTAATAATGGATACCGAAATGATAACGATAAGGAACAGGGTTATAATGTTCAAGATTGTTATCTGTCGGGTATCTAAAACGTGAAGAAGTTTCATCCACTCCATTTACCAATTTTACATAAAAATCAATTTGATTTGAGTGTGGAATCGGAAAAAAATTCATTGGTCCTTCAGCATGCTTATCTTTAGAACCATTCCATAGTCCAAGCAGATTGTGTTTCTTTGTGCTTATTAACTCAATAGCCTCATCGTATTCTGCACATCTTGCACAAAGCTTTTTTAAAGATAATTCGATCGCATTGCGTAATAAATAGCAAACAGGATGATAACAGCTTATGTTACTTCTATGGTTCTCCGTAAAATCGCTTATTCGTTTTTTATATAGGTACTCGGCGCAATCGCTATACACATCCGCATAGCGATTGAAATCTGTTGGTCTGTAATCTTCACCTATAACACATCTCAAATAATAATGTCCACCCTCTTCTAAAAATTCGGAACTACAATCAGGGTTATCAATGAAATCGCCTAACTTGTCAACTGCATAAGGGATTTCATTACATTCTTGAGGCAACTCTATTATTAAACGTTGGAGCAAAGCAAAAGCATAACTAAACTTTGTTGAAAGCTTAATTAAATCTATATCTTTTCGTTCTTCGAACACCTTCTTAACTTTTAAATGTCGATCAAACACATCGTTAGTCATATGAAACTTGTAAGGGTATCGAAAAGAATCCGACACTTTATCAAACAAGCTTATATTGTCAAAAAAGTCTGCTAACCATGTATATCCTGCCTTATCTTGATCCGGATTAATAGGTAAGGCCGTCACCTCTTGATATAATGTGCTCAAATCATGTCGGGTTCTTCCAATGAATAACTTTCTCTCAGATTGATCCTGTACCTCTTGAAAATAAATCGCTTTGAGCAGAAGTTCTATACTTTGTCTGTACAGGTACACCGTGGGGAAAAAAAGTGTGTCTAGGCGAGCTATGCTTGACTCGCTGGCCATATAATAAACAACTTCAGCAGCGGAAATCTGAAAGTTAATAGCCATCACCAAGAAGTCTTTCGATAAATCATTGAAATGTTGAATTTCACCTAATGCTTGCTCCAATCGTTCACGTGAAGGATATTCTTCTTTTAAATAATCGTATAGCCCTTGTTCATACGCTTCTAACTCATCACGTTTTACTTTTTCACCATAGTAAATACTTATAATTCTATTCAGTTTATTCTTGCTTAAATTACTGCAAATAAGTTCTTTGTTAACGGATATAAATGTCAAATCAAAACCTCCTTTATTTATGCTTTCTTAGGCTTATTCCCAGTTACCATTACGTCATTATATAGTGTTTTTTAGTCTACGATATCTCATATATCGATATCGTATAGATCTCAGTTGCTCAAACTTCTCACAATATTCGATGTTAAAGCTTGACGAGGCACTTTAGAGATTTTTACATAAATTTCTTTTGGTGCCGATAAGGAAGTTCCTACTCACTTGCTCGTTAGTGAGATAAGATCACCCTGACCACTACGATAATTGCTGTGAACTATCACTTTCGTCTTATTTAGATGGCCAAGAGAGTCATATATGAAGCTCCCTACTGTAAAACTCTCCCAGCTGCTTCATAATTATTGGATATCAGGATATACACCTTATACGTCTACTACTTATATGATTCCTTCACGTACGGTACTACCATTATCGGACAGTGTGACTCTCACATTTCAGCATTTATATTACATATGAGTGTCTCACGACGATCGTTTTTCTTTTTACGAGGCATTTTAATACCATAAACTTAGAATAGCAATGCTTATACTTTCTAAACAGTGACCCGACAATCTTAAGTAGCGAAAAAGGAATACAGAAAAAATTGGAGCAACACATCGAGGGCTGGTCTTTCTCTTTTTGGGACCTGTTTTATCAATGCTTTGTACTCAGCAGGGGGAAATCATTTAGTTGTATTCTGTAAAAAGTTCAAGACTATTGCTTATTTTGCAGAAATATTTGTTCCTAATAAGGAAACTTGACGTTAATCCAGCAATCCATATTTAATTAATTTTATTCCCAAGTGAGTTAAGTGAAATTGAGAATACTCGTATACCTCACCTTCAAGTCCAAAGTAGTTCATAGAAACTTGGCCCGGATTTAAGCCGAAGCCTGTATTTTCGATCACCATACCAGTTGCAACTAAGTGCTCATACTCAGTTCCCAAAAACCAGATTTGCTGATTATCTTCAATTGTTGAACCAGTCTGTCTTAAGAACTCATTTGTTAGAATATTCAGATCTTCAATAACAACCTTATCCAGGATGGAACACAATCTAGCAAATGTGGCAGAGTCAATTTTTTCGTACAAAAAAGCCGAAAAGACTTTGGCCAGAATTTTCGCCTTTTCCTTTGCTTCTTGTCTATCCAAGTAGACTAAGATTTGCTGGCTCAGTTTTTTTGGGTTCTTGGTATGTTTTTCGATAAAGCGGCGTCTGTCTTCTAAAGGAATGTTATAAAGCTCCTCAAAAAATAAACCTAGCTTTATAAACAAATGTCTATTGCGAATACTGTCGATTAACTCTAATGTATCAGCAATTGTTCTCAGAACTGGAATGCTCTTTATTAACCCGTTATCGTATGCCTGATCTAACCCCACTTCTCCAACTGATATAACTATCTTTTTCATAGGCTCATTTTTCATTAATTCGAATATATCAAAACTTCTTTTCACAATAGTTTCCTCCTCTTATCTCACCTATTTGTTTACCAGAAACTCCAGAATTGCCGTCCTCCCGTATCAATACGAATTCATTGCAACTCAGTTCAAAGTATTGTAGATAATGCCACTTAAATGCTTGGTTGAGAAAGCACTTTTATCTATATAATTTGAACTTAAGAAATGATGGTGTATTGACTAAACGGAACCCTTATGGAACAAGGGTTTCGTCAATATAGCAAGTTGGAATCTTATGTTCACTCTATATAGTATCGAATTTGCCTTGCCTAAAAATGATAAATGTGGGTCTGCTTAAGATTTTAGAGTAAGAGTCCTTGTTACTCAGCTATCACGAATCCCCACTTAAAAGTGCATTTATTGCAAAACCAGTCACTGTCAGTCAATGCGTCATATATACCAACTTGCTAACTATTGAGATTGATTGTTACTGTACTTAAAACTGGTTCCATTGCAATCAATGACAAAATTAATAATTAAAAAAGAGAGTCCGTTTAGATGCTCTCTTTGAAATAGTTAACTGATAATAAAAAGCCGGCTTCATAGACCGGCTTATGCAAAGTTAAAGCAATCAAAATCTTACAATTCCCGCACCTGGTAACCAAAATTGGTTTCATAATATACCACATGTTGATGAAGTATAATTAGTACCAATCTAATTTAATATTTATTTATTTCGTTAGGAACAAGAACAGCCGCTAATCTATGTATACCTGATCTAGAATGATTTCTATAATTTTTATTGGTATATTCTATTAAAGCGTTCATTTTTTCACTCATCTGAGTAGCATTTTCCACACCAAAAAGTTCTTGTACATCATTAAAGTGACTCTTCTTCCGTAATTTCCTGAAAAAAGGCACTGTATTCTCTCTAATATATGGGCCCATATAAAGATCCCACTGAAAATACTCATCACTGAGATTGTAGAAATACAATAATACATAAATTAATAAATCTGCTTGTATTATTTGTGCATTAGAATACTTTGGTATAGTAGTTCGCTTTGTTAATAATTCCCCTATTGGAGAAATCCATTCATTTTGTCTCCGCATATAATTAGAAAGAGTATCAGGATGAAATTGAAAAATGCACACGGGTCCATGAATTTCTCTCGAAGATCTGTCTATAACAAAATAATGATTCTTAAGGAGAGTTTCTAATTCCTTATATCGCTCATATTCTATTAAAACTGCTACAGTATATAGTATTATTTCCATAACAAAGAGCTTCATATGATCAAACTGTGATTCAAAAAAAGAACTTTGTGTCTCATCTCTTGTATAAATTAAAGGATATATATCTTCTAATAAATTTATTATGTATTTTACTTTAATCTCATCAGCATAATTAAAATAGGTCTCTATACCCTCAACATATATATCTCTCAACTCAATCATTGATTCGAAACACTCAAATGCTATTCTATCTAATTCTGTATTTGATTCAAATCTTGTAGAATATGATTTATAATCGTTAAGAAATGCTGAGAGAAATTGATTGAATGCATTGTCTAATTTATTTGGTCTTGAATCAGCAATCTTTTTTAGTATATTTAAATGGGTACTACTGTTACTTAGGTTTTTTTTTTCATCATGCATAAGCCATTTAGGAGCCGTCCCCCTTTCTGGTCTAGGATTTTCTGGCTTATGATATAAATTTCTTATAAGTTTTCTATATCCTTCTTCAAAATTTTGTGGAGAGGACATATCTATGTATTTTTTTCCTTTCAAATAAGTAGGTAAATATGCATTTCCATTATCATCAACTTCTGCGATAAGAGCGATGAATTTACTCTGGTCTGAATCTTTGTATACTTCTATAGAAGCAATTGTTGTTTCTGTACCAACCCCACCATATCTGCCGTCTGCTTTCTCAGCATAAATTTTATCACTAATTACCAACACCCTTTTTATGTCAGAATCATTTACCATCTTCTCCATAAATTTATTGAGATCTTGCCCTTCCGTTGTATCCCAATCATCCAAAATAACTTCTATCCCATCTCTTTCTAAGTTTGTTGCTAGTTCAATCACCCAAGCTTTGTGTTCTGGTGAACTCCAGGAGTATGAAATAAATACTTTGTCTGGTACTGTCGACATGGCTTTGCCTCCTTATAGAAACAATATTATTTACATTATATTACACGATGCAATCTATTTATATATAAACAAGAGTAAATTCATCAAATATATTTTTTACATATAAGAGTATTTAATTCTATAAAGTAAAGGTTAGAATTTGAATTTAATAATAAGTGACACAATATATATAATTACTTTAAAATATGATGAAATATTGATTAATTATATATTAAAAGAAATACGGGTTTTGTGAAGAAGTTATAAGATAACTTTATAGTTGACTACAAAAATAACTACCGCTGCATCATCAGCGGTAGTTTCATTAATGGCTATTAATATTAACTTTTAACGATAAAAATGCTCTCCATTTAGCTACTTTGAATTTGTTACCTTGTCTAATTTAAACTGAAATAATTGGTAACTATTTCTTAATAAATAAAGATATCCATCTCCGGCATAATAATACGTCATTTGTTTCTCATCATACGGAATATGATACATAATATTAAGTGTAATTGGATCAAGAATGTCCATCCAATTTTCAGAGTGAATTCTAATCTTATTATCTGTAGTTTTTAAGACCACATTCATAGGATCACCTAATTGAATTGGCTTTTTTACAATGAGTCCTTTTGCTCCAAAAACACTTAACTCATTATTCTCATATACTGCATAATTCTCGCCTATGGATTGAACCGAAGCGTCTCCAGCTATATTTTTTCCCCACAACGTCTTGCCTTTTGAATCTATTGCGATTAACCGGTTTCCTGTTTTTGGTAAGTTCATTCGCAGAAGAATATCACTTTTATTTATGCGCCAGGACATTTCGTCAACGTATAACACTGCTCCTGCAGGAGGCGTATAAGTAAACAATCGATTTAACGTTGGGCCAAACACTTCAAGTTTGGATTTTCCAAATGGCCCGGTTTGCGTGACAAGATATTGTCCGTCTATAACCGAGTACATTTGTGTTAGTGATTTCTCCCCCATCTTTTTTCCGTTTTGACTATATGCATAAGCCCATGGTGTGCGGTTACCTTTTGAATCTACATTATCGGAGTTTATTAACAACACTGTACCATTGTTCATTGCGTATAGGTCCTGGGCATCCGGAACGTTTATCACCCAATTCTGCTTCCCGGAGGAGTTAACAGAATATAATCTTGACCCACCCCCGTCTTTCACCAAGGCATAGATAGAACCGCTTTGACTATAAGCGAAGTCAGAAGTAGTCCATGGATAAGGCATCCCTTTTTTATAAAACTCAAATGACCATTTTTTCTTACCTGTAGTCTTATCTACCGCTGAAACTACACTAACCATCCAGCTTTTTGTCTCAGAATTCACAAAGGTATTGGTATGAATATAAACTGTATTGGTATTAGGCACATGGTACGGTGCTTGTAGGAACATATCCAGTTCAGATTCATTTGAGATGTTCCATAATGGTTTGAAGTCACTACTTGGTGAGATGCTGTTAGCAGCCGATACTCCACTAAATAAATAGAATACTGCAAAAATAGTGATTAAAAAGGTGCTGGTTACTCTCCGTTTACGCAATTGCTTTTCCCCCAATTAATTTGATAAAGTTAACTTTCTCATTATTATCCATCTTTTCTCTTGTTTCAATCTTTTATTTAAAATGTACTATCCAGCTTAACCAATCTCTCCACGAACACCTCATTTGCTCTGCTGGGAATATGACCGGTGAGCCGCACAATCGAGAAGTCTCTTTCCAGGCTCAGGCCCGGCACCGAAATCTCCATGAGCTGACCGGTCTCAATCTCCCTGCGGACCACCCACTTCGAAAGAATTGCAATGCCCAGTCCGGCAGCCACAGCCTCCTTCACCCCCTGACTGCTGTTGATCTCATAAGAGCGCTTAATCCTTAACTCTGCATGTTCAAAAAAGCGGTTGCTGAACGAACGTGTTCCTGAACCCCCTTCCCGCAGCACCCATATCTGATCCTGGAGTAAGGCAATCTCCGTGCCCCCCGATCTCACGAGCGGGTGACTCTCTGCAGCGACAATGATTAACTCATCTCTCATAAAAGGGACAACCTGAAGATCCGGCCCCTCGATACTCCCTTCGATCAGCCCCACTTCAATCTTATTCTCCCGTAAGGCCGCAACAATCTCCGTGGAATTGGCAATCGTCATACCCATGTCCACGTCAGGATATTGCTTGGCGAAGGATGAGAACAGCCGGGGCAACACATATTCGCCAATCGTAAAGCTTGCCCCGATATGTAAGCTTCCGCTGACGGTATCATGCAGCCGGGCCAGATCCAGCTTCACGGACTCATAGAGATTCAGCATTTCCTTCGCCCGTCTATAGAAGAGTTCTCCCGCTTCCGTCAACTTCACCCATTTGGGCGAACGGTTCATGAGCTTTACGCCGAGTTCCTTCTCCAGATTACGGATCTGCAGACTGACTCCAGGCTGTGACAGATGCAGAAGCTCTGCCGCCCTGGAAAAGTTCCGCTGCTCCACAACCGTTACATAGACTACCAAGGATTCAAGCATGATCGACCGCGCACCACCTTTAAGATAACAATTTATTATGATATAGATTTAAAATCCGTATTTCCCTAATCAATCATAACTGAATATAGTGTTTAAAGGAACTAAATCCAACCTATTGGACGTGACTTCGATGAATCCACAACTCGCGGTACACATGGAGGAAAAGAAAAAACTGGGGTTTGCGCTCGGTATCGCTTTGCCTCTAATGCTGGCCCTGTTCGCCAAATACGTATCTATCTTCCCCTTCTTGAGCATTATGGGGCAATTAGTAATAGCCATCCTGCTCGGAATGATCTGGAGAGCAACGCTAGGCGTTCCAAGTTATTTAACACCCGGCATCTCCTTTACCTCCAAAAAGCTCCTGCGGTATGGCATCATTTTGCTGGGCATGCGGCTTAGCCTGAAGGATATCCTTCAGGCTGGCCCCAAGGTGCTGCTGATCGCCTTGGTTTGTATTGGGTTCACAATCTGTACGGTGCTTGTGCTTGCGAGACTGTTCAAGGTAGAAAACAGACTGGGACTGCTGACGGCCTGCGGCACGGCGATCTGCGGAGCGGCAGCGGTAGTAGCCATCGCTCCGCAGCTCAAAGCAAGTGACGAGGAGACGGCGATCAGCGCGGCAACCGTTGCGATTTTAGGCACCCTTTTTACACTGGCGTATACCCTGCTCTACCCTTTCCTTAACTTGACTCCACTGGGCTACGGCATCTTCTCAGGGGCCACCCTCCATGAAATTGCTCATGTCATTGCAGCAACCGGGCCAGCCGGCAAGCAGGCGGTTGATCTGGCAGTCATCGTCAAATTAACGCGTGTCACCATGCTGGTGCCGATTGCTATACTCATCGGAATCTGGGCCAACCGCAAGGAGCGGCAGGCGAACCCGGAGACCGGACCATCCAATTGGAGATCTGTACCGGTTCCTTGGTTCATCCTGGGGTTCCTGCTAATGAGCACCGTCAATACTCTGCAGATCATCCCTGAAGAATTCACGGATAAGCTTGTACTCGTTGCGTACTTCCTCATGGCAATGGCTATGGCGGGACTCGGCCTGAACGTAGATTTGGCTGCTTTTAGACGCATGGGCCTCAAGGCCTTCGGAGCCGGCTTGATCGGATCAATACTTCTGTCCGGGTTAGGCTTCCTGCTGGTGAAGGTTTTGAACTTGGGTTGATGTACTCAATCCCATTCAAACGCTCCTGTATACAGCTGATAGTAAATGCCTTTCCGTAAGATCAACTCTCCGTGATCCCCGCGCTCCATGATCTGGCCCTTGTCCATCACCATGATGGCATCGGAATTCCTTACGGTGGACAGGCGGTGGGCGATGACGAACACGGTTCTGTGATCCATTAGATTATCCATCCCCTTCTGTACCAGCGCTTCCGTCCGGGTATCGATGGATGAGGTTGCTTCATCGAGAATCATCACCGGCGGATTGGCAATGGCTGACCTGGCAATCGCCAGCAGCTGGCTTTGGCCCTGTGACAGCCCATTCCCGTTCCCATCCAGCTGAGTCTGGTATCCGTCCGGCAAGCGTTCGATGAAGCTCGAGGCATAGGACAGCTTGGCGGCCTGCATAACCTCCTCGTCAGTGGCTTCCAGCCGTCCATAGCGGATATTATCGGCCACCGTGCCGGAGAACAGATGCGTGTCTTGCAGAACGATACCAAGCGACCGGCGCAGGTCCGCTTTGCGGATACGCTGTATATTGATGCCGTCATAGATGATCTCGCCTTGCGTGATATCGTAGAAGCGGTTCAGCAGGTTGGCCACGGTCGTTTTTCCGGCCCCTGTAGCGCCTACAAAAGCAAGCTTTTGCCCAGGCTTCGCATATAAAGTAATCTCCTGCAGCACCTGCTTCTTCCCGTCATACGTGAAGCACACATCCTTCAACTCCACCTTCCCGGCAAGCCTTACGGCAGAGCCGTCCTCCAGCCTCCATGCCCATCCTGAGCCCTGCTTATCTTGCTCCAGGGTCACACGTCCCTCGTCCTCTTCCGGCTGTTCATCCATCAGGTTGAAGATCCGCTGTGCGCCCGCAAGCGCCACCACGAACATATTGATCTGGGAGGAGATTTCAGCAATCGGCATCGTGAAGTTACGGGACAGGCTCAGGAACGCCGCAATACTTCCCAGCGTCAAGCCTTCATTCCAGCCGGATATCGACATGGCCCCACCCGCTATTGCCACCAGCACATAGATTAAGGTAGCCAGATTGGCATTCACCGGCATCAGAATGTTGGAATACTTGTTGGCTGTCGTGGAATTCTCAAATAGTTCATGATTCAGCTGTGCGAACTGCTCGATGGATCGCTCTTCACGGCCGAATACCTGCACTACCTTTTGCCCGTGAATCATTTCTTCGATATATCCGTCTAGTGCGCCGATAGATTCCTGCTGCTCGAAAAAGTGGTGTGTCGCTTTTCCCCCTACTTTCTTGGTAATCCATAGCATCACCAATGCGCCTAATACCACTACAATCGTCAGCGGGACATCCAGATACAGCATCGTGCCCAGCACCACTATGACCGTCACAACCGTAGACAGCAATTGCGGCAATCCGTCTGTAAGCATCATATTCAGTGTATCTACGTCATTCGTGTAGTGACTCATAATGTCACCGTGCTCCTTGCGGTCGAAGTACTTAATCGGCAGCTTCTGCATATGAGCAAACAGATGGTCACGGATTCTTTTCATAATGAGCTGTGAGATTGTAATCATCAGCCGCTTGGAGATAAATGTGCTGAGGACACCGGCGGCATAAATGACAGCTAGAATGGCTAGTGCCTGGAACAAGGCGTCGAATACCGGATGCTGATCGCCAAGCAGCGGCGTGATGAAGTCATCGATGAGCAGTCTCAGGAACGTAGCGGAAGCTACAGATACCGCAGAACTTACCAGCACCAGCAGGAGGGCTAGCGCGGTTCTGAACTTGAAGAGCTTGAAGTAGGCCAGAAGCCGCTTAATCGTTCTGCCATAATTAATGTTGTTCATGCTGCGCTTCCTCTCCCTTCGTCTGTGTGTTGTAAGCTTCCTGATAGATCGTACTCCGGCTCAAAAGCTCCTGATGCGTCCCGATATCCGCCAGCTCCCCGTCATCCAGCACAATAATCTGATCTGCATCTTCCACAGACGCGATCCGCTGGGCAATAATGATCTTGGTCGTATCCGGAATACTCTCCTTGAACACGGTCCGGATTAGTGCATCTGTGCGTGTATCCACTGCGCTGGTCGAATCATCCAGAATCAGGATTTTGGGCTTCTTCAGCAAAGCTCTGGCAATACATAACCGCTGCTTCTGCCCGCCGGATACATTCGTCCCCCCTTGATCCAGCCGGGTATCATATCTGTCAGGGAAGGCCGTGATGAACTCATGGGCCTGTGCAGCCTTGCAGGCGTCGATCAGCTCTTCGTCGGTAGCCGCTTCATTCCCCCAGCGCAGATTGTCCTTGATGGAGCCGCCGAACAGTACATTTTTCTGCAGCACCATAGCGACCTGACTCCGCAGCATATGCAGATCATAGTCCTTCACATTCGTTCCGCTAACGAGCACCTCGCCTTCGGTGACATCATAGAGACGCGGAATGAGCTGCACCAATGTGGACTTGGCACTGCCCGACCCGCCGATAATGCCAATCGTCTGTCCCGAGCGAATATGCAGGTTGATCCCGGATAATGCATCCTTCTTGGCCTTACTGGAGTAACGGAAGGACACGTTACGGAACTCCACCTCGCCTGTATGCAGTTCAGTTACCGGGGAACCCGGACTTGTGATGTCCGGCTGTTCATCCAGCAGGTCATGGATACGTCCGGCAGAAGCGCGGGCAATCGCCACCATCACGATCACGATCCCCAGCGTCATCAGGCTCATCAGAATTTGCATGGAGTAAGCGAATACGCCTGTCAGCTCTCCGGTCGTCATGTTGCCGCCCACCACGAGCTTGGCTCCGATCCAGGAGATGATCAGCATCACGCTATACAGAACCACCTGCATAAGAGGCAGCTCATAGGCCAAGATACGTTCTGCTTTTGCCATCTGCGCAAAAATCCTCTGCGATACTTCCTGAAACTTGGATACCTCATGCTCCTCCCGCACATAGGATTTGACCACCCGAATTCCTCGGACATTCTCCTGAACAACCTTGTTCAGAGCGTCGTAGCTGTCGAAGGCACGTTCAAAGACCGGGAAGGCAAACTTCAAAATAAGCATCATCCCTGCCGCAAGCAAAGGAATAACGATTACAAACCACCCCGCGATGGTAGGACTGATCCTGTAGGTCATAATCGTTGCAAAAATAATCATCACCGGGCTGCGGAACGCAATGCGAATAATCATAAGAAATGCATTCTGCACATGCGTTATATCCGTGGTCAGCCGGGTGACAATTCCTGAGGTCGAGAATTTATCCATATTGGAAAAAGACAGCCGCTGCACATGACGGAACAGGTCTTCCCGCAGATTTCGTCCGAAGCCAGACATCGCGGTGGCCGAGTGTTTACCGGCAAGTGCGCCGAATACCATGGAGACCAGAGCGAACAGGATCAGGATCAGTCCATACTTCACGATCTGGTTCATCTGTCCCCCGGTAATACCCTGATCAATTAATTCAGCCATGAGCAAGGGAATCAGCACCTCCATGGCAACCTCTCCAAGCAAAAATATAGGGGTCAGCCATGTATCCTTCTTATACTCCCGCACACTTTGCAATAACTTCCTGATCATAAGCATTCTCCTTCTTTGTTGTGAACAAGTTGATTAACCGTAAGAACAGAGGTTATTATAAACTGTATAGTAACTATACAGTCAACCCGTTATTTCGAAGGAGATTAAGATGGCTATGCTTAAGAATGATTTGATGTCCATTAGCGCCTTTTCCAAGCTGTCCCGTGTTCCGCGCAAAACGCTCATTTTCTATGATCAGATTGATCTATTCAAGCCCGCCTTCGTAGCTGACAACGGCTACCGGTATTACATCCGCAGCCAGCTCGATACGATTGGCGTGATCTATATTTTCAAGGAGCTGGGTATGTCGCTGGAGGATATCCGGGCGTATCTGGAGCACCGTTCTCCTCTTAGTACCCTGGAGCTTCTGCGAAAGCAGGAGGAGGTAGTTCAGCAGCAGATCGCGAAGCTCAACCTGGCCAAGGAAATGATGCTCCAGCGCGCGGAGAATATCGAGCATTCTCTGAATGTGGATACCAGCCGGATGGTTGTCGTCCACCAAGAACGGAAGCCGATCCTGCGCAGCTGCCGTGTTCACGAATCCAGGCGGGAATTAAACGAGGAGCTGTGGGATGATTTCCAGGAACGTCTGCATAAGGAGAATGCACCTGCCGGATATCCGGGCGGGGCCATTATATGTAAGGAGGACCTGCTGAGGCGGGACGGGGATATGATCTCCTATATGTTCAGCTTCATCACTACACAGCATCACGAACAAGAATATATGCCGGAAGGCTACTATCTTGTGTCTTACACCCGGGCTGATTATGAGGATACCGAGAAGATTTATCCGCAGATTTTTGATTACATTGACAAGAATCATTATGTTATTAAAGGAGATGCTTACGAGGAATTCCTGTTGGATGAGATCGTTATGAAGCGTCCTGAGGACTATCTGGTGCGGGTGATGGTGCATATCGAGGAGCCAGCCAAGTCATAAACCTCTACCAAAAACGGCGACCCGCCCCGGTAGATCCAGGGCAGCGTCGCCGTTTGTTTATAATATAAGGATTAGTGATCGAATTAATTGCCAGTTATCTTCTGATACGTGCTCTCAGAAATGGTTCTTCTGGCGGTAACATAACGTTCTTTATAGTAACCTGATGACAAGCTGGTGATCGTAACGCCCTTATTGCTTGAGGAATGTGCAAATTTGTTGTCGCCCACATAGATGCCTGCATGCGAGATGCCGTTGCCCCCGGTTTCGAAAAAGACAAGATCTCCAGGACGTAAATCGGACTTGGCTACATATTCGCCTGCACTTGCCTGCGACTTGGATGTTCTCGGAAGATCTAAGTTGAACTTGCCAAATATGTATATTATAAATCCGGAACAGTCAAACCCTTCAGATGCCTTGGTGCCCCCCCATTTATATGGAGTTCCCATAACCTCATTAACCTCTTGGTCAAGCCTGGAGCTGTCATCCGCAGATGCTCTTTCAGATCCAAACGATAGCAATAGTACAATACTCAGTAGCCACACGATTCCTTTTTTCAAAAAGAACTCAGTCTCCTTTCTTGCCGGCTAATGCTGCCTGACAAATATTAATTTTTTGTAACTATTATGAATGATAGTGTAATAATCTCCGTTCGTCAACCCCTTCGGTGCTTTTTGAAAGAGTTTACATCCCCAGGCGCAGGTTAATCTCCCTAATCCGTGCAAGCGGCACCTTCGGATCGCGCTGTGCAGTCATTAAGCCGTTGACCTCATCCTGAACGTCCGTAACCTGTGTATAACAGTACCCGGAGATGAACGGAATGGCCTGAATCGCACGGGTCAAACTGCCGAACCGCTCCAGAAAAGCTTCCTCGCTATCCACCTGATGCCCATAACCCCAGCCGTGCTCACTCTGGAAGGCAATCCCCCCATACTCGCTGATGATGACCGGCTGCCCCTTATAGCTGTAACCTTCTGCAAAAGCAAACTTCCATTCGTTATACGTGCCGCCGCTGCCTGTAATAGAGTCTTTATCCTTGTATGTTGCATATAGCGCCTCTCCCCGCTCTACATAATCATGCAGCGTCAGAATGTCGGACACCGTATGCTCCCAGCCGTCATTCGTAATCACCGGACGATAGGGATCGATAGATTTGGTCAAGTGATAGATCCCCTCCGTGAATGTCTGCTGCCGGACTTCGTGAAGAATATTCTGCACCCCCCAGGATTCGTTAAAAGGCACCCAGGTGATGATACACGGATGATTATACTGCTGCTGCACGACCTCCAGCCATTCCTTGGTGAACCGCTCCAGAGCCTCGTCGTTATATTCATAGGCGGCTGCCATCTCTGACCAGACCAATAGGCCTTTGACATCGCACCAGTACAGGAACCGGGCGTCCTCCACCTTCATATGCTTGCGCAGACCGTTGTAGCCCATCTCCATAATCGCTTCAATATCTTGAATCAGCGCTTCTTCCGACGGCGGGGTCAGATGGCTATCGGTCCAGTAGCCCTGGTCCAGGATCAGTCTTTGGTACAGGGGGATATTATTCAGCAGGATCTGGCCGTCCTTGATCGAGATGCTGCGCATTCCGACATACGAGCCGACCCGGTCAATCTCCTGTTCCCCCGCATACAGCACGAACTCTACGTCAAAAAGGTTCGGATTCCCCGGTGACCACAGGTTCTGCAGCCAAGGCCCGTTAATGCCGCCCATCATGCTGACTTCCACGGTCATCCATGCTCTGTCCACCGACAGGCTAAGCTTATTTATTCGTTGGCCTTGAAACGTAATTTCGGTCTCCAGCCTAAGCTCCTGAGCTTCTGTCAGGCCATGCATGCGGTAATCCAGCCGGATCATTTGGCGATCGATGTCGGGCGTCATTTTCACCGTCCCCAGCCGGGTAGCGTGGACATGCTCCAGCCAGACACTTTTCCAGATGCCTGTCGTCTGCATATAGAAAGAATCGTGGTTCCGGCCCGCCCAGCGCTGCTTGCCCCGGGGCTGTAGACAGCTATCGCTGTCGGTCACCAGCAGCACAATTTCGTTCACGCCATCCTGCCCGAGCAGATCGGTAATATCGAAGGAGAACCGGGCATACGCCCCCTCATGCTCCCCTGCGAAGCCGCCGTTCACCCAGCAGACCGCTTTATAATCTACGCCTTCGAAATGCAGCACAGTCCGTTTCCCTTCCGCTTCCCGTGACAGGACGAGTTGTTTGCGGTACCAGATCCGTGGGTGGAAGGTCTCCTCACCAATGCCGCTGGCCGCTGTCTCGTAGGTGAATGGAACATTAATGGTGTGTGTCGCCGGAAAATGGTCCATCCAGCGCGCCGCAACGCCAACATGATCATCGTCGAAGCTGAAGTCCCACTCTCCGTTCAGATCCAGCCACTGGCTGCGGACAAATTGGGGTCTCGGGTAGTTAGGGGTATAGAATTTCGTACCTGCTTTCGTCGCTGTTCCAGTCATACTAGAATTAACCCTCTTTCTCGTTACTGAAGTATTCTCCATATTCACTATCACAGAGTACTCCCTTGTCCCGCGAAAGAAAATGATTTATCCTATCTATTGACTGATCTATTATCTAAAAAGGTGGAAATGTATATGTTCACCCTGAAGCGGTGCGGTTCGAATGTAATTCATCCAGAGGGCATAACGATTGACCGCCCGGAGGGCTCCGGCGATTACGTCTTTGTATTCTTTCGGAGCAGGATGGAGCTGAGGCTTCAGACGCGGAGCGTGTATGCTGAACCGAATACTTACATCATCTATAACAGAGACAGCCACTATTACTACAAGGATGCCGAGCTGCCGCTGGTGCATGACTGGTTCCATTTTGAGCTGGAGGGGGCAGATGCTTGGTTTGACCGCTTGAAGCTGCCGCTGGATACCTTAATGAAGGCCCATGACCCGCTCTATATCACCAGAAAAGTAAATGAGCTGCACTGGGAGAATCTGCAGAACGGCAGCTTCCGCCATGAGATTATCGACTCCATTGTTCGTTGCCTGTTCATGAAGCTTAGCGATATGCGGCATCACGTAGAGGCCAGCCAGCCGGTCAGCAAATACTATGACGCGTTCCTGAATCTGAGAAATGAAGTGCTCAGCTCCCCCTCCACCTGGTATTCTGTCGAACAACTGGCGGAGCGGATGAACATGAGCCCGTCCTATTTTCAGCAGATCTATAAGCAGATCTTCGGCATTCCGGCCGTCAGCGACATCATCCTTAATCGTGTGGGCCATGCCTCCTATTTACTGAAGAACACCACCTATACCGTCTGCCAGATCTCTGCGAGTTGCGGTTATGAGAACGATGTCCATTTCATGCGGCAGTTCAAGAAGTTCACCGGCCAAACGCCGAGTGAATATCGAGGGAAGGGCTGATGGCGAAGGAAGAGCGGATCGGGGTTATTGGCTTGGAGTTGTTATATAAGACGCACTAAAGAAATTAACAAAAAAAGCAAAAGAAGTGGAGGAGAATTTTGGAACTGTAGGAGCGGTAGCGTCCGCCTTTGTATTTGGATTTCTACCGCGAAAAGCGGTTCTAATCAGGAAATCCAAATACAACAGCGGCCGGAGGGCCAAATGTTCACCGCAACGACGACCATGCTTAAAGTTATAATCTTAAGTGCATCTTTTTTTATAATCAAAAAATCCACATGATCACACCAACAATCAAAGCAATAACACCTACCGCAATTACCATATCAGAGATCTGCCGCCATAATCCCAAAGGCCCTTCACGATGAAGCTTCTGTTCATTAACGTCATGGTTGGCTTTGTGCCCGCCGGGGTCATTCGAATAAATAGGGGGTCCAGGGGGTCCACCGCCATTAGAGAATTCAGTCATTACACTCGCCTCCCTTTCCCCAATTATACACCATTTAATCTCATTTATGGTAAACGGAAAGACTTTGGCATAGCTTACATTTGAATTTTGGCTTTAAATATCCTATTTTAAAAAGATAGAGTTTCAGCAGTTAACGGAAGAGGCGAACACAGTATGGGCGATATACATGAGAGGATGTCAGCGGGAACCCGGGCTTTAATCGAGGATAACTTCCTCCAGCTCATGGAGCAGGAAGGATTTCACAAGGTGAGCGTACGCCAGCTGGCGCTTAGAACACATATTAACAGGGGAACGTTCTATCTGCATTTTACGGATAAATACGATCTGCTGGAGCAGCTGCAGCGGGAAATACTGACAGGTCTGGAGCAGGTGATGGTTGTCAAAATCGTACGTGAAGAGATGTCCGGGCATTATCTGAAGGGTTTGCCCTATCCGCCCCTGGTGCAGATCCTTGAGTATCTGCACCAGCACGGCGAGCGAATCCGCTTATTTCTCGGGGCTAAAGGGGAGGCGGGATTTCCGGGGCAATTCAAGGAGGTCATCAAGCGCAGCTTCTACCGGAAGCTGGAGATGAATGGCGTATTTGCCGACCACCCGGCGGTTCCTCCAGAGTATCTCGCTGCGCATTCCGCGTCTATTTTTCTCGGAATTACGGAAGAATGGCTGCACAGCGGGATGCCTTATACTCCGGAGGAGCTGGCGGTGATCTATAATGAGGTCTTATTCATGCAGTCGACTCTGATCGCTAAGGCTTAAATCGTAATCAATACCTTACCACGGAGCTTGCCGGCTTCGCTCATAGCATGGGAGGCAGCCAGCTCGGTAAGCGGCAGACGGTCAGTAATCCAGAGCTTCAGCTTGCCCGCATCCACCAGCTCCGCAACCCGCGTCAGCAGCGTACGATCCTCTTGTGCAAACAGCTGATGTACCTTAACGCCAAGCTGCGCCGCCAGCGCTTCGTCCGCAGGATTCACCGCCGAGATCAGCGCTCCTCCCTCTTTTAGCAGAGGCAGCCATGTGTTGAGCACCTCGGTACTCTCAGGGGACAGATTGAGGATCAGATCCACCTTGTCCTTAAGCTTGTCCGTGACGCTCTCCTTGGTGTAATCAATAATCTCGTCAATCCCCAGCTCACGAAGCTTTGGCATACTGGCCGCAGAGGAAGTCCCTATGACATACGCTCCATGCTGCTTGGCGAATTGCACCGCATAGCTGCCTACCCCGCCAGCGGCTCCGGCAATCAGCACACGCCCACCCTGCGGCAGGTTACCATGATCGAATAACCCCTGCCATGCGGTTAAGACTCCTAATGGCAGCGCAGCTGCATCGGATAGCTCCAGGGAGACTGGCGCCAGCGCAGCATACTGCGTTTTGGTGACTACATACTCTGCGGCAGCGCCGTCACGGGACATATCGAGCGCAGCATAGACTCTGTCCCCCGGCTGAAAGTCCGTAACCTCTGCTCCTGCTGCCTCCACCGTACCCGACACCTCAATGTTAGGAATGTAAGGAAATTCATGCGGGAAAAAGGCTTGCAGGTAGCCCTTGCGGATTTTGACATCTGCTGCATTGAACGCAGTCCCTGCCACCTTAATCAGAATCTCGTCCGCTGCGGGAGAGGGGATCGGCGCATCCTCATACCTTAGCTCTTCTAGCCCTCCAAATTGATGTATCCGAATCGCCTTCATATGTGTAGCTTCGTCCATTGCGATCACTCCTATAGATGAATTGGGAATCCGAGTACCGTTGAAGCAATAGGTGTACTGTTCCTGTAACTCATTGTAGGCTCCCGCTTAAGGGGATACAATCAACAATCAGGTCTGAAGTGTTCATTCTTTCTTCTTACGGGTAGTAGATAATTAAGGAAGGAGTAATGCCTATGGAACATATGGATACGATTGATCTTATCGCCATTCTGGCTCTGGTGCTGGCGCTATTGCTTATGCTGAGTGTGTTCAGTCTGAAAAGGCGTGTGAACGAGCTAGAGTCCCGGTTAGCGCAAAGAGACGCTTATGGCGGAATGTACTCTCCCCCAGCTAGCGGCAGAGCTGCTGACATCCCGGCTCCCCTGTTCGTACAGAACCCGGAGCTGGCACCGGATCTCGAGCGGAGAATCCGCCTGCTGATGGCCGAAGGCAAGAAGATCCAGGCGATCAAGGTCATGCGCGAAGCGCGGAATCTGGGCCTGAAGGAAGCCAAGGACTTCGTCGATAACCTGGAACAAGGCGGAAACTTCCGCTAAGTGAACCATAAGTGTATGATCAAGAATGACCTCAGACTGCCACTGGAGTGTGGAAGCTGAGGTCATTCTTGTGATGAAGCTTATACCGGCAATAAAGCTAGATATCTTTGTGCATATAAATCCGGGACGAAATCAGATAAGAGCTATAGATAATAACGAGGTATGCCAGCACGCCGATGGCAATAAGCAAGACATTATCCAATCTGCCAGTGCTAATCCATTCGGCAAGTGCCGGAAACCGTTTAGACAAGCTGGTAATTGCCGTGAAATTCAGCATGATCACCATTATAAAGATGAAGTTGACGATCTGCATCCCTTTTTGTCCCAGCCAGTAATACAGCGGCAGATAAATTGAGGCCAATAAAGGGAACGCGGCAGTAGCTATTCCCAGCTCTCTCCAGCGCAGCGGTTCATCCAGCTTGCCCATCGTAAAAGCAACCAGATACAGCAGAATCGTACAGGTCAGGCTGAACAAGGAGAATGGAATCAGCGTCATATATTTAGCCTGAATCAGCCGCTGTCTCGGGACCGGGAGCGTAACCAGAAACTTCTGATTGTTATGCTGCATATCGATGGTACAGGAGTTAATGAGCAGCAGCATAGCCGGAAACAGAGAGAACACCGTATAGGCTTCAGCGTTCATATAACCCATAATCAGATAATAGGGAATCAGCAGGAGGATGAACTTCCGGGTAAGCATGAAGTCTTTACGGATCAGAGCTATGGAGTTATACATGTGCTTCACTTCCTTTTACCGTATAGTACATAATCTCTTCCAGCGTAGGCATCTCGCAGACTGCGGTGTCCCTGAAATAACGTTCCCCCTCAGCACGGTTGCTGATCAGCCCTTCGAAGCCCAGCCCGTTCTCCCGCAGCCCCACGAACCACCGCCGGACATCCCGGTCCAGCAGTTCCTTCCCGCCTTTGACCAGCAGATAGCGTTCGCCCAGACTCTCCTTCATCTCATTGAAAATAATCCGTCCTTCGTTAATGAATGCAATATAGTCGGCAATCCGGTCCAGATCGGTAGTGTTATGAGTCGAGAACAGAATCGACTTCTTCTCATCCTGGATATGTTCACTAAGCAGTTCCAGCATCTCCCGGCGAAAAATCGGATCAAGTCCTGAGGTCGGCTCATCCATAATCAGCAGATCGGCACCATGGGACAGGGCGATAGCGAGGGAGAATTTGATCTTCATCCCCTTGGACAGATCCTTGATCTTCTTACCCGGTGGAAGCTTGAACAGCTCCTGAAACTTCACATATGTATCATTATTCCACCCGGGATAGAACGGGGCGATAATACTCTTCATCTGCTTAACGGTCATATTCTCATAATAGAAGCTCTCATCCGAGACGTAACCGATACGCGCCTTAACAACCGCCTGGTCCTGCTGGTTGTTCTGGCCGAACATCAGAATGTTGCCTTGGTCCGGGTAGATTAACCCCATCATCAACTTGATCAGCGAGGTCTTGCCTGCGCCATTCGGGCCGATCAGCCCTGTAATGTAGCCCTCCTTGATCGGTAGCGAAATATCCCGCAGCTCAAAACGGTCGTAGCGCTTGGTCACATGGTCTAGCTCAATTACATTACTCATTCCTGTTCCTCCTCATAGAGCAGCTTCAGCATCTCCGCGAGTTCAGCGTATTCCATGCCGAGCTGCCTGCTCTCGTCAATAATCTCCTTCAGCTTGCCCTCCACCATCCGCAGCCGCTGTTCCCGGATATATTCCTGATCGGCCCCGGAGACAAAAGAGCCCTTGCCCACAATCGAATTGATCAGCCCCTCCCGCTCCAGCTCCTCATAAGCCCGCTTCGTGGTAATGACGCTAATCTGCAGCTCCTTCGCTAGTAAGCGGATCGACGGCAGCGGCGTACCCGAGACCAGCTCGCCTTGGAGAATCATCTGGCGGACCTGTCCCACAATCTGGGCGTAGATCGGTTCGCCAGATGTACTTGATATCAAGATATTCATGCAGCAGCATCAGCTTCCTTTGTGTATTATGTATTTAGTGTATATATGTAATATATACACTATGCGCAGTTGTGTCAATCCCGAATTTCCCTGCTTACGCAGCAAGGTATTGAGCTGCTCCCTTATGGGAAATGGTATTACTATATTAGGGATGGTTACAGATCGTGGATACAGAAGGAGAATGAATATGCTTAAAAAAATTGCCGCACATCCGCTCGCCTGCATCCTGCTGGTAGCCGCTGCTATTGTGCTCATGCGGCCTATGTATTCCTATAACGACCCGGACACATTCTGGCATTTGGAGGTCGGGCGCTATATGCTGGAGCACGGGAAGATCCTCTATTATGCCATTCATACCTTTTATGGAGATCGGCTGCCGTATATCCCGCATGAAGCCGGGTTTCAGCTTCTGATTGCACCACTCTATCAAGGGTTCGGCTGGCCAGGGATTTATCTGCTGACTGCCCTATGCCTGTTCGCCTTAGTGATGGGGCTACTGCGCCTTGGACAAGTATCGCGCAGAGAGCTGGGGCTGGATCAGAACCATATTCTGCTGCTGCCCTTCGTCCTGCTCATCTCCTGCTGGATCTTCTATAACTACTTCAAAGGAAGACCACAAATGGTCTCCTCCCCGTTAATCGTCTGGTTCTTTGTCTGCCTGCGGGAATATCAAATGAAGCCCCGCGTCAAAGTTGCGGCTGCAATGATAATCTTCTCCTGCGTCATTGCCAATGTCCATACCGGAGTATGGCTCGTGATAGCCGTATTCACCGGAATGGCTGTGCTCGAGTCATTGATCGCCCGCAATCTCAGCCGCAAGCGTGCTGCCGTCTTCGGGCTTGTCCTACTGGCAGGACTGCCGAATCCGGGCGGGTTCAAAGGTCTGCTGTTTATTCTCACAGTCACTAGAAATCACTTCAATCTGCTGATTAATGAATGGCAGCCTCTGTCCTTCAGCCGGTTCGATCAATTGCCCATTCTGTTGCTGCTGCTCTTCTTCGCAATCACGTTACCGTTCTCCTTGCAGCAGAAGCCCTTCCGCTTCTTCCTGATGACCGGCATCCTCTACCTGGGAGTCTCGAATTTCAAGCAAAATCTGTTCATGTGGCTGTTCATTCCCTATTTTGCGGCTGTTTTCTTCGAGGTCTTGCCGCTTCCCGGTACCTTCAAAGGGCGTGAAAACACAAGATCCATCGCTATTGGACTCGCTGCCGGACTACTAATCAACACAGTCTCCATCTTCGTAGCTCCGCCAAGTGTTGCAAGTGCAGATTATCCGGTGAATGAGATGAATTATGTACTGGAGCATACACCGGCAGGTACACGGCCCAGGGTGCTGTCCAGCTATGGAACGTCGGGTTATGTGATGTTTCGCGGCGGGGATATCCTCTGTGACGGGCGCCAGGACCCTTTTATCACCAAAGCTTCGGCGGGAGCCCTCGGGTGGACGGCCTTTGAACGCTCCATGTATGGCTTCTCGGAGTATTTGCCCGATATTGTGAAGTATGATAAGCCGGATTATGTGATTGTCCCTAAGGGCAGCTCGGGGAGGCTCTATGCGGACTGGGTAAAAGCGTTCGGCACACCGGTCTACAAAGGCAGCTGCGGAAGTGTATTCGATCTCCGCAAGCCTTCCTCAGCGGGCAGCAGCTAATGGGATTAGCCAATCATCCCCTGCGACCGCAGAAAGTGGTAGACGATCTCGCTCTGCAGCCTTACTCTTAAGGCATAATCCAGGCTCCAGCAGGTCTCTACGGTCACCGCCCGGGCACCGAGCAGGCGCTGGAAGGCCATCCGTGAAGTTCCCGCGCGCTCCCTATGCCGTATGTTGAAGCGGTAAGCTCTATTCGTGATGGTCTGATTCATCCGCATCACAATTTGCTTCGCCAGTCCATGCGCACGGCTGACCGGGCTGATGATCAGAGTCTGGCCGACCCGCTTCGGATTCAGCTCGGACAGCCCGTTCGCCTCATGCAGATCCAGCACCCAGGAGGGGCGGTAGCGCAAGGCAAGCTGCCATACGGCTGCCGATAACGGATGTCGGGCCGGGGCGCCTTGTCCGCGCGGGAAGGTACGGTTCAGGTCGGGCTTCCCGCGAATCCCCTTGCGCCGTGCGATTTGGTTCACCAGCGGAACGATAATCAGCTTCCCTGAGCGCAGCATCAGATCTCCCCGGCTGAGCCGGCTGGCAATGCCCTGCGCTGCGCGGCTGCTCGCCGGCTCATTGCCGTGAACACCGGAGATGATCATGAATACAGGTCCGGGGACGCCGCTGCTAATGACATAATATGGTGTGGCATAAGGCGTTCCCGCTGCCAGCATGTGCTTCTCGACAGACACTGTGGTTCACCTCGCTCTGGATGATGTGGATGATGGTATACAAGATTCTGGACAGCACCAACGGTTACTCTGTAATGTATGCGGATTACCTGCGGAGGATTGGACGAATAGGACAGCAAAATAATCCCACAAAGTGGTGCTTTAGCTTCGATGATGACTCAGGTACTTTGCGGGGGCCCCAAAACATATAAATTCTTTCTAAAAAAGCCGGACAAGTCCAATATGGACTCATCCGGCTTCTTCTCTGGATACACGCGGGTGCTAATAGAATAATAGCAGCGGCTCCTGTGTATAATGGAATAATTATGTATAATATGGATAGATCAAGCATAACCTTTGATGGCCTAATCCATTCCTATACTCCGAGGTGACCGTAATGCGGCGAACTAAACGTTCCGGCAGAGACCTTGTGTCTTTTCTGCTCAGCGCCTTCTCCATACTGATCATTGCGTTCTTCGTGATCCGCTATGTGCTTCAGACCGTTTCATTCGCACCTTAACATCTGCGCAACGCAAAAAGGAGCATTTGGGGGAAATGCTCCTCTTCGGCTTGCATATACCATGTATTAGGTTGCACTTCCGGAAGAATTGTAATCCGAAAGTCTTACCAATAATTTACCTTAAAAATCACGATAATACAAGTATTTCCTTCTATTCCAGTGAAAATGTGACTAATTTATGACTGGGCTTCGCCGCTTGGCTGCACATCCGGGGATTTGAGGCGGAACCGGCTTTGCCGCCTGATCTGTACGCCCGTTATAATGAACCTACTCTGCGCAGAGAATAACGAAAAAGAAGGAGCATTCACATGGATGCTAATCCCCTGTTACAGCGCAAGACCGTACAATTTTCACATCTCGTTACCGAAGGCACTCATTATGAGGTCGGACGCGCCTTGGGCGCTTATTACAAGCATAACTCCCCTATGCTCTCCTTCCTGTCCTCACCCTTCATGGGAGCCTCCCCGCTGACACCGTATGCTGCGGACAAAGCCATGGAGAGCTTCGAGCGCTACTGCCCCGGCTTGAACGAAGAAATTCAGGGCTTCGCCGATGAGACCGGTATTGAAGCAACCCATGTCGTATTCTATTACTCCTACTTTCAGGCACCGGGCCACTGCACACAGGCAGCCTATCGAACCGGAGCAAGTGCAGATCAGAGCGGACATATCTGTCATATGCGGAATTATGATTTTGGGTGGGAGGATGAGCCGTATAATCAGCTGCTGCTCAGCACAACCCGGGTGAAGGGCAAACCGGCACATACCGGCTTTGCGCTGCAGCTGTTCGGGCGTTATGACGGGATGAATGAGGCAGGTCTTACCGTAACCACCACCTCGGGGAGAATCCGGCCGGAGATGACCGGGGAGGGCTTTGTTTTTCCAGGCGTAGTCCGGGCCTTGCTGGATCAATGTACTACTGCGGAAGAAGCAGCTCAGCTCATGCGCAGCATGCCGGTGGCCGACTACAGAAACTTCCTGATCTCTGACGCCCAAGGGAACATCGCCCTCGTGGAGACGGCTGGTACCGAGAAAGCAATTCAGTACCATCCGGCTGCTGCCAGCTTAAGTGCAAGCCAGCTTGTGCTCTCGGCGAACCATTACACCCTGCCCACCATGCAGCTACATAATCAGCAAGTTATGGAGAACTCATGGACAAGATATGACGCGTTGCGGGCAGCACTTATGGACGACAGCACCGCTATCCATCCTGTAGCAGCCATGAAAGCTGCCGCAGGACGCGAATATCCCGAAGGGATCTGCTGTCACCATTACAGCGAAGGCTTAGGCACCTTATGGTCCGTGGTCTGTGACAATACAGCCCGCGAGCTGCATATCTGCTTCGGTTCCCCGCAGCTGAACGGCTGGAGAACATTCGGGTTCCATGACCCGGCTGGAATGCGTGTATACGAGGCAGTGCTGCCGGATAAGCCGTCCGCTGAGGGATTCTGGACCAGTCCCAGGTAAGCAAACCACTATTTTTTCTACTGTGACACCTTCTGCAAAATAGACTGTACAAATGCTGTCTTCCCGTCACAATACGCATCACTGTCATAACGGTATTTCTCAGCCAGCCGCTGCTTGACCGCCTGATATTCCTCCTGGGCAGCGGGATGGCTGCGCAGATAATCACGGAAGAGGATATGTTCTACATAACCCTGGCCGTCCTTAGGACATACATAGAGATGGTATTTCATGAATCCATCATCCTGGTTGCTCTTGAAGGCTTCCCGGCCCTCAATGCCCATATTGCCCTGATGCTCATAACCGAACGCCTGCAGTCTGCGGATGATCTCCGGCAGCTGGTCATAGCTCTCCATCACCAGATCGATATCAATTACAGGCTTAGCCCACAGCCCTTCAATCGAAGTGCTGCCCACATGCTCAGACCGGATAATCAGATCTCCCGCGATCTCCAGCATCCGCGCCTCAATTCTGCTGTATTCCGCCTTCCAGGCCGGATCATACGGAACCACTTCTACAACCTTGGTCTTCTCAGCCATAATCCCTCTCCTCCTTCGGCTATAACCTGTACCCGCCAATGGCATAAAATACAAACCGTAATCTCATACTAACCCACAGAGACGGAGGTGAACAGTATGCCCAAGAATAGTGCAGATCCGAAGCATGACCGTACAGATAACCGCCGACAGTAAGAACAATCAGCAGAATCACGCCAGTATCAGCGAAATTCCCCAGATGGTGACTCCTAATAAAGCGGCAGATGTGGTGCCGAGTCTTAACGGTGTGACCAAGAACGAGAGCTGATTTCCGCTTTGTTATGCTTATAGACCAGGCTTCCCTCTCCGGCAAAAAAAGCGGAAGTCTGGTCTTTTGTCCATGCTCTATAGTTATACAATAAGTCTAATGATAGAATAGTAGCATCCTTTTAATAATGACGGAAAGAGTGGAAGTATGCGAATTGGATTTTTTGACTCTGGAATTGGCGGATTAACCGTGCTTCATCAGGCGCTTAAGCTCTTGCCGCAAGAGGACTACCTCTTCTATGCAGATACCGACCATGTGCCCTATGGGGAGAAGACGAAGGACGAAGTCAGGGAATACATACTGCAAGCGGTGGATTTCATGGCCCGGCAGCATATAAAAGCGTTGGTTGTCGCTTGTAACACAGCCACCAGCATCGTGATTGAAGAGCTGCGGCAGCGGTATGACTTTCCGGTGCTCGGGATCGAGCCGGCTGTGAAGCCTGCGGTTGAACAATCGGAGGGTAAGCAGAAGAAGGTGCTGGTACTCGCCACCCGCTTAACACTGCAGGAGAAGAAGTATCATGATTTGGTGCACCGTATCGATCACGGGGAAATTGTAGACAGTCTGCCGCTGCCCGGGCTGGTTGAGTTTGCGGAGCGCTTTGATTTTGACGAAGAGAGAATCATTCCCTATCTGAAAAGTGCGCTGGCACATTTGGACCTTAAGCGGTACAGCACGGTGGTCCTTGGTTGTACCCATTTCCCCTACTTCGAGGGAAGCCTGCGGAAGATATTCCCGGATACGGTTGACTTCATCTCGGGCAGTCTCGGAACCGCCAGACACCTGAAGCAGATTCTTCAAGCGGGGGGACGGATTAATGAGGGGACGGGTGATATCCTTTTTTACAGATCCAGTGTCCAGGTAGAAGATCCCGCAATGTTATCCAAGTATGAGCGTCTGTTCAAACGTCTGGATGAAATGGAACAATCTATTAATCGGAGCAAAGGGAGTGATCTTACTTGAGTCACTATGCAACCATAATGGAAAGATTACGCCGGAATCCGCTGAAGAATGTAACGCTGCTCAAAATGATGACGGCTTATCATACTCAGATTGATTGCGTGCTGATTGAACAAAAGGAAGAGTGGGGCGTGCTGCTGCTTATGCCTGCCACCACCTTCGGCTATGATCACCGGACCTACCCGGAGGCTGACACCATTGTGCTGATGGACTACAGCAGCCCCGAGGTCTTCCCTGCCCTGCTCAAGCGGTTGCCGAAGGACGCCAACCTGGTCTTCAAGCTTCAGGAGGATGCTTACCGCCAAGCGCTGGAACCGTATTTCACGCTGCGGCGGGTACGCAGTCTCTACTCTTATTCTTCGGCCGAAGGCCAGAGGTTCAGCGCAGATGAAGCCTGCACGGTCAGTGAATCGATCGACGAACGGCTGCTGCCGCTGTGGATGGCGAATGATTATTCGTTAGAGGAGATCACGCAGTATTTTGAAGACGGGGCGTTCGCTGTGACGTTATTTGATGGGGATACACCACTC